>CAXBSH010000337.1:0-6403 GCA_963977705.1 uncultured Planctomycetaceae bacterium
GCTACCCTTGGGAGGGCGAGGCTCCTGCCGAGCCGCACCTCCCTCACGAATCCTTTTCCCCGCCACACCAAATGGCCATTCGCGACCGTCAAACCGCACGCCTCCCATGCGCACTCGCTTGTGGACCGCAATTCACCGCTGCGCCGCCGTGTTCTTGCTCTGGCGTCCCCGATCTTTGACTAACCGCACCCAGTCACGGAATTCGTCCTGCCGACCGGATCCATTGTATCCCCGGGGAAAACACCCGAACCGTGATGACCCAGCGAATTTCCTCTGGTTCCCGGGCTTTCCAGCTTGCGTCACTTCCGAGCACACTCGAGAATTCACCACCAAGTCCCACCGCCGTCCTGCTCCTGCGCAGACGGCCTCTACTTCCTGCCACAGGGGTCTTTCCATGACTGCAACGCGGCGTCTGTTGTCGCTGTTCAGCGCTCTGTTTGTCTCACTGGTTCCGGCGTTCTGCAGCGCGGTCGCTGTCGATGAATCCACCCCGGCGAACTCGGCGCAGGCCGATTCAACTCAGATTCCGCAACCACTGCAGCAGTTCCGTGGTATGCTGATTGGTCGTCTGTTGCAGCGGGACATTGAACAGGGCACCTTTACCGTCCAGGTCGACTATGTGTCGCGTGTCTGGGAAAACAATAAGGCCAGCAATCCGCGTGCTGCTGTCGGTCGCACGTTGATGGTTGACGGCATCACCGGAAAATGGCTGGACCAGCTGCTGTTGATCAAGCCTGGGGAAACACTTGAGTTTGAGGCTCAGCATCGCGGTGGTTCCACATTGACCTTCCCTGGTGAATGGCTCCGCAAAGTTCCGGCGTTCAAGCCCGAGGATCATCCTGTTCCGCCCGCAGACTTTCGCGGATTCGCAGGCGTAATCCAGGGCACCATTGAACGCAAAGATGCCGACCACAAAGAGCTGATCATCAAAGTGACGCAGATTGAATCCACGAACGATCGCAATCGCGCTAAGGACGCAAAGCAGGCGGTCGGGCACAGTTTTGTCCTTGCCGGGTTCTGGGCGAAGATGTCCGAGCCGTGGCAGCAACTGCAGGCGGGCGACACAATTCGGGCGGGTGTGTTGCATCGTGTGCCTCAGAGTGATCACTTCACGGTCATCGACTTCGCAACGAAGGTCACCGCTGAATCGCCTCGTCCCGACGGCAGCTCGTCAGAGCCACAGAAGTCCGGCCAGACAACAGGTTTCCCGGCCGGAATGCAGGGGTTTCGCGGGATTCTGCGTGGGCAGCTTGTCAGTCGTGATCTGGAACGTGGTGAGCTGGTGTTGAAAGCCGAACAGGTCACTCGAACGTGGCAGGAAAACAAGGCGAAGGATACGGAATCGTGCCGTGGTCGGCAGTTCACTGTCCGGCGTATTTCCGACAAATGGCTTGATGTCCTCGTGAGCCTGAAACCGGGTGACCGAATTGAGGTTGAGGCGTTTCACAATGGCGGCGAACACCTGGACTTTGTGGCGGAATGGTTGAAGAAGGTCGAGTGAGTCATGGTTCGCTGTCTGCTTCTGCTGACGTTCGCGACCGTCTGGCTGAATGCTTGCGCTGTCCCTGCACAGGATGACACCGTCCTGCCGGAGGCCAGTCAACGTTTCTCGCAGTCAACGGGTCCTGAGATCCCTGACTTTCAGCGACACGTCATGCCACTTGTGGGACGACTGGGCTGTAACGGCCGGGCCTGTCATGGATCATTTCAGGGGCGAGGCGGATTTTCTCTGTCGCTGTTCGGCCACGATTTTGCCGCAGATCATTCGGCCCTCACGGGTACTGCCAGATCCATCCCCGGAAAACGCATCAATGTCGGCCAACCGGCCGACAGTTTGATTCTGCAGAAGGCTGGATTATTGATCGAGCACGAAGGTGGGCAGTTACTGCAGCCTGGATCGTGGCAACAGAATCTGCTGCAGCGCTGGGTGGCAGCCGGGGCCCCCGGTATTGGGTCGTCCCGATCAATTGTGCGGCTGGAACTGCAGCCACGGTCCTTCGCATGGACGGCCATTGGCAGCTCTGATGATGTCAGTGTTCACGCTGTCTGGTCGGATGGTCTGCGTGAGGACGTAACCTGTCTGACTCGCTTCCGTACCAACGATGACGCGGTGGCCAGCGTGACGGAAGACGGCAGGGTCGCGGGGGTTGGCTTCGGTGATACTCATGTCATCGCGTTTTATGACAATGCGGTGGCGGCGTTGCCGGTGATTGTGATGGATCCACAGCGTCCGCAACCGGACTGGCCCAGCGATCCGCCTGCCGGTCAGATTGATACGCTGGTGAATGCGCGTCTGAAACTACTGGGGTTGGTGCCGTCCCCGATCTGTTCTGACACGGAATTCCTGCGTCGTGCCAGTATCGACCTGACTGGTACGCTCCCGTCTTCAGACGAGGTCCTGCAGTTTCTGGCAGATCCGGATCCGGCGGGTGATAAGCGAGTCCGCAAAATCGATGAGTTGCTGCAGCGTCCTGAGATGGCTGCATGGTGGGCCACCAGATTATGCGATTTTACCGGCTGCAACCCGGCTCAACAGGCTGAATTAGGGCAGGAATTTGCCGAGCAGTGGTACATGTGGATCTACCAGCGACTGCGGCGGAATCAGCCGTGGGATCAGCTGGCGGCCGACATTCTGCTGGCCACCAGTCGGACTGCCGGACAGTCCTTCGCGGACTATTCAACAGTGACATCCGGGTACTTTCACGAAGCGTCTGCTCAGTCGTTCACTGATCGGGGGACGATGCCGCATTTCTGGAGTCGTCGGACGCTGGAAAAGCCCACCGACAAGGCCTTGTCGGTGGCACACGCCTTCCTCGGAATCCGCCTGCAGTGTGCTGAATGCCATAAGCATCCGTTCGATCAGTGGACACGGGATGATTTTCAGCAGTTCAGTCGATTTTTTGAGCCTGTCCAGTATGGCGTTGCTGAAGACGCGCGGGCCGAATATCGGCAGATGGCGGAGCGCGTGGGCATGCGGGCTGGCAATGGTGGTGAAGGAGCGGCAGTGAATCCGGAAGCCCTGGCGAAAGCCCGAGCGGGGCAGGTGATTCCGTGGAGAGAAGTTTATGTGGCTCCGCGGCAGGCTCCTTTAACTATCCCACTGCTGCGTTCGGGTGAAATCACAATTCTGCCTCATGAAGATCCTCGCGAACCGATTGTGCGGTGGATTCGTGACCCGCAGAATCCGTGGTTCGCGCGGGCGTTCGTGAATCGAGTCTGGGCCGCCTGCTTCCATGTGGGGCTGGTGGATCCGCCGGATGATCTGAATCCGGCAAATCCCGCTTCCAATCCGGAACTGCTGGATTGGCTGTCCAGCGAATTTATTCGTCGCAACTATGATATCAGGTGGCTGCTGCGGGAAATCACGGTCTCTGCCGTCTGGCAGCGCAGCTGTCTGCCGAACGCATCGAATTCCGCCGATCGTCGCAATTTCAGTCGTGCCATACCTCGACGATTACCAGCAGAGGTCGTGTATGACGGGATGCGGCAGGTGCTTGTGGCTCACGATCGTCAGCGGCAGATTCGCACAGATCTGACGCGGCGAGCGACCGGTCACCTTTCCATGCGGATGGCAGGGACGTGGGCGATGCATGTGTTTGGCAAGCCGGAGCGTGCTGTGGCCTGTGACTGTGAACGCGTCAATCAGCCCTCACTGCTGCAGTCCGTTTTTCGGCAGAACGATCCTCTGGTGCATCTGGCGCTTGAAGAAAGTGGCTGGTTGATGGCGGTGCGACAGCAGTCAGCTGTTGACGAAAACGGTCTGCACGAATTGATCACTGAGGCCTGGTTGCGAGCGTATGGTCGCAAGCCGGCTGATGGTGAAAGGCAGCGTGCGTTGCGGCATCTGTTGCAGGCTGAAACTCCGGCCGCAGGTCTGGAAGATCTGCTCTGGAGCCTGTTGAATACGAAAGAGTTTCTGTTGAATCATTGACTGAATGGGGAAATCAGCGTGCAACCCGGGCAAGTGACATCTGGACGCAATCACGGCTGTTCGCGACGTGCCATGCTCAGGCTTGGCAGCCTGACGGCCGGGCTCAGTTTTAGCCAGCTGCTGCAGGCCTCTGCGGTTGCGGGGGCCACTGAGCGGTCCGGTGTGCTGGTGTTTCTGCGTGGCGGGCCATCGCATCAGGATACCTTTGATCTGAAGCCTCAGGCGCCAGCGGAATTCCGAGGCCAGTTTGCCCCCATTCAAACTCGCGTGCCCGGGCTGGACATCTGCGAGCATTTGCCGCAGCTGGCGCAGATTGCAGATCGCTGGTCCCTCGTCCGCGGGATCACTCATAACCTGGCTGATCATGGGATCGGCACCAGTTATCTGCTGACGGGCAATCGTCCGGGACAGACCGTGCATTACCCGTTGTTTGGCAGCGTCGTCAGTCATCAGATGCAGGGCCCCGCAGATCTGCCCCGGTTTATTTCCATTGATGAATCGCTGGGTGATGCCGGATTTCTTGGGCCTGAATATGGGCCACTGTCGACGGGTGAAAAGCCACAGTATGGTCAGCCATTCCGGATGCGCGGAATCTCGCTGGGCGACGGTATGACGATCGAACGCTACCGAACACGGGCCGCATTGACTCGCGACCTGGACATTTTTTATCGGGGTATCGAAACGCTGGACGATCAGGTCCGCAGTCTGGACCGGTACTCACAGCAGGCGTTTGAGCTGATCAGTTCACCGCGCTGTCGAGATGCTCTGGATCTGCGGCAGGAGACGGATGCTGAATCGCAGCGTTTTGGCAGGCACGAATTCGGACAGTCCCTGCTGATGACAGCTCGGTTGATTGAAGCCGGGGTCCGATTTGTGACGGTGATCCTTGAGGGCTGGGATACTCACCAGGATAACTTCAATTCGCTGGCCGGACGATTGTTACCGCCTTTTGATCAGGGGCTGTCGGCATTTCTGCAGCGGTTGCAGCAGCGTGGTCTGCTGCAGACGACCTCGGTGCTGGTGACCGGAGAATTCGGCCGCACGCCGAAAATCAATGGGAATGCCGGACGTGACCACTGGGCTCGAGCAATGTGTTCTCTGCTGGCTGGTGGCGGCATTCGCTCAGGCACCGTGGTGGGCAGCACGAATGAGCGTGCCGAAGAGCCGACCGACCGACCGCTGACTCCCGACGATCTGGCTGCTACGTTCTATCAAAGTCTGGGTATCGATCCGAAGACAGAGTTTCAGGCCAATGTGGGGCGACCGATTACGCTGGTGCGTGACGGGGAGCCGATCGCGGAATTACTCACCTGAATGGTTTCGTCTCTGTCGCTGCTCTTCTGACCGGATCTCTGCATGCACTTCAGCACACTTGGAAAAACGCAGTTCGCTGTTTCTCGGCTGGGATTTGGCAGCATGGGGCTGCGCGGGCCGCGGACATGGGGCGTCAGGGTCGTTGATGATGCTCAGGCGGAACGTGTGCTGAATGCAGCTCTGGATGCGGGGATCAATCTGATCGATACCGCGCCGGATTATGGCTTGTCGGAGGAGCGGATTGGGCGATTTTTGAAGCATCGACGTGCTCAGTTTCTGCTGGCAACGAAATGTGGCTGTGACCCGCTGCAGCACGCGGATCAGCTTGAGATACGCCATACGTGGACTGTGGAAGTTGTACGCAGGAATCTGGAAACAAGTCTGCAGCGGCTGCAGACCGATGTGATTGACATCCTGCAGTTTCATGGAGGCTCCGCGGAGACGCTGCAGCAATCCGGTCTGATCGAGCTGCTGCAGACGTTTCGGAAGCAGGGCTCAATTCGCTGGCTGGGGATTTCATCATCGTTGCCTGAGCTGCCTCGATTATTGCAATTGGGGGTCTTTGATACGGTGCAGGTGCCGTGGTCCTGTCTGCAGCCCCAGCATTCGGACTGTATTGCCCAGGCCATCGCGCAGGGGTGTGGTGTGATCGTGCGTGGTGGAATAGCGCAGGGCGGACCGGATGCTCAGATTCAGCGGCCGGCTCTGAACGACATCTGGCAACGAGCGCAGCTGGACGAACTGGTACCGTCGGGAAGCAGCCGAGCGCAGTTTATTCTTCGCTGCACGTTGTCTTATGCATCGCATCACAGCGTGATTGCGGGCACTGCCAGTCTTGAACATCTGGCGGAAAACGTCGCTGCCGCTGCCGCCGGCCCTTTGCCCGCTGATCTGATTCAGGAAGTTCAAAGGCGAGTGCATGCCGTGCTGGGATAACTGCTACGACAACAGTGTCGGACAACCGCAGTGTGTACGATCACTGTTGTAATGATTCCCTATGCCGCGATCGCTTGGCCTTTTCAACGGCAATCAGCTCAAATGTTTGCCGCCCCCCCTTGGTTCCCCTCCCAGGTCCAGCGAGGCTCCTGCCGAGCCGCCCATCCCCGCCCGCCCCTTGGGAGGGCGAGGCTCCTGCCGAGCCGAAAGAGGTGGTCAGTT
>CAXBSH010000338.1:0-6349 GCA_963977705.1 uncultured Planctomycetaceae bacterium
AAGGCTTCAGCCCGTGTCGTCCCCCGCGTTCAAGCCCCGCACAAAGGCGAGCCGTTAGCGTCAGCTGACGGGTGTTGTCGCTTGCGCCTGAACGGTGATATTCTTCCTGGCACAGAAGCAGTATCCCGTGTGTTTTTCGCCAACCCCATCAAACTGCAACCTGCAGGTGCGCACGTGATGTTTGTTGATCCTGTTTCTTAAGAGACGGTGCCGAGCAGGAATGCTCGGGCTACCGTTATTCATATCGCTGTGGGGCCTGTCGCGCGACGACTCTGCCAACGGGATTGCGGCAGGTCAGGCTGCCGAGCTGCGTCGGGCACGGCGGGGCAGGCGGACGTGGAACGTGCTGCCCTGCCCTGTCCCCGCGCTGAATGGCGTTACGGTGCCGCCATGGTCTTCCACAATTCGATGAATGATGCTTAAACCCAGACCGGTGCCTCGACCAGACTGCTGGTTCGAAAAGAACGGATCGAAGACCTGCTGCTGAGTTTCAGCATCCATCCCGCAGCCGTTGTCTTCCACGGCCACAATGACGGTATCAACCTGTTCCTGCAGGCGAACGCGGACAAGCCCGCCGGGTTGCGTGGCCTGCAGTCCGTTGGCCACCAGATTCAGAATGACCTGTCGAATCTGTGCCTCACTGACTTCCGCTGTGATCATCCGCTCACATTCAAACTCAATCGTCCGATCACTGAACTTTCCAAGATGCCTGACCATATCCAGCACCTCGCGAATCAGCTGCGCCAGATCCACAGTGCTGCGCTGGCCACGATCAGCTCGCGAAAAGTCCAGCAGTCGTGCAGTAATCTCACCGCAGCGCAGTGATTCGCGACGGATCATGGCTACTCGCCGCAGGATTTCGCGAGCATCTGTTGAGTCGGCATCATCGCGCTGACACAGCCGCATCTCCACCGCTTCAGCAGCCATCGAAATCGCACTCAGCGGATTGTTGATTTCGTGCGCCACACCGGCAGCCAGAAAACCAACGTTCGCCAGCCGCTGCGAACGCAGCAGCTGATCACTGCGTTCCCGCACCTTCTGCTGCAGGTCTTCTTCTGACTGCTGAAACCGATCGGCCATGCAGTTGACACCAGCCACGACGTCAGCGAATTCATCCTGGACTTTGGAAATCTGAGACAGTCGATAGGAGGTATCGCCGTTGGCAATTCGAGTACATCCGCGGGCGATCTCACGCAGCGGGCCCGAGATCCAGCGGAGTGCAAAAGTCAGCGTTGTGGCGAATGCCACAATCCCAATGGTCGTGCTCCACGAAACAATCTGCAGCAGTGTGGCTGACCGATCATGTTCGCGTTTCTGTGACTGCTGCAGCCAGTGACGAGTCTGCCATGCGGGCAGTGTGTCCAGAGTCCGCTGGATCTGGGCGATCGCCAGCCCACAGCGATGCTGCAGCTCACGAAACGAAGACAGCTCGGGATCGGCAGCAGCCCTGGGAATCTGAGCATTCAGCTGCCGCAGCTGATACAGCTCGCCATAGACCGCGTCCAGTCGCCCCAGGGCCATCGCACGCTGCCGCAGATCATTCTCACTCTGAAACGGCAAATGCTCGATCCGCCGGCGAAACTCAAACAACTCTTCCTGAGCCTTCAGGATGCAGCCCTCACAGCTCTGTGACAGCTCTGCTGAAGCACCCGGTTTACGAGGGTCCAGACGCGTGTGCAGAGACTCACCGATCCGGGAAACAGCGCGGCTGAGTCGATCCTGGTCAGGGCTGGCGTGCAGCAGAAAATCAAGGTCATCGACCGCTTCCAGATGCCACAACAGACCCTGCAGACCAGCAGCCCCCAGCAGCAGGATCAGGCTGAGTGCCACGGAAAACAGCAGAACCAGCCGTCTGCGGATGCTGCGGATCAGAAACACATGGGCCTCCGGGTCAACCATGACCCCTATTTGCCGTCCTGACAAATTTCACTGGCAGGCATTGTGCCAGAAAACAGCAGGGAGTGCCAGACCGGTGATTTCTGCCGGTTTTCCCCCGCGAATGCACTGCGATTTTCAAAGAATCGGCGAATTTATCGAGCTGTTGCGAAAAATCATCAGAAAATCGATTGTCGGCGTCTGCATTTCAGATCAGCACGGCCGCAATACAGCCCGTCATGCAACAGGCCAGAGTACCGCCCAGCATGGCGCGAAAGGCCAGCCGAGTCAGCTCACCACGGCGATCCGGTGCCATCGCACCGATACCACCCACCTGAATGCCGATGGAGGCAAAGTTTGAGAACCCGCAGAGGGCGTACGTCAGGATCACGGATGTCCGTTCAGAAATCGGCGGACTATCCAGCTTCATCAGCTTGCCCAGATCTTCATAGGCCACAAATTCTGTAGCCATCATTTTCACTCCCAGCAATTGCCCGGCGACCGCACAGTCCTGTGATGGGATCCCCATCAGCCATGCCATTGGAGTGAACAGCCAGCCCAGAATTCCCGCCAATGTCAGCGGAGGCAGATCCATCTGCAGCTTCGCCATCAGCCACACCGAAGATTCCGTCAGACAGAAGTCCGTCAGCGAGATCAGCGAACGAAAGGCGATCAGCATGGCGCCGACGTTCAGCATCAGCATCAGTCCATCCGCAGCACCATTGCTGATCGCCTCAATCAGGTTGCCACTGGTTCGAGGCAGTGTTTGAGTGGCGGTGCCGGCGGTGACCGGCTGTTCCAGCTCTGGCAGCAGCACTTTGGCAATCAGCAGAGCAGCCGGGGCGGAAATGACGGAAGCCGTCAGCAGATGTCCCGCATCCATTCCGAAGCTGACGTAGATCGCCATCACACTGCCGGCAATCGTGGCGAAACCACCCACCATAATGGCCATCAGTTCTGACGACGTCATCCGTGCGACATACGGTTTGACGACCAGCGGCGCTTCGGTCTGACCCACGAAGATATTGGCTGCCGCTGAAAGACTTTCAGCGCCTGATGTGCCCAGTGTTCGCTGCATCACCCACGCAATGCCCCGGACCACCACCTGCATCACACCAGCGTGATACAGCACAGATGTCAGGGCAGAAAAGAAAATGATGATCGGCAGGACGCTGAAGGCAAACACATTGCCCAGTCCGTCGCCAAACAGAAACCGACTGCCTTCGTTGCCGAAGCTGATCAGCTTTCCAAACACATCACCCGCGGCGCTGAAAAATCTGCGGCCACCTTTCGTCTGCAGGATCAACGCCGCAAACCCGATCTGCAGCACCGTACCCCACAACACAATCCGCCACGGAAATCGGCGACGATTGAGGCTGATCAGCCACGCCAGCAGAATCATCACGAAATATCCAAAGACGGCGACCACCTGATTCATCGGCATTCTCAATCTGCAGGGAATTCACAGGGCCATGCGGGGAGGGCCGGCAGGCCGGAGACTTTCAGGGCGACACTCAGAGTACCCAAACAGCGGTCCGCGACAACTCCAGTTGCAGGCTTTTCCAGTGAAAAAGGCGGTCGGCAGTTTCTGCCGCAGGTCGCGGGGCCGGTCGGGAAAATCACACTGCCGCCGAGTCGGGCTGCGGAAGCTGGGGGAGTTTTGCCGATTCTGACGACAGCCGTCTGCGCGGTGTGTTGTCAGATGCTGCGCAATCGAAACGACGCGGATGGATTCATCGGGTGTACAGGGAGTGTGACAATGTGGGGCCGACTGGCAGGTCTGATGCGACACCGGAATTCTCGCCGACAGCTGGGACCGACAGCCGCAGAAGTGCTGGAAACCCGCGCACTGCTGGCTGGCAATGTGCAGGTGACGCTCAGCGGTGGCCATGCTGTCGTAACAGGTGACAGTGCCGACAACCTGATCCGCATCCGTCCCGATGGCGGGCAGCTGATTGTGGAAGGGCTGGAGGGAACCACGATCAACGGCGGTGCCGCTGTCTTCCCCATCTCCAACGATGGGGCAAAAATGTCCGGTCGCCTCTGGATGTTCCTTGGTGATGGCAATGATTCGGCCGTCGTGTCCCAGGGCATCACGTTCGAACGCGGTTTTCGCCTGTACGGTGAAGGTGGCAATGACCGGCTGTCAGCACTGGGTGCAACCTTCCAGCGATTCGCTGGTTTCTTCGGGGATGATGCGAACGATATCATCAGCATTCAGGACTGCACGATCAACGGCGAGCTGCAGGTACTGGCAGGTACCGGCGACGACCTGCTGAGCGTGACCGATACCGTGGTGAATGGCTCAGCCGTGGCTCATATGGAAGCCGGCAAGGATCGAGTTTCGCTGAACGGAGTCGGCGGCTCGGGAGTGCTGTGGGTCAACCTCGGAATCGATGATGATTCCCTTGCCATGCAGAACACCACTCGCAGTGGTGACACTGTGCTGATCGGAAAACGTGGTCAGGATGCGTTCATGCTGAAAGGCAATACACTGAACGGCAGTCTGATTCTGCGTGGTGGCGTCCAGAATGATGCCGTCGAACTGCGTGATCCCAACACATTCAACGGGAATGTTGTGATCGATGCGGGCAAAAGCAGTCGGACAGACTTTGGTGATGTGGCTGGTGGCGATCAGGTGAATCAGGCTGCCAACAATACATTCAATGCCGGCAAGGCCATTCTGCGGTCAGAAGGAACAGAAATCCCAGCGCCGATCAAGACACGCTTTGATGGTACGAATGGTTCCGGTGGGCTGATTAAGGATGCCGATGCCGCTGACACAGCCGCTTCGAATCTGGCCGGATCTGTACCGCTGACAGCCGTCGCGTCCAGTGCTCAGTCCGCGGCCGGCAGTGGCGGAGTGTTGCTGTCCCGCGTGCCGCAGATCACCATTACCGGAAAGACACTGGCCGGGGCAACGGTGACCGTGGATGCCAACGAAGATGGAGTCTTTGATGAAGCCAGCGTCGTGGCGGATGCCGCCGGTGACTACGTGCTGAGCGTCAATGTGACTCGCAAAGACCTGTATACCAGCGTGACCGGGAATGACGAGCTGACCGGACGACGTACCCTGAAAGTCCGCTCCACACTCAGCAACTCAGCACGGGCTGATAAGTCCGTGGAAGTGGACTATATCACCGGCAGTCTTGTGCAGTTCACCTCCGCCCAGGGCACCTTCGAAATCGAATTGTTCGATCAGCAGGCTCCGGGAGTCACCAAAAACTTCCTTGGTTATGTCAACCCGCAGCAGGGGCAGACCGACGGCCGTTACACCAATTCGTTTATCCATCGTTCGGTCGACAACTTTGTGATTCAGGGTGGTGGTTTCACGATCAACAACGGGGTCATTAAAGAAGTTCCTCTGGATGCTTCGGTCACCGGCGAATTCTCGGTGAATCGACCGAATATCAAGGGCACCATCTCAATGGCCCATGCCGGAGATCCCAATAACCTGACCAGTCAGTGGTTTATCAATACCGTTGATAATCCCAGCCTGGATGACTTTGATGGTCGTCGTCACACGGTCTTCGGTCGCCTCGCTGCGAACAGCCAGACCGTTGTGGATGCCATCGCAGCACTCAATCAGAATAACCTCACTACGCAGACCGGTTCGTCGGCAATGGGTGAAGTGCCACTGACCGAACCATTCGTGGAATTCAGTCGGCCACTGACTGGTACGGTCACCGCGACCGCCAACAGCACTCAGGTCACCGGAATAGGCACGAAGTTCACGGAAGAGCTGCGTGGTGCACTGTTTGGACTGCGGTCACGCATCCAGATCAATGGCCAGGCCTTCTTCGTGGCGTCCATCGACAGCGATACTCAGCTGACACTGTCACAGGCCCCGACCTTTACGGCCAGTGGTGTTGGAGCCAAGTCGGACTTCAACGACGGGGCATTTGCGAAATTCACATCGGTCAAAGAAATTCTGAAGGCCCCGTCCTCCAATATCTGAGCTTCAGAAAACCCTTGACCGCTTGGGCGTTCCGTACATCAGGGTCCACAATCGTAGTCCGGGCTTTCGGCCGGGCACGCAGTCCCCTTCACGCCTGACCCCCCCGGTGTTGTTCGCAGCAACGGGGCGTCCACGGAAAACAGGTTTGCACGCGTCAGGGCGTTCTTCTGGCACGGCCTGCGCATTGCCGACGAAAAGACAAAGCAGGCAGGATCGTGGGGCAATTGCTTCGCGTGCCTTTCAGACGCTTGGTGGTTCAGACGCGGCTGTTCCAGTCCCACCCGTCGGTTGCCCCCTTGGACCACCGAGCACCAGCTCGGTGACGGTATATTTACGCAGGTTCGGCTCGGCAGGAGCCTCGCCCTCCCAAGGGGGCTTTGCGTTTACTGAATACTGTGCAGTGATCCCAGAGGTTCGGCTCGCACCTTTGACCACCCTGAGAGGATCGGCGTGAGCCGCCGGTGAGTCTTCCCCGCCAGCTTCCGCTAACGGCTCGCCTGTAACCGCCTTGGGACC
>CAXBSH010000339.1:0-6328 GCA_963977705.1 uncultured Planctomycetaceae bacterium
CCTGTTCGTACTGAATGATCCTTTGATTCAGCAGCAGGTGCAGCCCGAGGGGGGGAATCTGGCCGAACGACTGCTCGCCATCAGCGACGACAGTGCAGTCGCTGATCTGTTGTATCGCGCGGTGCTCAGTCGCGGGCCTGATCCCGAAGAAGTGCAGTTTGTCTGTTCGTATCTGCAGAAACGCAGCGACAACCGCCGTCAGGCTGTCAGCTCGCTGATCTGGGGATTGATTGCTTCCACGGAATTCTGTCTGAATCACTGAACATTATGCAGCAGTTCGGTTGTCAGTCCATGCAGCACCAGATGTCACGCCGTCGCTGGCTGGGAACCGCGACGGCGGGGGCAGCAGCGTTACCGCTGCTGGATCCAACGGTGCATGCGGCTGCTCTGAAGCAGTCGGCGAAGCAGGTTCTGTTCATCTGGCTGGATGGTGGCATCAGTCAGCTGGAAAGCTGGGATCCCAAACCCAATACGGAATTTGGTGGCCCGTTTCGGGCGATTCCCACCAGTGTCCCCGGGATTCATGTGAGCGAGCTGTTGCCTCAGACAGCCCAGCAGATGCAGCATCTGGCTGTTGTTCGCAGTCTGTGTACTCAGGACAATGCTCATTCATCCGGTGTGGATCGGATCCAGCGCGGTGATCCGAAGAATCGCGGTGTGGTCTACCCATACTTTGGTTCGGCGGTGACGAAACTGCTGGGGCCGAATAACAGTGGTCTGCCTCCCTATGTCTGGATCAAGCCCCTCAGTGGCGGATTCATGCATAAGGACGCTGGATTCCTGGGCCCGCAGTATGGATCACTGGCTTTCGGTGACGGCAAACCACCGCAGAATCTGCTGCAGCATGCTGACGTTACAGATCAGGAAATGACCGAGCGGATGGAGATTCGTTCGTTTGCCGATCGACGCTACGCCAACGGTCGCAGAACGACCAGCACTGAGGCAAATGGCTTCGTCTACTCCATGGGCCTGGAATTGATGCAGCGCCGGCAATTGTTCGATGAATCCACGTTCTCGGCTATGGATGTGCAGCGCTACGGCACCCATGATCTGGGACGCCACATGCTGCTGGCCCGTCGCATGCTGGAGGCTGGTGTGCAGTTTGTCAAAGTCAACAGCTACGGCTGGGACACGCATGGCGACAATTTCAATGGCAGTCTCAGTCTGGTGCGACGATTCGATCAGCCTTTTGCTGCCTTGATTGCCGATCTGGCAGCCTCAGGGCTGCTGGATCAGGTACTGGTCATTGCTCTCAGCGAGTTCGGGCGGACACCAAGGATCAACGGGCATCTGGGACGCGATCACTGGCCGGAGGCGTGGTCACTGTGTATGGCCGGAGCTGGCGTCAGACGAGGAGTCGTGGTGGGCAGTACCAGTGACAAGGGCACGTGGGTGACATCCGAGCCTTATGACATCGGCCACATGTTCCACACATGGTTCCGGGCGCTGGGGATCGACAGTCAGCAGACGGCATGGGATAACGGTGGTCAACCACTGCCGATCGCTCATGAAAACTGCCAACCCGTTACGGACCTGCTGCAGTGAGCCTCATATGACGCACTCCAAATCAGTCCGCTCGGAATTGCGCCTGCTGGCAAAACTGCCGGCCACCTGTCAGTTATCCATGCTGCGTTACAGTGCCGATGGTGGTCTGTTGCTGGCGGCTGGCCGAGATGGGCAATTGCATCGCTGGAAGCTGCCGCCTGAAGGTCTGCCACTGCCTCCCGCCGATCAGAAACAACCGACCATGGGATCGGTGGAAAGCCTGACACCACTGACAGGTCATAACGGCTGGGTCAGCTGCCTTGCGACTTCGGCCGATGGTAAATGGCTGATATCCGGTGACACCTGGGGTCGGCTGATCTGCCGTTCACAGGCTGCCGAACAAAGTGAACCCATCTGGCAGCATGCTGAAGCCCATGCCGGCTGGCTGCGGGCTATGGCGCTGTCGCCCGATTCGCAGCAGCTGGCCACCTGCGGTGCAGATCGCATGATCAGACTCTGGAACACCACCGATGGCAGTCTGCTTCAGCAGTTCTCAGGAGGTGGGCAGGATCTGTATTCGCTCGCCTTTCATCCGGACGGCACTCGACTGGCCGTCGGAGACCTGCAGGGAGTGATTGGTCTGTGGGATCACCACACGGGACAGTCATTGGGACAGTGGGAAGCGAGAGAGTTTTATAAACTGTCGTACATCCAGGAAGTTGGTGGTGTGCGTGGACTGGCATGGAACGGTGCCGGCACCGTGCTGGCGGCAGCCGGCTGTATTCCGGAAAATGGCGGTTTCGTGCAGGGAATTCCCGCGCTCAGACTGCTGAACGCGGCGGACGGCTCCCTGCTGCAGCAGCTGAAACTTGGCGATAATCAGGAAGGCTTTGTCCACGAGGTCACGTGGCACCCACAGGATTACTGGATGGGTGTCTGCAGTGGCCAGCCGGGACGCGGTCGATTTTTCCTGCACCGCAGTTCGGCTGATGCCCCGTTCTGCCAGAATCCAGCGCCGCTTGCCAACTGTCACAGTGTGGCACTGCATCCCGGCGGACGGCAGGTTGCCGTACTGGCGAATGAAGGCACCTACGGACAGCAGAAGTCGATGGCACGTGAAGGTATCTATCCCGGTAATACATCTCCTGTTCATCTGTTTGAACTGCCTGCAGACTGAAAACAATTCTCCATCAGCATTTTTCCGGACTCAGGTTTCATGACACGATTGTTCGCACGACGACAGGTCGGTTTGTTTTTGCTGTTGGTGTTCGCACAGCCGTTGGCTGCGATCGCACAGTCGGACGTCTGGTCTGCAGATCTGGAGTCGCGGGTGGCGGCAGAGATGTCGCGTCTGGTTGCAGCTGGTCGGATCTCCGGAGCGGTGACTCTGGTCGCTGATACTCAGCAGGTGCTGCTGGCTTCGTCTCATGGGACGGCAGATCCCGTGTCCGGTCGTCCAATGACTCGGGATGCCATTTTTCGGGTGGCCTCCATGACCAAGCCGATGACGGCTACGGCGCTGATGAAGCTGGTCATTGCCGGAAAACTGCAGCTTGATGATCGGGTGTCAGAATATCTGCCGGCATTTGCTCAGCAGCGACTGGCGGACGGAACGGTCACGCGCCCCATCACGATTCGCGATGTACTGACACATACGGCCGGCCTGCCTGGGGCATCTGGTCTTTCCGGTGACCGCACGCTGGCTCAGGAGGTGGATGCACTGGGGGCATTGCCGCTGCAGTCAGTGCCCGGAAGTCGCTGGCAGTACAGCAGCGGCTTAACGGTCGCCGGACGCCTTGTGGAGGTCGTCTCAGGGCTGCCGTTTGAACAGTATCTGCACGAGCAGATCTGCCAGCCTCTGGGCATGCAGGACACCGCCTTCGTGCTGACGCCAGCGCAGGCTCAGCGACTGGCGGTGACCTGTCGACCAGACCCCGCAGGAAAGGGTCTGCAGGTGGTGGAGATTCCTGACCCTACTCAGCGTCGGATGCCCAATCCATCGGGCGGTCTGTATTCCACAGCCGATGATATGGCGAAGTTCTTTCAGGCTGTGCTTCGCGATGTGCGGGGACAGGAACGCGGCGTCATTGGGAATACGCAGGCGGTGCAGCAGATGCTGGCTCCGCAAACCGGAGAACTGGTCACAGGATTTACTCCGGGCAATGCGTGGGGATTGGGCTGGTGTGTGGTACGACAGCCGCAGGCAGTGACTCGGTTGCTGTCCCCGGGGACCTTTGGGCATGGTGGTGCATGGGGAACACAGGCGTGGGTCGATCCGGTGCGGGGCCTTGTTCTGCTGCTGATGATTCAGCGAACGGAATTCGGCAACAGTGATGCGTCGGAGGTCAGGGATGCATTCAATGAGGCCGTGATCAGCAGCTATCACGGAAAGCCACAGGAATCAGCTCGCGTGGCACCGTTTCTTGGCTATCAGAATGCTGTGCATCTGCAGGTCGGCAGTACAACGGCTGTGCTGTGCCCGGAAGCGGGTGGGCGCGTATTGAAGTTTGAGGTCGCTGGTCAGGATCTGATGTTTGTGGATGAACGTGAACGCTCGTGGCAGCCGGGACAGCCTCCGGCATCCTCGGCAGGCCGATTCGATATTGGTCCAGAGCTGGTCATTCCAAAACATCCGGTGCTGTGGTCGGGGGCATGGTCATGGGAGATTACCGGTACCGGGTCCGCCCGTCTCGTAAGTCAGCGGGATACGGCGACCGGCGTTCAGTTACTGCGGGACTTTCGTTTACGACCGAGTGCTGAGGATGCTGCGAAAAAAGGTGGCCCGGTCATATCCGGAGCAGTCCTCGAGTGCCGACAGGTGATTATGAATGTCAGCGATCGGACCGTGGAGTACTGTCATTGGGGACGTTCCTTTTCGCCGGGGGGCGGAATCTGCGTGATTCCTGTCGGACCTCGCCCCAGTCGGTTCCCGTCCGGATACGTGATGTATGAAGAGCAGGGCATCAATCCTTCAGCGGTGGACGAAAAAATCCGACTGCGGGACGGTTTCCTTGAGATTCTTGGACCACCTCGTCGCCCGAAGCTGGGGTTTGATTCCTATGGTGGCTGGCTGGCCTACGTGCTGCCCGGCAATCATGCATTCATCAAACGATTCCCGGCCTTGCCGGATCGCGTTTACAACGAAGCGGCTGGACTGACATTATCTGTCTGGTACCCACAACAGGGTGGCATGATCGAACTGGAACCGATCGGACCACGTGAGAGGCTGGAACCGGGGCAGTCGGCCGAATTTACGGAAGAGTGGAGCGTGGGCAGATTTCCATTTCCCGCTGCGGGACAGCAGATCGACCTGCAGCAGCTGCAGCAGCTGGTGGAATCTGCCGCTGCACCCGCATCAGTTCGCTAAGACTTCAGACTCTGATCAATCGCCATTCTGTTGATGAAGGACTCTGCAGATGATTCGTCTGAATCTGAATGCTGCCAGTCAGCGACTCAGTCGCCGCGGGATGATCCACGTGGGGTCTTTGGGTCCATTCGCGCCGGGACTGTCGCAGCTGCTGCAGGCAGAATCGCGTGCTGGAATGTCCGGTAGTCGGCAGTCGATCATCAACATTCATCTGGATGGTGGTCCTCCGCATCTTGATACGATTGATCCGCGTCCTGAGGCCCCAGTAGAGATTCGAGGCGAATTCGATTCCATCGCAACAAAGCTGCCGGACCTGCGAATCTGTGAACTGTTGCCGCGGATTGCATCGATTGCTGATCGGTTTGCATTTATTCGCTCGCTCACTGGTTCTGCCGGAGCCCACGATGCGTTTCAGTGCCAAAGCGGCTTTGACGTGAAGAATCTGCAGTCACTGGGCGGGCGTCCGGCCGTCGGTTGCGTGATTGCCAGACTTTTGGGCAGCAGTCAGGATTCTGCACCGGCATTCATCGATCTGATGCAGGGGCGACCGCTGGTGCGCAAAAGTGCGCGTCCTGGTTTTCTGGGGCCTGCAGTGCAGCCCTTCCGCCCGGATATTTCCAGCATGTTTCATCGTGAACTGGAATCCGGGATGAAAGGGGAATTGGCGCGGTTGGGCAAGGATCATACTGTCAGCCTGACGCTCAATCCGGCACTCACGGAACAACGGCTCAGCGACCGCCAGCAGCTGCTCGGCAGCCTTGATCGACTGCGCCGTGCTGCTGATCAGTCAGGGATGATGGATGCCATGGATCAGTTCGGCCGACAGGCTACCGGGATCCTGTTGTCAGGGCAGCTTGCCAGAGCGTTGAATCTGGAGCATGAGGATCCGGAGATTCTGGCACGTTACACGGCCCCCGCCGGAACCGGGCGACAGTCGACAACCAGTGAAGGACCGGAATCCGTTCGGAAGTTCCTGCTGGCCCGTCGCCTGATTGAAGCCGGGGCACGCTGTGTCAGTGTATCAATCAGTGATTTTGATACGCATTCCGATAACTTTCCCCGCCTGCGAAACCTGCTGCCCATCGTCGATTTCGGTCTGCACGCTCTGGTCACCGATCTGGAAGAACGCGGACTTCTGCCGCAGGTGACGATCGTGGTCTGGGGCGAATTCGGACGAACTCCACGAATTGATCCGAAGACTGGCGGTCGTCATCACTGGCCGCAGGTCGGGCCGGCACTGCTGGCCGGGGGCGGGCTGAAAACCGGCCAGATCATCGGCAGTACGGATCGCACTGGCGATGATGTTGCCTCTCGACCGGTCACCTATCAGGACATCTTTGCCACCCTGTATCACACGTTGGGAATTGATGCTCGCACAACGACCATTGACGATCCCACCGGACGCCCCCAATACCTGCTGGATCATGGCATGCCATTGCGTGAGTTGATCGGCTGACGCGTTTTCAGATTGCCAGT
>CAXBSH010000340.1:0-6324 GCA_963977705.1 uncultured Planctomycetaceae bacterium
GTCAGTCACCGAGCTGGTGCTCGGTGGTCCCGGGCGTCGACATGCTGGGAACTGAAGACCATCACACCTGCTCGCCTGCTGGCGTTGGGATCGCCCTGCCCACTGATTACTGACCACTGACCACTGACCACTGATAACTGATTCCTTTATCCGAGTACATCCGGGATGACTTCCCAGCTTTCAGCGACTCCGGTCAGGCGTTCGTCGCGTCCGAGGTGTGAGAAGTAGAGATCATCGGGGTGCAGGCCGAGGGCTGTCAGGAGTGTGGCGTGAAGGTTTTTGACGGATTGGGGTGACTGGACAGCGCGCAGGCCGATGTCATCGGTGGCCCCGACAATTGTGCCCGGGCGGACTCCTGCGCCAGCCATCCAGATGGTGAAGCCGTAGGGGTTGTGGTTGCGTCCGGAGCTGCCCTGCAGCATGGGAGTGCGACCGAATTCCCCGGCCCACAGCACAAGGGTGGAATCGAGCAATCCGCGTTGATCCAGATCCTGCAGCAGGGCAGCGATCGGCTGATCGGTCTGGGCAGCATTGCGCTGGTTGTAGTCGGTGTTGTTGTCGTGGCCATCCCAGCCCAGTTTGTCGACAGCATTGTAGACCTGTACGAAGCGAACACCTTTTTCGATCAGTCGACGGGACAGCAGGCACATGCGGCCGTAGGTGGCAAGACTGGTGTTGGTGCTGTTCAGGCCATAGGCATCCAGTGTGTGGGGCGATTCCTGAGCCAGCTCACCGATGTCGACGGCTTCAGACTGCATCCGCCACGCCAGTTCATACGAGGCGATGCGGCCTTCCAGTTGTTCGTGTGCGGGGTGTCGTTGAGCGTGTCGCTGGTTGAGTGTGCGAGTGAGGTCCAGAGTGGCTCGTTGGGTTGGCAGGTAGGTGTCGGGCGGGCGCAGGTTGAGCACTGGATCGCCCTGATGGCGGAACTGTGTGCCCTGAAAGGCGGCCGGCAGAAATGCATTGCTCCAGTTGGCTGATCCGCCGAGCCCGCCCACTTTGTAGAGCAGCACATAACCTGGCAGGTTCTGGTTCAGCGATCCCAGACCGTAGGTGATCCATGAACCGAGTGACGGTTTGCCGCCAAGGATTGCACCGGTGTTCATGAGGTAGGTGGCGGGGGCGTGATTGGAACTTTCACTGAACATGGATCGTACCTGGCACAGGCGATCGATGTGCTGGGCGGTGTGGGGCAGCAGATCTGAGACCCACTGGCCTGTCTGGCCGTGCTGTCGCCAGCGCCACGGTCCGGCCAGCAGTTCATCTTTGCAGTGCTGGAAGACACCACCCACGCGGTCCTGTTGTTCGCGGAAGGATGCGGGGACGGGTTGACCGTGCAGTTTGTGCAGCGTGGGTTTGTAGTCCAGCAGATCGCAGCTGGCCGGCCCGCCGTACTGGAACAGAAAGATGATCTGGCGTGCTTTGCGAGCAGCATCGGGCAGTCTGGGGGCCAGGGGCTGCAGCGGATTGATCTGTGTGTCGGCTTCGAGGGCCTGCAGCGCGAGGGACCCGAAACCGAGTCCGGTGCAGGAGGCGATAAGCGAGCGACGGCTGACAGCTGCGTTTTGCATACAGATTTCCCCGATTCCCCGATTTCCACAGGCGGAATCTGATTTTCCCTGACTGCAGAGTATACTGGGGGTGGTAGCGATTTCCCACTGCGATGTGTTGTTTCAGGAAGTTTCGGGTGATGACAGCGGGCCTGCAGTTTCAGCGGCTTCTGGTAACCGGTCGTGACCGGGCGCGATTTCTGCACAATTTCTGCACGAATGCTGTGCGTGAGCTGCCGCAGGGGCGATCGGTCGAGGCTTTTTTCGTGGACGTGAAGGCGCGTGTGCTGGCTCACGGCTATGTTCTGGCGCTGCCGGAACGGCATGAGGTTCACGTGCTGGGATCGGCGGGGGCTGCTGACGTGCTGCTGCGGCATCTGGATCGGTACATCATCACCGAGGATGTGCAGTTGCGATGTGTGGGTGCGGACCAGCAGGGCCAGCTGTGGCTGTTGCCGGAATCGTCGGGCCCGGCGTCTGGTCGGTTGTCAGAGACCGGCTGTGAGGCGTTGCCGGATGAGGGCGTGCGGCATGTCTTTCGCTGGGCTGCCGGAACGATGTGTGTTGTGGCTGGTGTCAGTGAGGTTGTGGCGGGTGCTGTGGCAGCGTTTCCGCCGGGTGCGGTTGCGGGTTCAGCGCGGCAGATTGAGTGCTGGCGGATTGACGAGTGTTTTCCGGTGGTGGGAGTGGATGTGACGGATCAGCATCTGGCTCCTGAGGCTGATCGGAATGTGCAGGCTGTGTCATATCAGAAGGGGTGTTATCTGGGGCAGGAACCGATTGCTCGGATTGATGCTCTGGGGCACGTCAATCGTGCTCTGCGGCGAATCTGTGTGGCGGGTGTGGATGAGTCTGAGTCAGCAGACCAGTTGTGGTGTGGTGCCCAGCTGCGTGGTGCGGACGGTGTGGTACTGGGTCAGTTCAGTTCCTTTCAGCAGCAGTCCGGGACAGACCGTGGTGTAGGTCTGGCGATGGTGCGGCTGTCGGCAGTTCCAATATCGGCTGTGCGTGCGGACGGTGTCAGTTGTGTGGTGCAGTCCGTGGGGCGGGCCGCAGAGACGGTGCGTGGGGCGGATAGTGGGGCGGAGGTGAGCTGATGTCGGGTGAAGAGACGGCGATGCAGGAATTGCTGCGGGGCTACCACACGGTGACTCGCTTGCCCGTTCAGTGGGGTGAGCAGGATTTGTTCGGGCATGTAAATAATGTGGTGTATTTTCGCTGGCTGGAATCTGCGCGAGTGGATTTGCTGGCGGCATGTCCTTCGAGTGTCAGTCTGACGACGGAGGGTTTGGGGCCGATTCTGGCCAGTATCACCTGTGATTATCGGCGTCAGCTGCGATTTCCGGATGAGGTGTGGGTGGGTTCGCGAGTGGGGAAGCTGGGGAATTCCAGTGTTGAGCTGGAGCATGTGGTTGTCAGTCGTCAGCAGCAGCAGGTGGTTGCGACGGCGCGGTGCGTGGTGGTGGTGTTCAATTATCAGCTGCAGCGTCCGACTCGAATTCCCGAGGATCTGCGGCAGGCCTTTCAGCGTTCCATCGCAGTGGCTCGCGGTGACCAGGAGGCTGGGTCATGAGTCGCAGTCGTGCGTGGCAGTTTACTCCGGCTGCTGAGCGGACGGTGGAGCAGTGTCGGCGGTGGTCGCGAGCGGCTGGTCTGACAGACGACTGGTCGGGCCTGCTGGTGCTCAGTCTTTTGGCTGACGAGTCACTGGCATCTGCCTGTCTGCGGGACTGCGGGGTTGCGGTGTCGGACCTGGGGGCATTGTTGCCGCAGAGTCTGGTGTCGGGGTGCGGTGGTGAAGTGGTGATTGCGGAGGCGTGGGCTGGTGCAGCAGCGGAGTCGGTGGGCAGTGACTGTTCGTTGCAGCGCAGTCTGACGGACGCAGCGGATCCGGACAATTTCCTGCGACTGCTTGAGCGTGCTCGTGAAATCGCTCGGCGTGAGACAGCGGACGGTTCGATCACCAGTGCGGTGTTATTACTGGCGGTGTTTCAGCACAGTCAGCAGCTGCAGTCGGTGTTCAGTGCGCGAGGGATTTCGGGAGAGCAGCTGCAGGGGCGATTATTTCCGCGTGAGGAGCCGGAGCGTCTGGTGCTGGAAGCGGGGGAGCTGGTGTTTGGTGCCGTGGTCACTGGGGCTGACGTGCGTGTTGGGGCTGAAGTGCGTGTTGGCGCTGAAGTGCGTGTTGGGGCTGCCGGTCAGCTGGTGGGTGAGTCGGTATCTGTGAGAGTGGTTGAGGGGGGTGTAGACGGGGCCGGAGTATTGCGTGTGCTGGATGCGGCACTGAATCGTGCGCGTGAGGGATTGCGTGTGCTGGAGGATTATGGACGGTTTGTGGGGAACAACGCTGAGGCAGCCTTTCAGCTGAAGTCATTGCGGCATGAGTTGTGCCAGGCGGAGGCTGGTGTGCCGGGTCTGCGTGCTGGCAGTCGTGAGCGTCTGGCGGTGCGTGACACGCTGGGGGATGTGGGAACGGGGATCACGGTCCCCACGGAGCAGAGTCGGTCGGATGCGTTCGGGGTGCTGGTGGCCAATCTGCGGCGGGTGCAGGAATCGTTGCGCAGTCTGGAGGAGTTCGGGAAGCTGGTGGACGTTTCATTTGCGGCGGCGATGAAGCGTCTGCGTTATCGTTCGTATGTGGTGGAGCAGTTGTTGTTGGGAGCGGGGGTGTCAGAGTCTGACGCGGTGCGCCGTCGGCTGCAGCGATCACGGTTGTATGTCCTGATTACGGAGTCGCAGTGTCGGCAGTCATGGCGTGACACGGTCCGTCTGGTGCTGGAGGGTGGAGCTGATGTGCTGCAGCTGCGTGAGAAGTATTTGGGTGATGGGGAGCTGCTGCGGCGTGCGGAGTGGATGTGTGCTGCGTGTGGGGAGGCTGGTGCCTTATTTGTGATGAATGATCGACCGGATCTGGCGGTGTTGAGTGGCGCTGCGGGCGTGCATGTGGGTCAGGAGGAGTTGGGTGGGGCAGCGTGTCGGCGGATCGTGGGAGCTGCCGGGCTGATCGGCATTTCGACTCATGGTGTCCTGCAGTTTCGCGAGGCGATTGCGGTGGGTGCTGACTATGCGGGGGTGGGGCCGGTGTTTCCTTCGACGACGAAGCAGTTTGCGGAGTTTCCGGGTTTGGATTATGTGACAGCGGTGGCGGAAGTGTGTGCAGCGGAGGCGGGTGATTTTCCGTGGTTTGCGATTGGGGGGATCACGGAGGAGCGATTGGGATTGGTGCGTGCTGCGGGGGCAGTTCGAGTGGCCGTGGGTGCAGCGGTGACGGCGAGTGAGGATCCGCGGGGCGTGGCCGAGCGATTTTCGGCGGTCCTGCGGTCTGGGTTATGAAAAGTTTTTTCAGCCGGCGTGTGCTTTGGCAAGACGTCTGCTGCAGAATTTTTTTCGTGTCCCGGGTGATCTCAGAAAACTCAGATTTTGCCACACGGTGTGTGTGTCGTTTTTCTGGAGCCTGTGTGGTTGCTGCGGTAGACTGTACTGATGCGAAGACTGCATGAGCGGCTGATCAGCCGAGTATTTGAGTTGCAGGTACTGGTACCGGTTTTATTTCTGGCCATAGTCTGGCTGGCGATGAGTCTGGGTACGAACATGTATCTGCGCTGGGTTGAGTCTCGTTATGACGAGTTATTTAATCGCAATTTATCGGCGATGCAGGCAGCGGCATCGTTGGGGAACGTGATGGCGGACTGTCATGTGCAGTGGCATGAGTCTCGTCTGGGCGGTGCTGAGTTGCGTGAGTACTGGCAGTCGGTGCAGGGATCTCGTCAGCGTCTGGAATCACTGCTGAGCAGTCTGAGTGATGATGCGATGCTGCTGGTGGACCGGACAATGATTCTGAATCTGCTGAGTGCGGCATCGAAGGTGATTGATGCGGAGGGAAATCGCGCAGCTGCCGAGCGTCTGGCGGATCAGGGGCAGTGTGAGTCTTTTCGTGAGCTGGCGGGTCGTGCGGCTGGTTTGTCATTGGAATTGAGTAATCGTCATGCGGAGGTGGTGCGGTCGCAGCGGCAGTCTCTGGAGATTCTGCATTACCGTGTGATGGTGGCTCGAATGGCCGTGTTATTCCTCGGCTTGCCGGTGGGTATCTGGCTGGGCTGGCGAGTGGCTCGTCGACTTGAGTCGGAGGTGAGTCAGATTGCGGTGACACTGGGTGACACCGAGTCTCTGGCGGATTCGCGTCAGATGGAGTTCCGGATTACTCGGCAGAGTCGATTTGAGGACGTGCAGCGTCAGGCGGAGCGGGTGGTTGAGCGTCTGCGATTTTTTGCTGCGGAGCTGCAGTCGGTGCGTGAGGAGGTCATTCAGTCTGAGCGTCTGGCGGCGGTGGGGGAGTTGGCTGCGGGTGTGGCGCATGAGCTGCGCAATCCACTGACATCTGTTAAGTTGTTGCTGCAGCATGCGTCGCGGCGGGGCACGGAGGTGCATCTGGAGAGTGCTCAGGGGGCCCTGATTCTGGATGAGATACGTCGGATGGAGAGTACGATTCAGGGGTTACTGGATTTCTCTCGCGCGCCGACTCGCAATCCCATCGAGCATGATCTGCGAGCGACATTGCAGCGCAGTCTGAATCTGTTGGACGGTCGTCTGAGTCAGGCGGGGATTCGGCTGGACCTGCAGATCGGTGATCAGCCCTTGCTGGTTTTCGCGGACAGTGAGCAGTTGAATCAGGTCTTTGTGAATCTGCTGTTGAATGCGGTGGAGGCGATGCCGGCTGGGGGAGTGGTCACAGTACGGTTGCTGCAGGTGGTCGACCGCCATGTGGCTCAGGTCG
>CAXBSH010000341.1:0-6323 GCA_963977705.1 uncultured Planctomycetaceae bacterium
ATCCGCGTCCGTCGAGAGCCGCTTATGCTCCTCGGGAGATAACCCGAGCGACTTCGACTCGTCTGGGTGAATCTGGAAAAGCCCGCGCTCGTCTAGCTTGGTCGTCTCGCCCAGGCGGCCGCCCGATTCCCTGGCAATCCAGCCGACGATTAGCCCGAGCGGAATGCCCGATTTTTGGGCGGCTTCCTTTAGCTTGTCGAGGATCTTGTCGATATCCGGAAGTCCGCGGCGCAGGAGGAAGATGCGCAGCACGTGCTGGAGCAACATCGGGAAGGTGATAATGCTGCGCACCACGTCGGCCTCGTAGCCCTCGTCCGTATCCACGACGCGTCTGCGCTGCTCCAGGCTCACTCCGCCTCGCAGGATCGCGTCGAGCGTCTCGCCATTGGCAATGCGTTCCTTGAAGGCGGGCGTTTTTGCTTGCAGCTCGGCATCCGACAGCTTTTCCATTGCCGGTTCGAGCGCATTGATCTGGCGTACCGTTTTTTGGTATTGCTTGAGCAGTCGCTGGTTGCGGCTGCCGAAAATCTGGGTCAGGAATTTGGGCAACATGGGCAAAGGTCAGTGCAGGTGAAGGAAAAAGGGCCAAAAAGGTAAAGCCCTCCATGGTATCACCGGCGGGCCTTGCCTCCGCGCGCAAGGGCTTGGGCCCGAACGCCCATTTGGGCACTCGCTTGAGCACCCGCAGCCAGGAAACGCGCCGGGTCCTGCGGCACACCGTCCACCAGCACTTCAAAGATCTCAGTCTCTGTCACCTGCCGATACTCGTGCGCCATCCTGTGACGCAGACCGAATGACATAATGCGGAATTCAATCCGAGCCCCTGCCTGCACGGTTTCAGGAGCTGACAGGATCTGCAGCTCAAGATCAGGGTCACTGATTTCGGGCAGATTCGCGGGGCAGCCCAGAAACTGACGCAGCGCGGCAGCTGAGCAGGGCAGCACTGCGGAGGTTTCAAATTTCAGCATGAGTCGTCCGTTCGGGAGCTGAAGAGTGGGGTTCGGAAGGACGGTGCGCGGTCTGCTGCTGCCGTTCAGCATACAGCTGTCGAAATGATTTGGCCGGGGCTTCCGGAAGTTCACGCTGCCGAGCCCACTGACCAGCGGGTGTCAGCGGATTCTGGATCAGTGCTTTCGGCAGTACTCGCAGGGCCAGCCGAGCCATTCGTCCCACAAGGCTGTACAGCCATGTCGTGGACATGATGACTGACAGCATCTTCATCTGCAGCTTCTTGCTGAGGCCGATCAGTTGCTGCTGATCCAGACGTTCACGCATGGCAAACAGCTGATGGTGCAACGGAATCTTCACGGGACAGACATCTGTACAGGAACCACACAGGCTGCAGGCGAACGGCAGCGTGCTGTGCTGTTCCGGAGACTGCAGTGGGGTCAGAATTGAACCGATCGGACCAGGTACCGTGGATTCATAGCTGTGACCACCACTGCGACGATACACCGGGCAGGTGTTCATGCAGGCACCACAGCGAATACAGTCAAGGCTTTGACGGAATTCAGAATGCAGGATCTCGCTGCGACCATTATCCACAATTACGATGTGCAGTTCCCCACCCTGCTGCGGGCCATGGAAGTGTGATGAATACGTTGTGATGGGTTGACCTGTAGCCGAGCGAGCCAGTAGTCGGAGGAAAACGGACAGGTCAGCAGTTCGCGGCAGCAGTTTTTCCATACCCATGCAGGCGATGTGAATCTTCGGCAGGCCGATCCCGAGATCAGCATTGCCTTCATTGGTGCAGATCACAATCCCGCCGGTTTCGGCGATGGCAAAGTTGACTCCTGTCAGCCCTGCATCAGCTTCGCAGAAGCAGCTGCGAAGGTGCCCGCGAGCCGCTTCCGTCAGATACTTCGGATCCGCTGCCCCCTTCTCTGTTCCCAGGTGCTGATGGAAACATTCACCGACTTCTTCCTTTTTGATGTGAATGGCCGGCAGCACGATGTGACTGGGTGGCTCTTCACGCAGCTGCACGATGCGTTCGCCAAGGTCCGTATCAACCACCTGAATTCCGTGTTCTTCAAGATACGGATTCAGATGACATTCTTCGGTCAGCATACTTTTGCTTTTGACCAGTCGCTGCACGCGGTGCTGCTGCAGAATCGCCAGTACGATGCGATTGTGTTCGTCCGCATCGGCAGCCCAGTGCACAATGGCACCGTGCCGCACAGCGTTCGCTTCGAACTGCTGCAGATAGTCGGCCATCAGGGACTGAGTATGGCGTTTGATGGCTGATGCTGTTTCCCGCAGCAGTTCCCATTCGGGTACACCCGTTGCCATACGATCGCGTTTTTCGCGGACAAACCACAAAGCCCGATCATGCCAGCGGGCCCGTTCCCGATCTGCGGTAAAGTCTGCGGCCAGTGCCGGATGTCCCATAATCTGTCATCCCACGAAGATCACGAAGGGTGAATTTGTGCCGGTCACAGTTCAGGTCTGCCCTACTGCTGCCAGCAACTGAGTAGCGGGGACCTGCTGCATTGCCTGCGCCATGATCTGAGCATAGTGCAGAACTTTGATGGGCAGTTTTCGCCGCCGAATGATTCCATCGAGGTGCATCAGGCAGGACATGTCGCCTGCCGTCAGGACTTCTGTGCCGGCCTGCAGATGGTCGTTGATACGATCCTCGCCCATCATCGCCGAAACAGCCTCTTCGGCAACCGCAAATGTCCCGCCGAAGCCACAGCATTCGTCCCGCCGCTGCAATTGCGAAAAGCTGATGCCGGTGAACCCACCCAGCAGCTGCTGCAGCAGGCTTTGGCGGGGAGTCATGGATTCGGAACATGGGCCCAGTCGCAGCTCACGCAGACCATGGCAGCTTTGGTGCAGACCCACGCGATGGGGATAGCTGCCGGGCACGGACTGGAGCTGCAGAACCTGCAGCAGGAATTCACTGAGTTCCAGTGTCTGTCGACGTACCGTGGCAGCCTGCACGTCATGGGGCGAGACGAGATGATCGTAGTGATTGCGGACCATTGAAACGCAGCTGCCGGATGGCGATACGATGTAGTCGAAATCCGCGAACGTATCGATGAATTTTTCGGCCAGCGGGCGAGCCTCAGGCATGCAGCCACTGTTGGCCATCGGCTGACCACAGCAGGTCTGCTGCTCTGGAAAACACACGTCGACCCCGAAAGATTCCAGCACCTGCACCGTCGCCATCCCGACTTCAGGGTAGAACTGGTCAACATAACAGGGAATGAACAAAGCGACTTTCATCAGGGCTGGCCCAGAGTTCGGAACGGAAGGGTGGTCGACCGCAGAACAGCAATCTTACCGTGACGCGAGTCGGGATCCCACGCTGAAATGCCAATCGGCCGTATTTCTTTCCGGCTGTGTGCAGGAGTCCTGAAATGAACGAATTGACCGCAATTCCGGCAGGGTTCGCAGCTTTTCTCCGGAGTTCCAACCGTCTACAATTCCCCACACAGGCCCGGTCCTTCGGCTGTCCCGAATGCAACTCATTCAGAAACCCCGCAACTCACACAGCAACCATGTCAGAACACGACTTTCGATCCCTGCAGGGGTGTTTTTTGACAGCATCTGAGCACCTGCGTGATCCGAATTTCTATCGCAGCGTGGTGCTGATGCTTGAGCATTCCGCAGAGGGGGCCATGGGACTGGTGATCAATCGACCGTCGGCAACATCCATCGGCAAGGCACTGGGGGGATCTGATAACGTGAACGATGCCGGGGCTCCGGTCTTCATCGGTGGTCCGGTCGAGCCGACTTCGTTGTTTATCCTGCACAATTGCGCTCGACTTGCGGCGTCGGACCGCGAGGTTTCTCCGGGGATCTTTCTGGCCGGCAGTGAACACTCGTTCGAAACCGTCGTCAGAACGCCACTGCAGGAACCCGGTCAGCAGCGGTTTCGCCTGATCAGTGGTTATTCCGGCTGGGGACCGCAGCAGCTGGAAGGCGAAATCGCCAGGGGTGACTGGCATCTGCAGCCCGCCGATTCCACGCTGATCCTGGAAGATAATCCTTACGGCATCTGGGAAGTCTGTCGCCGTCGCCTGCGACGGATGCATCGCCTGTTGCCGACAGACGTGCGGAATCCGGAATGGAACTGAGCCCGGGCAGGTCTTACCAGCGCAGCAGACCCGTGCCCCACGTTAAGCCAGCACCGAATCCACACATCAAAACCAGGTCGCCCGGCTGAATCCGATTCGCCTGCAGGGCACCATCCAGAGCCAGTGGAATGGAAGCGGCCGAGGTGTTGCCGTAGATCTGCAGGTTGTTGAAGACCTTCTCTGGCGGAATACCCAGTTCGTCCATCGCGTGATTGATAATCCGAATGTTGGCCTGATGCAGAACAAACAGGGCCACGTCATCAGTGGTTTTCCCGGCTTGTTCCAGAACCGTGCGGATACTTTCCGTCACAGCCTGAATGGCCCACTTGAAGACATTGCGTCCGTCCATCTGCAGGAAATGACGCCCGGCGGCGATCAGTTCCGGAGTTGCGGGGTGCAGAGTGCCACCGGCAGGGCGATCCAGCATGCAGCCACCAGCTCCGTCCGCACCCAGCTGATAACGCAGCAGCCCCTGAGACAGATCACCGGGTTCCAGAATTACCGCGCCCGCAGCGTCACCGAACAGCGGAGCTGTCCCCTGATCGTCAGGACGGACAATCCGACTGTTGATGTCAGCACCAATGACCAGTGCACAACGGGAATTCCCCGTTGCAATGAACTGCGCGGCTGTGGCCAGCGAATACATAAAACCGGAACAGGCCGCCTGCAGATCCATCGCAGGAGCATCGAGGTTCAGTTTGTCCTGCACCAGACAGGCCGTGGATGGGCAGGTGAAATCCGGAGTAAATGTGCCGACAATCAGCAGATCCACGTCTTCCGGTTGCAGCCCGGCATTCTGCAGAGCGTTGCGAGCGGCATGGACGGCCAGATCACTGGTGCCCTGGTCCTGACTGGCGAAACGCCGTTCGCGAATTCCGGTACGCCGCAGAATCCAGCCCTCTTCAAATCCGTAGCGCTGCTCCAGCTGTTCATTCGTCACGACATTCGGAGGCGCGTAGGAACCGACTGAACGGATCTGAAAACCCGTCAGCGATGCCGTCCGACGTGAACGCCGGAATTGCAGCCGTGGCTCTGCCGCAACTGCGGCTTCCTGTTTCTGCTGCTGCAAGGCTGCGATCACTTTGCTGGCATCAATCACGGCGTCCGACGCCTGAATGGATGCAGTGGTGGGAGGATTCATGCAAGGACACCGTTCCTGAACTGCCCGAACAATTGGCCTGCGAAGTGTACAGACGGCGGGCGAGCATGGAAACCAAAGGGGGCATTATTCTCTGCTGAACTGTCCGCTCGGTTACACTGCCCCAGCGACCACAGATCCGCAGATTTCATGGTTTTTCATCGCCAGCGAAAGGTTTCTGGCCCGCGATTCACACGGATTTCATCTGCCAAGGACAGTCCACTGCGGCAGATCCTGAGGTTGCAATTCTGAGTTCCGGGGTTTATGAGTGGTCGGTACAGAATGGGCCCCCCGGCTTTCCCAGCCAAAACACCAGTCAGACTTCCGCTAAAGATCGCCGTATGAAATGGATTGCCGCCAGTGATTCCGGTTACATCCCCGCCTCACACGAAGACCCGCGAAAGCCGGGAGTTCTGAAACGCGTCATCGCGACTCGAGAACTGTTTCAGGAAGGGCAGGTGCAGATGCTGAACTGGGCTTTGCTGCCCGCTGGTTCCAGCTTCCAAAGGCACTATCATGAAGACATGCAGGAAGTCTTTCTGATGATTTCCGGCGAAGTGCAGATGACGGTGGACGCAGAAACTCGCCGCATGGGACCGGGTGATGCCGTTCTGGTGGATCCAGGAGAAATTCACCAGATGCAGAACCTGCTGGGGACGGCGGCCGAGTATATTGTTTTCGGGATCACGGCTGGTCGCGGAGGCCGCACCGTTGTGATTGAAGATGGCCGGGCCTGACGCAGACGCTGGATCTGCACGCTGTACCTGACCAATGTGGCTGTGTTTCTGTTTCAAGGCAAAGACTGATCATGCTTGTCAAACTGGGGTTGTGTCAGCTGGAACTGGTTCAGGGAGACATCACAAAGCAGCAGGTGGATGCCATCGTCAATGCGGCCAACAGTGAGCTGGCAGGTGGCGGTGGAGTGGACGGTGCGATTCATCAGGCCGCCGGTCCGCAGATCATGCAGGAGACAGCCAGTCGGTATCCGCAGGGTTGTCCCACGGGCAGTGCCGTTGTCACCTCAGCCGGGCAACTCAGCGCTCGCTTTATCTTCCACGCTGTCGGTCCCATCTGGCAGGGCGGGCGTCAGGGGGAACCTGAGC
>CAXBSH010000342.1:0-6307 GCA_963977705.1 uncultured Planctomycetaceae bacterium
GGAGCCTCGCCCTCCCAAGGGGCAACCAACGCGTGTTGACAACTGATTACTGACAACTGATTACTGATTACTTTCTGCGGCTCGGCAGGAGCCTCGCCCTCCCAAGGGGCAACCAACGCGTGTTGACAACTGATTACTGACAACTGATTACTGATTACTTTCCGCGGCTCGGCAGGAGCCTCGCCCTCCCTAAGCGAGCCTGCGCCGCCCAATCAGGAGCCTCGCCCTCCCGAGGTGGGATTTCATTCCGGCGAGTGCGTTCGGCAGAATCTGCCGAAATCCCAGCGAAACTTGAACCGCACGAAAATTGTCTGCCTGGAAACTGCGATGAAATACTCGATTCGCCTCAAGATTCTGCGGCTCGGCGGGAACTGATCTTCGCGCAATCCGGCCACGGACCTAGACTGCCACCGCTGCGGTTTCCGCAGCACTCAGTCATTTTTTCGTCGATCGTCTTCCCCATGCCAGCGGACATTCGTCCTGTCCATATCCCCGTTATGCCTCGAGAAGTGCTGCAGTGGCTGCAGTTGTCTCCGGGGCTGACAGTGCTGGACGGAACTGTGGGTGCCGCTGGTCACAGCAGCCTGATCCTGAAGGCCATCGGGCCGACAGGGTGGTTGATTGGGGTGGACCGTGACCCGATGATGCTGGGGTTTGCCAGGGAAAAGCTGTCTGGCGACAACTGCCTGCTTACACGCGGCAGCTATCTCGAGGCAGCTGAAATTCTCAGCAGGTTTGGACGGAACAGGGTTGATCGCGTACTGCTGGATCTGGGGTTGTCTTCGGACCAGCTGGCCGATCGTAATCGAGGCTTTGGATTTGATGCGGGCGGACCTCTGGATATGCGGTTTCATCCGCATGAGGGACGTTCGGCAGCACAGTTTCTGCAGCAGTCATCTCAGGATGAACTGCAGACTGTCCTGGAAACGTGGGGTGAAGAACCGGCAGCTCGGCGAATTGCCGCTGAGGTGCACCGCAGACTGCATGCGGGCAACGCGGTAACCACCGCAGCTGACCTGCAGGCGTGTGTCGCTGCTGTCTGTGGCGACCTTCGCTCAGACGGTGGTCGATCGGCTCTCACTCGAGTCTTTCAGGCGCTGCGAATCACGGTCAATGAGGAACTGGATCACGCGAATCGAATGCTGACGCAGGTGCTTCCGCAGATTCTGAACACGGATGGAATCGCGGTCGTCATTTCCTTCCACTCGCTGGAAGATCGAATCGTGAAGAATGCGTTCAAAGGAAACCAGGGATGGCAGGTACTGACAAAAACACCAATCGAAGCGCAACCGGCGGAAGTGCGGCTGAACCCGCGCAGTCGCTCAGCCAGACTCCGAGCAGCCCGGTGGCAGCCTCAGTCGTAACCGCCCCGATCACCCCGAAAAAACTCAGTCATGAAGCACGACTGGGCATCATGGTTGTGACGGTGCTGGTGTTTGCCTTCGGGTTCCTTGTGTATCACAAGGTGGATCTGCACCAGCGGTCGCTGACACAGGCGGCCATCGCCGGACCGGCTGCTGCTGAGCCCGCTGCACAACCGAATGCCGAGGCGACCGCAGCAGCCTCTGCAGACGCTGCGGACCCACTGCTCGGACTGGCCTCGGCATCCGATCAGTCGCCCTTCATGAACCTGTCAGAGCCGTCGGTTGAACCCACGCTGGCTGCCGGTGGCGCTGTTGAACCGGGATTTGCTGAAAGCACTCCGGCCGAACCGCTGTCGTCAGACGCTGGTGTTCAGAATCTTCCTGCCGACGAACCCACGATGGCTCTGTCAGAAGTGACTGCCCCAGACGCTGAACCGTCCTTCGAGGTTTCGCAGTCAGCACCAACAGCAGCAGCCGAACCGCCAGCTTTTGCCATTACTGAGTCGGCGAATCCGGAACCTGTCCTGCCTGCGGCTGAGAGCGTCACACCGGCGACATCCGAAGATTCTGCGATCCCGAGTTTTCCTGAAACAGATGCTGGACAATTTGTCGCCACTGAGCCTGCTCGCGAACCCATTGACACTAACGGCGACACCGTCGCCATTGCTGCGAACACCGTGGAATTCACGGGGACGGAGTCCACCACCGCGTCTCAAGGCAGTGGCGAACCGGCAGCTCCGGGATCATTCCCAGCAGAGACCTCGGCAACCGAATCACCGCTGCCGACCGAGGAACAGGCGTCAACGGAGGAACCCATGCTGCTGGCGCTGGCAGAGCCTCAGGAATCGAATGGCTTTTCCACATTCACTCCGGACGAACCTGCGCCGAGGGCTCCGGCATCTGAGCCGGTCTTCGGTGATGTTCCCGAGCGTCCAGCTGCCACTCCGAGGACCTCCGGGAACTCCGGCGGCTTTTCCGGATCAGCCGGTTTTGATGCTGTCGCCCGCCCGGCAGCCCGGCCATCTCGCCAGGCCCTCAGAAGTGCCTCGGGAACCGGGTCTGACGGAAAATTTGATCTGGCGGCATTCAATTATCAGAACTCGCCGCAGGCCAATCCGGCCAGCGATGCCGCAGACGTTCCCACGGTGGTTGTGCAGGAGGGTGAAAATTACACCAGGCTGTCAAAGCGTGTTTACGGAACCACGCGCTATTTTTCAGCACTGGCAGTCTTTAACCAGCATCGTATCCCGGACCCACGACGGATGCGTCCGGGGATGATTGTGCTGACTCCCGATCGCCGCATCCTGGAAGAAAAGTATCCGCAACTGTTTGTCGACTCAATGCCGCGAATTGCCGAGCCACCCGGGTTTCTGCTGCTGGAGGACGGGAGTGCGGCTTATCGGGTAGGGGAACGCGAAACTTTGTCGGATATATCGAAGAAGCATCTTGGGCGAGCTTCTCGCTGGATCGAACTGTACGAGATGAATCGTGCCGTAGTGAATGATCCTAACAGACTGAAACCCGGCACCATTCTGGCTCTTCCTGATGATGCCACAGAAGTTTTGATTATGCCGTAGGATGCAGTCTGCCGAAGCGCAACGGTGCGCAGCGTTGTTTCGCGCGGGCGGGCGAAGGACAGCCAGTCAATCAGGACGACGGACCGCAACACTCTGCGGACGCTGAGCCGTGTATTTCCGCTTTGCAGCCGGATTGATACTGGCACTGCTGGTTTCGATGGCCGGAATCTGGCTGGAGAAGCAGACGCTGGAGCTGCGTCGTTCCATCAGCGTTCAGCACTATCATGAAGAAATACTGCGTGGCTGGCTGGTGCGACGTCGGCTGCAGGCCGAGCGACTGACGATGGACGCACTGCAGACGTCCGGCATGCAGAACCCCACGCTGGCCGAACCGGCGGCGAACGGCGGACGCCGAGGCGCTGCTGCTGAAAGGCCGCGCAGATGAACGACGTGGACCAGCCAGCACAAACCGCAGCGACACCCCGCAGCTCATACAGGTGGCGTGCGGTCCTGGTTCGCTTTGTGATGCTGACAGGCTGGATCATTCTGGTCGGTCGACTGATCCAGCTCCAGGCAACTCAGCATGCGCAGCTGCAGGTCCGAGTGGCTCGTCAGAGTGTGCATCGGGAAGTGCTGCCGGCACGACCTGGCGACATTCTGGACCGCAGTGGGCAGGCACTGGCCATGACGATTGAATGCGAAAGCCTGTTCGCTGTGCCGGCGAAGATTTCTGATCCACTGCGATTTGCGTGGCAGGTGAGCAGCATTCTGAATCTGAATACGGACGAGCTTTATAACAGCCTGCTGCAATCTCGTGAAAAACAGTTCCTGTGGATTCGCCGCAGACTGAACGAGCAGCAGGCAGAACAGATTCGCAATCTGGACCTGCCGGCGGGATCGTGGGGTCTGCGAACGGAATTTCTGCGACGCTACCTGCACGATGGCTATGCGGCTCACGTGATCGGGCTGCGTGACATTGATAACCGTGGTCAGGGTGGACTTGAAGAGTCTCTGGATCAGGCACTGCGAGGTGTGGATGGGGTGCGTGTGTTCGCGCGGGATGCTCGTGGTGTGCTGATGGATGTGGATCAGCAGCAGTCGCGGCCGGCAAGGGCAGGGCGATCGGTCGTCAGTTCGATTGATCTGCCACTGCAGATTCGCACCGAGCAGCTGCTGGATGAACTGGTTCAGGAATGGCGTCCAAAGGGTGCCTGTGCAATCGTGATGGAGCCGTGGAGTGGTGAAGTGCTGTCCATGGCATCCCGCCCAGCATTCCATCCCGAACGGCTGGAGTCCGTTGACGAGCGGGCATGGAAGAATCTGGCGGTATCCGCTGTCTTCGAACCGGGCTCAACATTCAAACCGATGATCACCGGCTGGGCACTGGAGCGCGGTTGCCTGCAGCGTGACGAGCAGATTGACTGCAGTTACGGAGTCTATCGGATGGGACCACGTGTCCTGCACGATCACCATTCTTATGGACGCCTGAGTGTGACGGATGTGCTGGTGAAATCCAGCAATATCGGCATGGCAAAGATCGGCGAGAAGCTGGGGCTGGACCAGTTGTATGAAGGGGTCAGAAGCTTTGGATTCGGCCGTCTGACAGGAATCGAGCTGCCCGGGGAATTACCGGGGATCGTGCATCCGCGTGCTGACTGGACCATCTATTCACTGGGCTCGATCCCCATGGGCCAGGAACTGGCGGTTACTCCCCTGCAGCTGCTGACCGCGCACGCTGCTCTGGCCAACGGTGGTCAGCTGCGCAGACCAACGCTGCTGCGACGTTCACTGCAGCCGGAGCTGGCGACTGCCGACACAGCAACGGTTGCGGCCGGTGAAGCCGTCGACAGCCTGCTGTTGAGTCGCGAGACAGCAGAGTGGCTGGTGCGTGAACCAATGCGGCAGGTCGTGGAACGCGGTACGGCAAAGGCAGCGCGTCTGCCTGGGATTTCGCTGTTTGGTAAGACGGGAACAGCACAGAAGCTGGATCCTGAAACCGGAACCTATTCGGATCGGGCGTGGGTCGTTTCGTTCGTCTGTGGTGCACCGGCGGAAGCACCGCGGGTTGTTGTGCTGGTGATGGTTGATGAACCGACAGCTCCGGGCATCCACTATGGAGGCACAGTGGCGGCTCCCACAGCAGCCCGCTTGACTGCGATTGCCGAGCAGCGTGTGGCAGAGCTGGGCCTGCCAGCTTCGACTGAATCGACGAGAATCAGTCAGAAGCCGTAATCATCGGATACCGCTGTCAGCGGTCGCAGGGACACATGCAGGGCAGCCATTCCGTGCATAGCCGTTTTTCCTTCTGGACAGTGTGATTCCCGATGTTTCTTCCCCAGCCGGTTTCCTGAGACGCTGCTTTTAGCTAGAGTCTCAACCGTCGAATTCATGCAACCAGACCTGGATTTTCTGACGTTTATGCAAACGCACAGTGATTCACTACTCAGACGACTGTTCAGCGATTACGGCATGGTACTGGTGCTGCTGTTGTTGATACTGGTAGTCAGTATTCTGACTCTGGAGCCTCAGAATCTGACGGGGCGTGAAGTTGGAGCAGCGACGGCCGATCAGATTCTGGCGGCTTATGGTCAGCAGGCAGTTGTGGCAATTGCAGTGCCTGCGGGTGCGGCAGATCGACAATATCTGGAAGGCGTCAAGGCCCGGATCGAGCAGGCAGGTGGTCAGATTGCCGGCGCGGTCTCCGGCAGCCCCGCTCAGGCTCGACAGATGCTGCAGCGTGCGGCCCAGTCTGGCGTGGCCATCAATGCGCTGGCTGTCACCGGCAAATCGCAGGAGTGGACAGTCCTTGACAGTGTGCGACAGGACGGACAGATTCGATTTTTTGTACCGCAGGTGCGCTGGTGGCCCAATTTTCTGAAGGCCGGCAACCTGCTGGGTGTTGCCAACCAGACGGCTATTTATGCGATCATCGCCGTGGGCATGACGATGGTCATCATTCTGCGCGAGATTGATCTCAGCGTCGGTTCGATTGTCGCACTGTCCTCAGTCACGGTGGCCGGTTATCTCCGCTACTTCGCCGGCGGTTCCAGTGCCGGTGCTGGAGCTTTGACAATCGCCTGTCTGCTGGCTCTGCTGGTTTCTGCTGCAGCCGGGGCAGTGAACGGTGTACTGCTGACGGTGGCCCGCCTGCCGTCGTTCATCGTAACCCTCGCCATGATGCTGGTTGCTCGAGGACTGGCGCAGCGACTGTCCAATCAGGAATCGATTGGTGATGTCTGGCTGCCGCCCGCTTTTCGCACACTTGGCGGTGGCAGTCTGGCCGGTCTGCCAAATCCCGTATGGATCATGATCGTGCTGTATCCTGCGGCACACTTCATGATGAGTCGCACCGCGTTTGGTCGCAAACTGTACGCGATCGGTGGCAATCCGGAGGCAGCCAGACTTTGCGGGATTCGATTGCAGCAG
>CAXBSH010000343.1:0-6307 GCA_963977705.1 uncultured Planctomycetaceae bacterium
GTCATGAAGACCGGTGCACCGTAGGCAGAATACGCATAGCGTTCGTTGACGGAACCGGTGGTGTCGCAGATGGCGATGGTGTTCCAGTTGCCGTCCTGCATTGCGTAGCGGCGTTCATTGATGGTGCCGTTGTTGGCGGTCGAGCGATCGCGAATCACCAGGTCGTCGATGTACCGCAGGCCCCACACAAACTGACGTTCGGCCGTGGTGACGCTGCCCACGCGCTCTTCGACGCATTGCCAGCCGGGCGTGTAGTAGTAATGCCGGTCTTCCGTCACTGTATTGTTGACGTTTGTCTGGCGACCGATCCGGAAGCCGCGTCCATCGTAGAGATGCTCCACAAAGTTCAGCGGGGTCGTGATGACTTTGACCAGGCGATTCCACGCATCGTACTGGGCGGTGATCTGCTGTGGAGTTGTGCCGGTGTCTTCGGTAAATGCACTCCACTGGGCTTCGGTGAAGCTCGTCCACTGGCTTTCCGTAAACGGCACCCACGCCGGAGTGGTTCCCGTCACGGTGGCTCCGCCGTTCGGAATACCGATCATGTTCCCGGCCGGATCGTAAAGGGGCGTATTCCATGCCGCTCCCGTCGAATTGCTGATGCTGGTGATTTCGTTGACTTTGTTGGCGGAGCGGGACTGCACCAGATCCCAGCTGCCGCTGCCGTCGTCGTCCTGCTTGAACGAACTCCAGTTGCCGGTGGCGTCCAGTCCCCATTGCTGCTGGAACGTGCTGCTGGTAATGGCCGTGTGTGTGCTGTTGAGAGTCCCTCGCTTCTGGTCTTTCAGACGCTGCAGGCCATCGTACAGATACAGCTCATCATACCCGGACAGCAGAGCAGCAGTTTGCCCGGAGCTATTGTTCCAGATGTCGTGCCCCGGCGTTGCTACCGCCTCAAGCCTGCATCCTCGCTCTTCGCTCGGCGGCTTTCGTTGCTTGTCGCCGGCTGTTCCGTAATCCACGGACAGACCTCGACCGTCCGGGTACGTCAGGCCGGTCATGCGAATCGTGTTGGCCGATCCGCTGGCATAACTGTACTGGACTTTCGGCGTATTCATGAGATCCACGCTGCCCGCATGGGACTGATACGAATGTGTCTGCTGACCAAAGTCATTGTACACATTCTGCACCTGATTCAGCACAGATCCGTAGCCGACGCGGGAATCATCCCATGTGGTGATGGTACTGACCAGACCACGCGAATCGTAGACTGTTGAAATCCGCCGGGCGTTGCCGATTGCCGTTGTTCCCAGCGTCAGTACCCGATCATGAATCTGCCGCCCGAGCCCGTCGTAGTCAAAGGCATGCTGGCAGCCACCCTGATCTGTCACCAGCGTCTGCTGGCCCTGGCGGTTGTAGCTGTATGTTACGTAGTCACCGCCGGATCCACTGGAATCGGGATACTGCACCCACCGCAGCAGCTGGCTGGAGGCAATCGCAGAACTGGCGAGTGTGGTCCCATAGGTGTACGTGGTCTGCTGGTTGCCGGTGCTGCTGTTGGAAGCGGTCAGCGTCGCCACCTGGCCGTCCGGAGTGTATGTGGTCCATGTGGTTCGGTTCTGATCAGCCTGAGTACCGTCGGACACGTAATTCTCAATCTGTGTGACGCGCCGTCCGGCCGCATCATATTCCAGCTGCGGCACCATCCCGGCCGGATCGGTCGCCGACTGAACCTCGCCATCGCTGTTGAACGATGTCACTGAAACCAGAATCGTATCGGAAGATGCCGGCGGAGTGGACGGCCGGGTGAAAGCTGCTCCGCCATTGGTTCCATAGTCAGCCGCAGCGGTGGCCCTGCCCGTACCATCATACCACGAGGCGGAATACGTCACGCGGGCTTTCGGGCTCGTCGTCGGTGTTCCCAGCGCACCTGTCTGGCTGGCAGGGGCGTCGTGATAACGCTGTTTGGCGGTTACTGACAGGACGGACCCCACCTCGTTGTAACTGCTGGAAGACTGCTCAAGGATCGTGTCATCTGTGACCGTCAGAGCTTCCGCATACGTCGATTCGTCAAGGTCATAACCTGTGTACTGACTGGTCGCTCGCCCCAGAATGTCGTACATCGTTTTGGAAAACAGTGACGAACCGGCTGGCAGTGATTTGATCACATTTCCGCCCTGATCGTACCACGTATTGCTGACCAGAGAATTTCCCTGTGCACCCGTCGACGGATTCACAGCCCATGTCGTCGTCCGGTATACGCGACCCCGGTTATCGTAGTCCGTAACGTTCTTCGACAGCAGAACGGCGATCGCCGAACCGTTCCTGGAAACCTGTTCCGTCACCTGATTCAGGTTGTTGTACGTACTGCCCGACCAGGAGTTCTCAGCACCAGCGACTGAAGTCTGCCGATTGCGGAAATCATAGCCAAACGTCGTCTGGCGATTCGTACTGCCGTCCAGCCAGTTCCACGAGGTCGTCAGGTTGCCGTCACCACCATCCGCTCCACTGTCGTACTGACTGGAAGTAACGAGCACCATGTTGTTGCCGGCAGCGCCGCCGCCGGTCGGATCATCCTGTGTGGCACCCGTATCATCTGTCCCGACGTACAGCCCCGTTGTCAGGCCTCGATCATCAAAGACACTGAAGCTGATTGTTCCACCCGGGCTGGTGACCTGATTTCGACGCGACATATCGTCATATCCGAACGACGTCGTGTTGTAGTTGGTCCCTTCCACACCCACGCCGGAAGCCGGAATCAGATGGTAGACGCGAGTGGACGACAATCGGCAGCATTGCTGATATTGGTTTGTGGTCCAGCGAACGTATGTGGACTGAGAGAACGTGTCGGATGGCTGCAGTTTTCCGCTCGTTGAGGCCCTTGTCGCCTGGATCTGCTCCAGCACATTCCCGTTCTTGTTGACGTTCGTAATGGAAACGGGATTCACGAGCGTGAACGTATAACTCGGCGCTGTCCCTTCGGCAAAACCACCGGCTGAGAGCGTCTGGCTGATCGCGTCCTTATAGACGGTCCACGAAGCTGTTCGCACCGTCTTCGCAACACCACCGATGACCGCCTGATGAGCAGGCCCCAGTGTCTGAGTGGTCCGTCCAAGGTTATCCACTTCAAAATCACTCGTCAGATTCTGCTTGCCTGTGCCGTAATCCACGATCGACTGCGTGAGTGCACTGGCCAGCAGATCATAGGAGTAGCGACTTACCAGACCACGCTCGTCCGTTGACTGCTCAGGATTGCCATAGACGTCAAAGGTCTGAATTCGCTGGCCTGTCGTGTTATCCCCGTTCTGGGCAACGGTAACGGCAGACAGTGTCGTCGTAACCTGACTTGGCTGCAGCGTGCCGGAGTGAAAAGTATACGCCAGCCCTGTTGTAATTGCATCAGCGGCGGATTCGTCGCGATAGACTGTCTGTGATGACACAAACACTCCGGTCCCTGTACCGCTCGACTGTGTCGTATATTGCGTATAGGACTGACGAACATCTGTTCCCAGCTGTCCTTTTCGCACGTTGCGATACTTCACATAATTGGCCTCAGCTCCGGTACTCCAGTAATCCATCGTCTGGATCAGGCCCTCGCTGTTTCGCAGATACTGATAGACTCCGGGCGATGTTTCATTCAGAAGGTCATTCTTCGATTCATCATATCCGGTGATGGCCGACGCGCTTGCCTGCCAGATGATGCGGCCGACGCTGTCGTATCGATTAAAGCTGCACCACTTACGCTGGCCGTCGGCACTGATCAGAACCGAAAGAATGACCAGTCCATAGTAATTGGAGTAGAAGACCTGTTTCGAACCGTCCGGACGAGTCAGCACACTCTTTTGATACCACTGCCCGTAAACTGGCTGCAGTCCGGAATTCGTGTTTCCGGTGTAGGAAATCTGATAACTCATCGTACCGGCATTGGTGCGCCAGATCAGCACGCGCCTTGACGACGTCTCGTACTGCACAACTTCACGGTCAGCATATTGAGCAAACGTTGAGTCATTGATGGAATAATTGGTCATTGGATTGTAACCGGCAGTGACCATCTGCTCGTACGCTGCCGGCCCGATCGCAAACTTCAGTCCATGCTCAAATCCATTGCTTTCACCCGCCTTGAAATAGGTGTAAAACGTTGTTTTGGGCGCAACCCACGCTGTTCCATCCCAGACTTCGCTGATGCTGTAGGCGAGGTCTCCGGAAGAGCCATACGCCGTTGTCCCGGTGTGGTAGCCGTAGGAAACTCGATCCAGTTTGACTGCCGCCGCACTGCCGCGTTTCTGAGTTCGCACTACCGAAGTCAGTATCCCTGATGAATTGAACTGCTGAACGAACGTCTCTTCCAGCAGAGCCGAGCCACTTCCAACAGTGCGTTTTGTAATGTAGGTTAAGTCGGTCGCATAATTATCTGTCAGGGTCGTCTGTACGCCTCCGGGCGATGTATACGACTTCATCAGTCCGGACCATGAGCTGCTCAGAGAATTAAAGAGCATGCTGCTTCCATCCGACATCTGCAGAGTGAACTCACCCGTTGAGGTGTTCTGGGTCAGCACGTTCTGATTGCCAAACAGAGCATCAAAGCTGCCGGGGGTTGTCCCCGTCTTCATGTACTCCATTTTCCCGCCGCTGTTGCGGAACATAATATTGGCACCAGTCCAGCTTGATGCCTGAACTTTGGGCCAGGAGGCCACATCCCAGCAATAACCATTGCCATTCTGCGAAACGCTCGAATTTACGTTGTTATAGCGGGCAAAACAGGCCCACGGTGCTCCCAATGCCCGCGAACCTACGCCAGGCAGCGCCCAATCAAGCTGACCATTTACGGGATTGATACCGGCAACCGTTGGACATCCACACGCGTTACCAGCGGTGCAGATCGGTCCGAGTGGCGGCGTCGGCGTTGGAGTCGGCGTTGGAGTCGGCGTTGGAGTCGGAGTCGGAGTTGGAGTTGGAGTCGGAGTCGGCGTCGGTGTTGGAATCTGTGTCGCCATGATCAACGTCCTGCAAAAAATCCGTCTGACTAGAGCCTGGAACTACTCACACCTGCGTCCCGACACGCCGATTTTGGGACACTCTGAACCAACCGCCACATGAATACAGTTGCTGTTTTCAGACAATCGTCTTCACAGTTCCATCAGCAAAGCGAACCTTCAAAACAGGGGTTGCACCAGTGTTGTCCACGTAGATGGACGCTCGACCGGCTGGCGGATTTGCCGGCGTCGGCGGTTGCTCGCCAACCGTAACCGGACCGGCGACTTCCAGCGTTGTCACAGGCGTTGTTGTTCCAATTCCCACGAAGCTCTTCTGCCAGTCAAGCGTCATAATCGTTGACCAGACACCACTGTTATCCTTCCGCTCAAAAAACAGATCGCTGCTTCCGTAACGGTATCGAATACGCTGCCACTGCCCCGTCGTCGCCAAGCCGGTTCCGAAATAGATATATGTCTCCGATTCGGCGACTGTGCTTGCGGTCCCCATCAGGAGAGCTTTGCCGTTGCCGTGAACCTGCAGTTGTTCCAGCGGACTCGCTGTCCCCAGCCCCAAACGATTGTTTGAACTATCCCAGGTAAAGACCCCGGCATCATCTGCAATCACTGGTGCACTGGAGCTGCCGCCGACAAACAGAACGCTTCCGGGTACTGCAGTTGTCGCCAGACTGCGATCTGCGAGAGACTTCAGATCATTCTTAAGATTGATCCCGGCATCGCCGGTTGGACTGGATGGCAGCAGCAGGCCACTATACGTTTCCCACGACATACGAGTACTTCCTTAAGAAGGATAACTATAGACGCCCGGAGCTCCACTCCATACAGTTGGCTGGGAAAAATACTCCGCACATCGACATGCTGGATTCAACCATGAATGATGACGACATGAGCGACCATCTCGCGAATCCCTATCATCGTGGCCGACTCGATAACGCCACACACAGGATCTCACAGCGAAATCCCGCATGCGGAGACGAAGTAACGCTGGAATTACGGATTGAAGGCAACAGTGTCAAGGAAGCGTGGCACAATGCAAAAGGTTGTGGCCTGTGCAAGGCAACGACATCAGCGATTTGCCAGAATATTGAAGGGATGCTGATCAGCGATGTACTGCAATTACCCGAACTCTGGTCGTTACACCTGTTCGGATTTACGATTTCACCTGGACGTCGTGATTGCTGCTTCTTGCCCATGCAGGCACTTCGAGCGCTGCTGGCAAATCACGCGAACCTGCCCGAGTCACAATCTGAATAGAATCTTTCGAAAGTTCGATTGCTGTCCTGTACGCCGGAAGGGATAATATCTGGTAGTAACCTTTAGTCAAGCGTCCTGCTCCGCAATTTCACGACACCACATGGGGGTGTGACTCACGCCCC
>CAXBSH010000344.1:0-6298 GCA_963977705.1 uncultured Planctomycetaceae bacterium
TGCCGTGCGTATGTCTGCGATTCAGGCCTGAATGGCCGTTTTCCGATAGCCCAGGGCGCAGCCCTGGGTCTGGGGCGTCCCTCACCCCTCAATTGGCCAACGGCCATAGTCAACATAGCCTTGGGCAACGCCCAAGGAACAAGGCACCGCCCCCACCCACAATTGGCCAACGGCCATAGTCAACGTAGCCTTGGGCAACGCCCAAGGACAACCCCGGCCAAAAATCAGGGATTTCCTCTTCCGCAGCAGCGCAGCGGCATCACAAACATTGCATTTTTATGGGGGACGACACGGGCTGAAGCCCATGCTACGACCACAATGCCGAGGCTCCCCGTTGCCGGGTGGTTATCAGCCCACGGAATGGCTGAGTGACCGGCAAACGTACGCCGCGTCGCGTCGCGGCTTTGTGTGGGCGAAGGGCGGCCGGGCAGGAATGCCCGGGCTACGGTTGTCGGCGACCACTGACCACTGACTCCGGCGCGGCGGTGTCCCAAAGACGCCCTCATACCGCGCACCGCTTTTTACGTTGAGCCAAAAAGAACCCCGTCATGCCGCATGCGACAGGATTTCACGAATCACGGACCCTTCCGTATCAGTCAGTCGACGCTCAAGCCCGTTGTAATAAAACGTCAGACGCTCGTGATCCAACCCCAGCAGATGCAGAATCGTCGCGTGAAAATCGTGCACTGAAACCACATTTTCCACGGCCCGATAACCAAACTCGTCCGTCGCACCCCAGGAAAATGGAGCCTTGACACCAGCTCCCGCCATCCAGCAGGTAAAACCCTCAGGATTGTGATCGCGCCCACTGGCACCCTTCTGGAAGGTTGGCATCCGACCAAATTCCGTACACCAGACAACCAGGGTATCTTCCAGCAGACCTCGAGCACCCAGGTCTTTCACCAGAGCCGCCGTTGGCTGATCAAAAATCGGACCATGCACTCCGTACTGCTGCTCAATCGCCTTGTGCCCGTCCCAGTTGCTGACTCCCTCACCACCCGTCTGATAAGCCCCATTGAACAGCTGCACAAACCTGACACCACGTTCCAGCAGTCGCCGCGCCAGAATGCAGTTCTTCGCATAGTCGGCTTTCAGACTATTGGCAGCATCGTCCGCACCGTAGGCCCGCAGAGTCGTCGCCGACTCAGAACTGATATCCGTAATCCCCGGAATGCTCAGCTGCATACTGGCCGCCAGCTCGTAACTGGAAATTCTTGCCGCCAGCTCAGTGTCCCCGGGAAACCGCTGCAGATGCCGCTCGTTCAAACGCCGCAGAAAGCCGCGAGTTCGCTGATCGCGTTCTGCCGAGATGCCTTCCGGAATCGACAGATTGCGGATCGGCTTCGATGTATTGAAATCGGTTCCCTGAAACGCCGCCGGTAAAAAACCGGGCCCCCAGTTGTTCACCGAATTCTGCGGCACCCCACGCGGATCCGGAATCGCCACATAAGCCGGCAGATTCTCGTTCTCACTGCCCAGCGCATAAGTCGTCCAGGCTCCGACACTGGGAAAACCGTCCAGAGTAAACCCCGTGGACATGTAGTTTTCGCCGGGCCCATGAGTATTCGTTTTACCCTTGACTGAATGCAGAAAACACAGCTGGTCGGACAACGCCCCCAACTGCGGAACCAGATCGGAAATCATCTTGCCCGCACTGCCCCGCGGACGAAACTGCCACGGACTGCGCGTCAGATTGCCCTGCTCTCCCTGAAATGTCACCAGCTTGTCCCCGCCAGGCATCGGCTGACCATGACGCTTCCACAATTCCGGCTTGTAGTCAAAAGTGTCCAGATGACTGCATGCACCCGAGCAGAAAATCACAAGCACTCGCCGCGCTGCAGCAGGCAGATGAGCCGGACGATCGGCAAACGGATGCGCCGCATCAATCTCCGGATGCACAGGCACCTTGCCACTGACCGTACCCGGACGCTCATCCTCCGCACCCCGCAGTAACCCCTGCTGCGCCAGCAGAGCCGCACAGGCGATCCCACTGAGCGCCTGTGTGCTGTTTCCCAGAAATCCGCGACGATCCAGCAGATGTCGGCTGGCCAGTGCAGTCACATCAGAGAACATATCTTTTCCTTAGCTGAACACGGCAACTGCGCCGTAAACCCACAGCTTGACGAAGATCGACAAGGCAGTCAATGAGCCAACACTGTTCACCGCGCAACAAAAAGGGCCGAACGTCATCGTTCGACCCTTGACTGTCAGCAACACACAAATCTCAACACTACTTGCGCGAAGCCTGAATGTTGGTCAGAACCTGCAGGTAATCCGCCGTGATGTTGATCAGCTCACGGTTATAAAAGTCGTTCGGGAAGATGTCCTTGTCAGCACTGCCAGCAGCCTGCTTCATCGCCTCTTCCTCTTCCTTCTTCTCCTGCTTCAGCTCCTCCTCCTCTGCTCGCAGCTTGCTCTCGTTCAGCGAAATCACCTTCTCGTTCTTCCGCTGCTCAAACCTGGCAATCAGCTTGTTGATATGAGCAAAATCGGCATCAGCAGTGACTCGCGCTTCACTCTGACTGCGCAGCTGTGTCACCACCGCGTCATTCACATTGGACGAAGGCCGAAACTCAGCACGCGAAATCCGATCGAATTCCAGTGCATTGTCCAGTGACTCCTCGCCAACCTCGCGAACATTCAGCAGCGAAGGCAGAGCAATGTCTGAAACCACGCCACGATTCTGAGTGCTGTCGCCGTTGACTCGATAAAACTTGCTGATCGTCAGCTTCAATGCACCACGATCCTGAGCAAACAACGACAGTCGGCTGGCAACAGGTACCACGTTCTGCACACTGCCCTTGCCATGAGTCGTGCGGTCACCAACCACAATCCCGCGGCGATAGTCCTTGATCGCTCCCGCAAAAATCTCTGACGCAGAAGCCGAGAAACGGTTGCATACAACCACCATCGGACGACGCCAGTAAACGTCGGCATCCTCGTCAGCCAGTGTCTGCACACTGTCACCAGGCTCCTTCACCTGCACTACCGCACCGTCCGGTATGAACAAACCGGAAACTTCAATCGCCTCCTGCAGCGCTCCGCCACCATTCCAGCGCAGATCCACAATCAGCATCTCAACGCCTTCACGCTTGAAGTCATCAAGCACCAGCTTGACGTCCTTCGACGTGCTCTTGAAGTCACCGCCCTTGTTCGCTCCCTGAAAGTCACGATAGAAGGACGGAATCCGCAGAATACCGATCTTCGCCTTCCGCTCAGGAGCCCACTCGGACGCTTCGATGATTTTGCCCTTCACCTCGTCTTCAGTGATCTTCACTTCAGTTCGAGTCAGCTCGATCTCTTCAACACCACCAGCCTCTTTGCGGATCTTCAGCTTGACCTTCGTACCCTTCTTGCCGCGGATCATGTCCACGACCTTGTTCAGCTTCATTTCCACCACGTCAACATAGTCGGCCATCGCGTCCGAAGAAACACCGATGATCCGGTCACCTTTGGTCAGACGACCATCGGCCGCTGCCGCACCACCCTGAATCACCTCTTCAACCGTCGTATAACCGTCCTCGTACTTCAGCCGAGCACCAATGCCCTCAAGCTTCAGCTTCATCGTCGTTTCAAAGTCATTCAGTGTCTGCGGAGACATGTAGCTGGAATGTGGATCCAGACAGTGAGTCATCGAAGACAGATACAGTTCCAGAACCTCATGAGGCTCCGTCTGATCAATGTAGACCTGATTCGTACGGTAGCGAGTTTTCAGACGCTTCTTCGCGTCGTCCGGTTCCTTGTCTTCCAGCTTCAGCATCAACAGATCAAATTTCACACGCTTACGCCAGCGTTCATCAAGCTCAGCATCATTGCTGGCCCACGCCAGCTCGTCAGCATTGCGAGGAATCTCTTCGTCGACGGCAAAGTCATGCTGCATGTCCACCAATGCCGGAATCTTTTCGGCCCGAGCACTCATCCGCTCACGAAATCGCTCGAATACCACCGCCGCGAATGTGACATTGCCCTTCAGAATCCCGTCGTCAAGCTTGTCCTTCTCTGCAGCAAACTCATCAATGTCCGATTGCAGGAAATACAGCTTCTGCGGATCCCAGACTTCCAGATAACGCTGAAAAAGTTTTTCTGACAACGCATCATCGATCGGCGGATGATTGATGTGGCGAGATGTGACCATGGAGGCCACCATCTGGGCCGTCTTACCGTCTTCAGCAGATAACTCGACCTTTTCGCGAGCCTGCACGGGTGTCGCCAGCATGCTGACCACAGCCAGAAACAAACCGCACCGTGAACCTCTGAACATCGTTGCTGCTTTCTTCAAAACGATTCAGAAATCGCCGGGACGATCCTGAAACCTGTCTGCCTGCTGCGCCGTACCTTTGCACGAACGAATCCAGAAAAACCCGAACCCGTCCAAACACGCATCCTAAGACAACCAGTGCAGAATGGGCAAGGTCGGCATTCCCGGGATTCCAACCTCACCAGTCTGATTGTTGCCATCGCGGCCACAACACAAACGGAAATTCGCGACATCAGAGGGAATATCAGCAGAAATCCAATATTACCGTGTCAGGGGAAGTCACGCAGCCGCGGAACGAAACGACCATCAGGGACACCGCTTCGATAAAGTCACCCTGATTTGCGATCGGAAACCATATGTGGACAAAGAAATCCACAAATCGGCCATGAAAGTCGTTGCGAAAATCCACTGCAGGAGCGCGGCAATCGCTGGTTCCAGTCAACACCGGTTGAATCACCTGCATTTTTAACGGTTCAGAGGTCATCACTTGTTGTGGCACTTTTCGCAGAGGCGTGAGTCCCCGGGCTTGTCAAGGGCGGTTGATGCGTGCGGAGCTTGATTTGCGCAGGATTGATATAGGCAATCAGGCTGCAGAGCGGGCTGTGAATGTGGGGCAATGGCTGGTCGACAGCATTCTTTGAATCATGTACGCGTGGACAATCCGCAGCCAGTTCGATCCCATCAAGCAGGTTGCAGGGTTGCTGAAGATCCGCCTTGTCCGTATCCTGACATCGTTTGTGGCGTACGTCAGTAACGGGGCGTTGCTGGATTCGACAGCCGGATTCAATCGACCAAACTCGCGGCGCGAGGTTCCCGGATCCTTGAACACCACAGGATTCGGGTTCTGTTTTACTGCAGAAAAATCAGCCTGAAACCCAGCGGAAACTTAGCCACAAAAATCCCAGAGGAACCTGCGGTACTGAAAGAACGCCGCTGGGTGGAAGGGGTATTGGTAAGGAAGAAGGGACTGGGCCTGTAGAATGGAAGAGCAGACAATTCAGCAATCACTCTCAAGGAAACGAACATGCATTGGGAAGAAAGGATTGAAATCAATCCTGACGTTTTGGTTGGTAAGCCAATCATTCGCGGGACGCGGATTGCCGTAGAGTTTGTTATCGATCTTTTAGCGCGAGGCTGGTCAATGGAGCAAATACTTCAGGAGTATGACCACCTGACTCGAGCAGACATCATGGCCTGTCTGGGCTACGCCAGCGACACGCTGAAGTCTGAACGTGTTTACCTGGTACCACGTTGAAAGGCTCTGAGATGCAGTCCCTGGCAAATGAGAATATGCCGATGAGCGTAATTCTTCACCTCCGAGCTGCGGGGCACGATGTGGTAGCAGCGAAGGAGTCGATGCGTGGTGAAACGGACGATGCGATTTTGGCTCGCGCACAGTCGGAACACCGGATTCTGATTTCGCAGGATAAGGGTAACCGTACACCACAGCCACTGTAGCCAGGGCTCTCACACTGATTCGGTTTGTGTTTGTCATCAACTGAATTCTGTGGAGGGTGTTACATGGGGAGCGACATTGAGGGTATCAAGTTTAGTAACTGGGCGGAGCGGTTGCGACGATGTGCAGATTCCAAGTTGACCGTGGGTGAGTTCTGTGTCTGGGAGGAAGTCTCGGTCGCTGCGTTTTACGGTTGGCGAAAGAAGCTTATTGTTGTTCGCCAACAACCGTAGCCCGGGCGTTCCTTATGTGAGGGACAAAAGTCGTAGTCTGGGCTTCAGCCCGGGCACGAATTTCTCGTCGCCCTTGAAATCCCCATTGTTTTTTATGGACAGGGCCGAGCAGGAATGCTCGGGCTACATTTTGTCCTCGGCGTCATTCTGGCCCGGCCGCTGTTTGGCCATACAACGACGCGATGCCGCGCACGTCTGCCCGTCGCTCAACCATTCCGTGGGCTGATGACCACTCAGCAAAGGAGGCGCCTCGGCATCGTCAGCGAGTTGGTGCTCGGTGGTCGTGGCATGGGCTGCAGCCTATGTCGTCCACCGCGTTCAAGACTCACTCTCATGGCGAGCCGTTAGCGT
>CAXBSH010000345.1:0-6226 GCA_963977705.1 uncultured Planctomycetaceae bacterium
AACTGCGTTCCGGACGGAACATCAATCGGGAAGCCGGTGATATTGCCGGCTGTCCCGTCGGCGCGTCGTACCTGATACGGAATCTTCAGAATCCCGCCCAGTGATGTTTCCAGTGGCTGTCCATTGCCAATGGTCAGCATCTGCGGCGCTGTTTCCAGTTCAGACACAGACACCTGAATGGCACTGACAAGCCGGGCTTTCAGGCTGGGGATATTGGCGTTGGGCTGACTGTTCTGGGGGTTGCCGGTGGAGGCTGCATAGCGGGCCTCGCGCTGCACTTCCTGGCCATTGAGTTTTGCTTTGGCCATGACCTTCAGTGTCCCGACGCCTTTGGCTGCGTCACTGGCGGTCAGGATCAGAGTTCCGGTGGAACTGCCTGGACCGATCACAATTTCTTCACTGGTCACTCCTTCCGGCAAGCCACTGACGGAGGCTGTAATTTCTCCGTCAAAGCCATCGCGGCGGAACACGGTCAGATGAAGGGATTCTCGTCCGCCCTTGCGCAGCTGGAAGGCGGCGTTGGAACGGGCTGGTGACGCTGCAATACGGAAATCCGGTTGCGGTGGTCTGACAATCAACCGATAGGTCAGGCGAGGATCGGATTTGAGGGCGCTGAGTCCATCACGAATCATCAGTCGGTAGGTGCCGGCAGCAGGTGCTTTGAAGAGCAGCCACGGGTCTGTGGTGCGGTCGTCAAATTCGTGCCGGTAGGCGCGGGCCTGATTATTGTTGTTGTTCGGCAGCCCGACGTCGTCAACAAACTGCAGGTCCGTGACCTTGACATTGCCCTGCTCGTCCCTGACTTCCTGCTGCAGCAGTAACGAGGGATCGGTGGGCATCCCCAGTCGCTGGGAGATCAGTTCGATGATCAGAGTTTCATCCTGTTTTGCTTCGAAGGAAAACCAGTCGACATCGCGCTGCGGGAAGAACTGGCCGTGCACTTCACAGGGCAGCGTCAGCTTCTGCAGCGCATTGGCCGAGTCATTCGCAGATTCCAGTACCGGCGGGGCTGTGCCGGCAGTGATCAGAATCCCCTGCGTTCCAGGTGGACTGCCGGGAATGATGTATTCAATGCAGTCCAGTCCAGCCTGATGAGGTTCGATCAGGCGCGAGATCGGCATCCGATTGGCGACATCCCCGGGAATGCCGATGGACACCTGCAGTTGCTGCAGTTGAGTTCCATTGATGGTGTAAGGCGAGCCCTGACCACCGGGAAGATTGCGACCATAAAGTGTGAAGTTGGTGTTGGTTCCCGGCAGTCCAGCGGGTGGGAAGACAAAGTCAATCAGAGGGGCAGCTGTGACCAGCAGTCGATATACGTAGCCGGGGCCCTGCGCAAAGACGGCATCATGAACTTTGATATAGAACGTGCCATCGCCGGGAAGCCGCACATCGGCGACAACTTCGCCGTTGTCGGCTGGCTGGGATTCGGCCAGTACATTGCCATTTTCCTGCAGCACCGTGATGACAGGATCCATGCGGGAATCGAGACGTCGGCAGACTGTGGCAACCTGCAGCTGCTGCCCGGCTTTGCCCTGGAACCTGTACCAGTCCACATCCGGTCCCTGCACAAGCTGTCCGTCGGCAATTCCGGGCACGCTGATTTCGTTGGCTTCGTTGGTGCGGACGCCTTCGACGTCCTTCCATGGCGGAACTTCGTGTCCACCATTGGGCTCGGTTTCCAGAACAGCGGGGAGCGGGTTGATGCTGAAAATGCGGCGATTAGAGATCCCGAATCGACCTTTGCAGCGGACATCATAATCCGCTTGTGGTACATCACCGTTGACTGTGACAACAAAGGTATTGGGAACCGGCTGCGGGCCTTCATCAAAGGGTGTAGGCTCGGCCATCTTGCGAGTGGCATTGATCCCTGGATGACTGAAGATCAGTTGATCGACATCATCAAGGTCGACGCCGAGGATTGTGACATCGAGTGATTTTCCGGGCTGTGATCCGGCGGGGAAGACGGCGTCCAGTCGAGTGGCGGGCAGCTGAGCAGTGGCCGATGCGGTGGAAAGCAGCAGCAGTGTGGCAACCGACAGACAGCGAAGTGCGGTTGCAGAGGCGGAGCTGACGAAACTGGCCATGGTGGGTTCCTGTCAGGAAGTGGTGCCAGGAGCGGTGGGGACGACGCCGGCTGCCATCTGGGGTTCGGTCAGATGTGTTCAGACCCGGCGGAAGTTCTGATTATTCTGAGTTTCCATCGTGGGAAACGCAATTGGAAGTGGGGCACAGTTTTTTGAAAGGAGCGAGGATTTGCGGTGGGGTGCGGTGTGGTGTTTTGCCGGTATTGCCGGCAGAATGCGGGTCAGAGCGTGTCATTGGGCGGGACAGCGTGGGGATGGATCACAATGGGTTTACTGGCAAAGCCGCAGCGAAACTGGATGCTGTGCTGCGGGCTGGTCAGCTGTGGCTGGCTGGTTCTGGCGGGATGCGGGAAATCCAGCAGACAGTCTCAGACGGAAGCGGCGGGGGCTCGGATTACAGTTGACAGTTCGTGGTCGCAGGTGCAGTCGGCGGGGGCCAATTCGACCGTACGAATTGCGATGTGGGATGGCGATCCACTGATTAATCAGTATATGGCGGGGTGGGTGGCTGAGCAGGTGCAGCAGCGGCACGGCCTGCGTCTGGAATTTGTGCCACTGAACGGTCAGCAGCTGGTGAATCGGATGCTGGTGGATGTGGAATCGGGCCGTGCTGTGGGTGAGCTGGATGTAGTCTGGATCAACGGAGAGACATTTTTTCAGCTGCGTCAGATGCGGGCGCTGTGGGGGCCGTTCACAGCGTGTCTGCCGAATGCGGAGCTGTTGAATCTGTCTGATCCATCGATTGCTCTGGATTTTCAACTGCCTACGGACGGTTATGAGTGTCCGTGGGGTAGTGTGCAGCAGGCCTGGATCTATCATGCTGAGCGGGTCACGCGGCCGCCACAGACACTGACTGAACTGACAGCATGGATTCAGAAGCATCCCGGCCGGTTTACGTTTGATGTCAGTTTTACGGGGCTGACATTTCTGAAGTCTTTGTTGCTGCAGTTTGCAGACGATCCGGGTCAGTTTTCGGGACGGTTTGATGAGGTTGGTTATCGCCGTGCGGCCGATCGGTTGTGGGAGTGGGTGCGGCTGGTGCGGCCGCAGTTGTGGCGGGAGGGTCGCACATTTCCTCAGGACGTGGCTCAGCTGCATGCGCTGTTACTGGCGGGCGAGGTGGATTTTTCCATGAGCAATAATGATGGTGAGGTGGACAACAAGGTGCGTGAGGGGATTCTGCCCGCAGCGGCTCAGGCTTATGTACCCGAATTCGGCAGCATCCGGAATTCGCACTATCTGGGCATCGCGCAGAACAGTGCCAATCCGGCGGGGGCGATGCTGTTGATCAATTTTCTGATCAGTCCAGAGGCGCAGCTGGAAAAGCAGCGTGCCGAGGTGTGGGGTGACGGGACGGTTCTTGATGTGCCGCGTTTGTCGACTGAGTGGCGGGCGAAGTTCGCGGCAGCCGAACAGCGTGAGAGAGTCCCAGCGCGATCCGAGCTGCGGCAGCGGGCGCGGACGGAACCACCGGCAGAGGTGATGCTGCGTCTGCATCAGGAGCTGCGACGCGAGATCCTGGAGACGGCGACCGGATCGGAGCAGCGGCCATGAAGGTTGAGCGGGCTGCCGGCTGGATCCTGCTGGGGCTGCTGCTGGTGGTGCCCACAGTCTGGATGGTTGGCTATGCGCTGCTGTACAGCCTGGGGCTGCTGGGGCTGTTAAGTTCTGGATTGACCGTGGAGTGGTGGCGTCAGGCTCTGAGTGGTGCAGTGCTGTGGCACAGTCTGCTATTGAGTCTGGGGGTGGCGAGTGTGACGACGCTGAGCTGTCTGGTGGCGGGACTGGCGGTGTGTGTGGCGGCCGATCGCTGGCGAGTGCAGCGTACGGTTGGGGTCCTGTTGACAATCGGGGCGGCGCTGCCGGTTTCGGTGGGGGCGTTTGTGGTGTTGCAGGTGTGCAGTCGGGGTGGTTTGCTGCCGCGAGTGCTGGCGCTGGTGATACCGGGTTTTGAGCAGTCTGATTTTCCTGTGCTGGTGAATGATGGCTGGAGTGTGGGAATTGTGATGGCGGGCTGGTTGACGGGCGTGCCGCTGACAGGGTTGTATCTGCAGGGGCAATGGGAAACGGCGTCTGTCGGGCGGTATGTGTCATTGGCGGAGCGTCTGGGTGCGGGGGCGTGGCGAGCGCGAGTGTGTGTGGGGGTACCAATGCTGATTCGTCGCGTTGGTGGGCTGACATGGTTATTGCTGGTGTGGAATTTTTCGGCGTGGGAAGCGCCGTTGCTGCTGGGCAGTCAGTCTCCGCGGATGATGTCGGTATTGATCCAGCAGAGTGCGGGGCAGTATTCGTTGCAGGAGCGGCCGTTGAGTTTTGTGTATGCGAGTCTGTATTTTCTGGTGTTGGTCGCTCTGCTGTGCTGGTTGCCGCGACGGACAAAGCTGGGGTAAAAGCTGGGGTAGAGGTTAAGGCACGAGTATGAGAGACGGGGTTGGGGCTGGAACGCAAGGGCGGGTTAAGTTTCGGGGTGCTGCGCGCGAAGCGTGTCAGTCGATTGACAGCAGTGCAGAGACGGGTGCTGGTGTTTGGGCGTTGGTGTTGTTGGTGGGGCTGGGGCTGATGTTTGTTCTGCCGTGGTTTGTGCTGTTGTGGTTGTCGGTGGGCAGTGGCTGGGAGTGGCCTCGATTGTGGCCGCAGCGTGTGGATGGTGTGGCGTGGCAGCGAGCGTTCAGTGGCAGTCATCTGAGGGCTCTGCTGCAGGGGGCGGGACTGAGTCTGGCGGTCAGTCTGAGTTCTACGGCTGGCGGTCTGCTGATCAGTCGGAGTCTTTCGTACAGGGAGGGTGGCCGTCTGCGGCGGCTGTTCTTTGTGCCATTGCTGGTTTCACCTGTGGTGGCGGCCGGTTGTCTGTTCGATCTGTTGGCGCGGCTTGAGCTGGCCGGAACGTGGGTGGGCGTCTTTCTGGTGCAGTGTGTGTTTGGGACGGCTTTTGCGGCCGTGTTTCTGGGTGGGGCGAGGGTGTCGGGGGCTGAACGTCGGGAGCAGCTGGTGCGTGCGCTGGGTGGCACCAGCTGGGCTGTCTGGCGACACGTGGTGTTGCCGGATGTGTGGCGACTGTTGCCATTATGTCTGTTTCAGTCCGCGTTGATTTCATGGCTGGATTACGGGCTGACAACGGTGATTGGTGGTGGTCGGGTGCAGACACTGATGATGCGTTTGTTTTCGCAGATCCGTGAGGGCAGTGTTGCTCAGGCAGCGGCTTCAGCGTTGCTGCTGAGTCTGCCGCTGCTGGTCGTTGTGCTGGTGCTGCAGTTCAGGGAAGGCGTGCGAGTGCGGAAGTCTGGTACGTGGGTTGGTCTGGGTGGACTGGTGGAGCGTGCACCATGAGTGGTTTGGCGGACTGTCTGAAGATTGACGGGCTGTCAGTCCGGCTGGGTGGACGGCAGATCCTGGCGGAGGTCAGCTTTGAGGTGGCTCAGGGTGAAACGCTGGTAGTGCTGGGGAGTTCAGGCTGTGGCAAGTCGACATTATTGAAATGTCTGGCGGGTCTGGTGTCAGCAGACGTTGGTTCGATTGAGATCTGTGGTCAGGGAGTTGGTCCACAGTCGTTGTATCTGGATCAGGAGCCGTTGCTGTTTGAGCATCTGAATGTGTTTGAGAATGCCGCCTTTGCGTTGCGGATGCGACGAGTGGCAGACGTTGAGGTTCGGCGGAAGGTGTGGGGGTTACTGGAGGCGTCGGGTCTGGCGTCCGAGGCTTTGAAGAAGCCGCAGGAGATCAGTGGCGGACAGAAGCAGCGAGTGGCCTTTGTCCGGGCGTTGCTGGCGGCGCCGCGAGTGTTGTTGATGGACGAGCCGTTCGCAGCGCTGGATGCGCAAACGCGTGCGAGGATGCAGTCGTTATTTCGCGAGTTGGCGGGCCAGTTGCAGATGACCACGGTGTTTGTGACTCATGATGTGCGTGAGGCACTGACTGTGGGGACGGTTTTTGGTCGGCTGAGTGAGGGCCGGTTTACGGCCTATCGGGATCGTCGAGCTTTTGTGGCAGACCGCGAGACCGGGGTGCAGGACGAGTTGGAGTTCTGGCGTGCGGAGGGGCAGTGAGGGGTTGTTGCGGTGGGTGGGGTGGTGTTTGGGAGAGATCGGAAGAGCGTCGTGTAGGGAAAGAGTGTAGATCTCGGTGGTCGCCGTATCATTAAA
>CAXBSH010000346.1:0-6203 GCA_963977705.1 uncultured Planctomycetaceae bacterium
GGCTGACTGCCGGCTGGACCGTGGGTTGGCGGTAGCTACCAATGGATCCAGCTGCATAACCAGCGCAGACTTCGGGCGGATACTGAGCGGATCCTGCGTAGGGGTACTGGTAGACCCTTGTTTTCTGCGATATGCTGGCAGGCGTCGCTGGGTGAGGAACTTAGGGCAAGGTGCCGAACCGGGTTGGAGTTGTCAGAGATGTCGGAAGCCGCCGCTTTACAAACCAAACGATTTGCCGTGGCTCTTTCCTTCCCCGGGGAGGTCCGGGATTCGGCGAGGAAACTTGCAAAAGCACTAGCGACAAAATTTGGCAAGGAGAAAGTATTCTTCGATGAGTGGTACGAGGAGGAGTTATTGGGGATTGATCTGGACCTTAAGTTGCGCAAGATCTACGGCGAGGATTCTTTTCTATTGGTTCCGCTATTTTGTAAGCACTACCAGAAGCCCTGGTGTGAGGTCGAGTGGAGCGCAATTCGGTCGATCATGTTGAGTCTTAGAGCGGAGGATCGGGTGATCCCAATCTCTCTCGACGACACCAAGATCAATGGGTGGGAAAAACTGGATTTGTCACTCAAGCCTAACGGTCGCAATTTGACCGAACTGTCCGCAGTGTTGCACAGGGCGCATGCTGAACGGTTGAAAAAGTTGGAAGTTGGGAGTGCCCCGGTTGGAGCGGCATCCAGTCTTGGGTCGTCAGCGAGTGCGGTGCAGTTAGAAGCCGCGGGTGCCCCAACCCCTTCCGAACCGGAATGGAACCCCGTGACGCCCAAAACTGCTGACCAATTGAGGCAAAAGCAGCGTTTGACGGACTTGTTATCGAACGATTCGTTGAGGAAATGGTTGCTGAAAGAAAACAGGAAGCCCGAGTCACTGTCCGCTGATGTTTATGCGGGTGAAATTCTGGCGATGGTGCCAGTGCAGGAAAGTCGTGATCAGAGAAAGTTGCCGATTGCATTATTGCAGAAGGCCGTGTGGTCGTGGATGAAACGGGGGCTACCTGCGGGTGTTACAGCAGACGATGTGGATTCGCTGGTCAGCGTTTTGCTTCCAGCATCGGTTGTGGGGCAACTTCAGCAGCGACTGTATCAAACGGGGGGACAACCGACCCTGTACGCGGTCCCTACAAAAGATTCTTTCGTGGCTGCCGCATTGGTGGCCAATGCGCATGGACTGCAGGCCTCTTTGCAGAACGAGGTGGTGAGGGGTTTGCAGCAGTCCGTTGTGGTCGCTCAAAGTGGCAAGACGGCATTGCTGGGGATCGGCAACCCGGGCTGGGAAACGCAGTTTGCCGAGCTTTTGCGGGTTATGGTCAATTCGCGTGATGCTAGCACTGGTTCCATCAATCGACGTCTGGACATGCTGCACGATCAGGAGGTTCGCTGCTGTATCTGGGTAGGAACCGACGCGTCAGAGTCACTGGTACGCGGATTAATGACCAGTTTTCCGCGACTGGTGTTGATCCAGGCAGAATCTGATGAGGAAACAGAACTCAATTGTGCCGTACTGGAACACCTCAAAGACATTCAGGATTTTCTCGGGACATACAAATGAGCGAAGCACAAATTACGAATCCAGCGGCACAGATTCCTCATATTCGTACGCTTGAGGAGGAGGCTGCCATTGATGCCGCGTTGGCGGCCAACAGGCCGTTGCTGGTGCGTGGTGAACCGGGTACGGGTAAGACGCAGCTGGCGGTGGCTGCCGCCGCGTGGAAGAAGCGACCGCTGGTTTCACTGACGGTGAACGCCGCGACAACGGCGACAGAACTGTTATGGACATTTGATGCCGTGCAGCGTCTGACAGAAGCGCAGGTTGCCGGGGCTGTGGAAAAAGACAAAGAGAAGCTGCGGGAAGCGGTCAGTCTGCAGCGATTTGTGCGACCGGGACCCTTGTGGTGGGCCTTCAACTGGCAGTCCGCGGCTGATCAGGTCACACAGCAGGCGTTGCGTCAGGTTCCAGCCGGCTGGAGTCCAGCGGATGGCGTCGTGCTGTTGATCGATGAAATCGATAAGGGCGAAACCGATGTGCCGAATGGACTGTTGGAGGCCCTTGGATCCCGGCAGTTTACCCCAACCGGTTGGTCCAGCCCGATCACAGCTGATCCCGGTGTCCAGGCTCCACTGATTGTGATCACAACCAATGAAGAACGTTCGCTTCCGGACGCCTTTGTCCGTCGTTGTCTGGTACTGCGACTGGACCTGCCCGTGTTGACTGCGCAGGCCAATGAAGACAAACGCGCTGCAGAAGACACTGTGATGATTGAGTTTCTGATGAAACGCGGACAGGTCCATTTCCCTCAGCTGGAGGAAGTACTGTTGCGGGAGGCCGCTGTACAGCTGGTTGAGGATCGTCGTACGGCAATTCAGAATCAGCAGCGCCCGTGGCCTGGGCAGGCGGAGTACCTGGATTATCTGCGAGTGGCGGCGGCGGGGGTGATAACACCTGAGTATCGAGACATCATCCGCGGTCTGATTTTTCGTAAGTATCGCAGAGATGATCGATGAAAAGTACGCCCAGTAGTCGCGGAATAGTGGGACGCGGTGACCTGCTGGCGGTGCTGCAGACTGGTCGGCCGGCTTTGCTGGACGTACTGGTCCGGATGCTGGAGATGGAACAACGCCCAGCGGCTCCGCGGGTGCACAATCCGGAACAGCGCGATTCGACTGAGATGAACACGGTCGAGCCACAGCAGATCAGGGATTGCTATCCGCAGAATCTGAGAGCATTGACGTACTGGCGGTGCGCTGAGGAGAGAATTTTCCAGAAGACGGATACCAGTCAGCCGCAGCGGTACCTGCCGTGGCAAGGCTGGCGAACGCCTGATACGGTCGCTCAGGATCCATCGAAGCTGCTGGTCCCGTGGAGTCAGCTGGAGGGTCGTTTGCGGGGTATCCTTGACAGCGAAATTGGTCGGGCGGTGGATATCGATCGGTTGGTAGACCGAGCGGCACGGCTGGAGGTGGTGCAGCGCGTGCCGCGGCAGCGCCGTCGCAGCTGGGGACGACTGCTGTATGTGATCCGCGACAGCAGTCTGCGGATGGTGCCGTTTGCACCCGATCAGAGGATGGTGGTCAATCGGCTGCAGGCCTTGCTGCCGGCGGGATCGGTCTGGCACATTCACGGGACGACTCCGGAAGAGCTGTGGTATGATCCGACCGATCATGCCGAGATTGACGGGTAGTCTGCGTCATTCGAAAGTCCCGCGGAACCGGCGACATTGCTGATCTTAAGTGATCTGGGTGCTTTTGACTCGACGGGCCAGTCTGCAGCTCGTTGGCTGATCTGGGCTCGTCGGATGCAGGCCAGCGGTCATCGTCTGCTGCTGCTGTTGCCCTGTTCGCCGCGTCGGGTTCCTGCCGAACTGCTGGCCCTGTTTCGCTGGCAGACGTGGCAGCCGTCGCATGAGCTGATCGAGGACCCTGCTGTTCGGCAGGAATTGTTGCAGCAATTGTGTGTCCTGACTGCGCCTGTGATTCGACTGGAACCCGGACTGTTGCGGGAATTCAGGGAATTTGGCACAGCCACAGCCGATGGTTCGCTGGAGCTGGAGTTCTGGAACTGCGGATTATTAAGTGGTACCGATCCGCTGGCAGCGACTCCCAATCGCGCCCGCTGCATTCAGGAATGGCTGCCCCGGTTTGAACAGCTGGACGCAGACCTGCGGCAACGCCTGCTGTTAAGTGTGCGCCGCTGGCGGTTGACTCGCAAAGCACAGCCCGAAATCTGGTTTGAAGAACTGTTCAGTCTGCAACCGCAGTCACGGCGGCTGATCCCTGAGGAAGATTGGCAGGATGCTTTCAGCCAGCATGCTGAGTTTGTGCGGCGATTGCGCGAAAACTCGGCGTGGGGACGTGATCTGCGGGCATGGCTGCGCCCCGCACTGACTCACCGCTATCCGCCGGCTGCGTTCCAGCAAGGCTCTGAAACGGATACGTTGCTGCAGGCCCTGTATAGCGAGCTGATCAGTACGTCAGACGGGGTGGTTAGTCCGCACGGTTTACCGGATCAGGGCGAGGCTCGCTTTCAGGTGTGTGCTGCGCCCGGAGTCCTGCGGTTGAACGCATGCGAAAATGAATTGATCGGTGGTGGACGAGCCGTCACGGTCAAATCCGGGACTCGCGTGATGCAACTGCAGCCACCGTCGCCCGGACAGCATCCTCAGCCGGTGTCGCTGCCTGGCATGCTGCCGACTCATGGGCGATCGGAAGTGACACTGGCGGGCGAGTTGCAGCGGGTCACCCTGCAGCAGTTCCAGCCCCCGAAATGGTGTGATGGGGCCGGCTGTGATCGGTTTGGGCCATGGGTTGAATTCGGGATTCCCCAAAGCGCGAAATACGCTCGACTGCGGCAACGTCTGCGTTGGATCCCCGCGGGTGAGTTCTGGATGGGATCTGCCGAGGGTGAAGCCGGCCGGCGTGAGGATGAGTTACGTCATCGCGTTCGGTTGAGTCAGGGTTACTGGTTGTTCGACAGTGCGTGTCCGCAGTGGTTATGGACGAGCGTGATGGGTAGTAACCCGAGCCGATTTCAGGATGAATTTCGTCCAGTGGAGCGAGTGAGTTGGGACGACTGTAAGGGATTTCTTTCACGGTTGAATGAAAGGCTGGGAGTGAGCGGTGTCTTTCGCTTACCGACCGAGGCAGAGTGGGAGTACGCTTGCCGTGGTGGTAGTGAGAGTGCGATTTACACGGGTGCATTGACGATTCGGGGTGAGAATGACGGTCCGGAGTTGGACGAAGTAGCGTGGTATGGCGGTAACAGCGGCGTTGGTTACGATCTTGCGGAGGGTTATGACGGTTCATCGTGGAGTGAGAAGCAGTATTCATTTTCAAAGTGTGGTAGTCGTCGTGTGAAGGCGAAGCTTAGTAATCCGTGGGGTCTGTATGATATGTTGGGGAATGTGTATGAGTGGTGTTCGGATTGGTATGGCGACTACGACTCTGAATTGTGTGTTGATCCGATTGGTGTTGCTGCGGGTTCGCTTCGTGTTGTGCGCGGCGGTGGCTGGTACGGCGCCGCGCGGAGCGTCCGGTCGGCGTTTCGCGGCAGGATCGATCCGCAGGACGCGAGCTACCGCCTGGGCTTGCGTCCCCTGAGTGCAGCTTCTGGCTGAGCCGTTCAGGAGCCGAACAAGCGAGTGCATGCTGGGTAGCGCAGGGGAACGGAGTGACCCGTAGCCGCCAGCATGCAACGAGCGCGGTGAGGCGTTGGTGGGGTGAGTGCAAAAAATTTTTTCGAGTTGAATTTTCAGTGTGTGGTGATTGGAAGTTGGGAGTCAGGGTATGGCGTTTGCGTTGGCGAGCAGGCGACGGAAAGTCGCAGTGGGGCCGGGTGATTTTTGAACCACGAAAGACACGAAAAGACACGAAAAGACGAAGTGTTGCGGGGTGATTAGGGGAGTCGTTGGTGTGAGCTGACGGCGGTTGTTGGTGGTATGATTTGTGGTCGTGATTTTTCACCACGGAAGACACGGAAAACACGGAAGTTGGGGCGGTCGATTTGCAAATCGGTTGAAATACCGGTCTTGGCATTGGCAGCACCGGGGCCCGCGTAATGGATGACCGAGCCAATTCCTTTGCCGGTGCCTGCGGCCATGTGGATGGCGGCTCGAATGCGCTGGTAACTTCCACATCGACAAATGTTGGTCATGGCCTCATCGATGTCTTGATCGGTTGGTTTGGGCTTGCGCTTGAGCAAGGCGGCGGCGGCCAAAATTTGACCCGATTGGCAATAGCCACATTGGGGCACATCCAAGGCTTTCCAGGCCACTTGAACGGGGTGCGAAGCATCCGCAGACAAGCCTTCGATGGTGGTGATTTTTTGGTTCGCTGCGCTGGCCACGGGGTATGAGCAAGAGCGCACGGGGGTGCCGTTGACTTGCACCGTGCAGGCCCCACACTGGGCGATGCCACAGCCGAATTTGGTACCGGTCATGCCCAGCTGGTCACGCAGCACCCACAGCAAGGGCATCTCGGGTTCGACATCGACCTGTTGGGTCTGGCCATTGATGTTCAACTTCAACATGGGAAGAGTCCCTCCAGGGTGAAAGAGCGGCAAGATGGCGGACATCACCAGTAACCGAACGCCGACTCGGCAAAACAGCCTTGGCGAGCACAAGGACTCCCCACCCAATCTCCAACTAGGACTGCGTAGTAACACATGGATACTTTGATGAGGCAAGTCCGAGGGCTCGCACGCACACC
>CAXBSH010000347.1:0-6200 GCA_963977705.1 uncultured Planctomycetaceae bacterium
GCGCCCACGTTGTCTTCCCGGCACCAGGCTCCCCCAGCACCACCACACCGCGTTTGTTCTGCTGCTGACACTGCTGAAACATCCACCCCCGAGCCCTGTTTTCACCGGCCTCTTCAGCAGCCGACTCGAACTCCGCGGACTCAGTATCCGGCAGCCCTTTCTGAGACTTCCCCTGCGGCAACCGCTCAGGCTTGTCCTGCTCCGTCTGCCGAGTAAATCTGACTAACCGCAACGGCACATACGCTTCGTCAATCGGCAGGTCCACCTGAAACGATCGCCCCATACCCAGCAACTGAATCCCGCAGGTCTCGCGAGTCAACCGTTTGAGATAGTGCTGGATCGCCGGATCATCCGGTGCCACGACCGGCCCGACAACCCCCTGTGCAGGATGGAATCGCAGCAAGCCCGACGTCTGCTTTACATCCCAAGCCCCGGCAGCATCACCGGCATCAAATTGCAAAGTTCGATGGCAAAAACCATCCGCAGACACCCGCAGCAGCCGCACGGCATTCAACCAGCCCGCACCGGCATAGCCAGCACCACCATTCAGATGATACGCCGACATCCGCAGATGATTCGGTTGACGAAAATTGCAGTGAGTATGTCCGGTCAGGATCAGATTACTGCGCATCACCAGCAACTCCTCTGTGCTGGGACGCATTCCCATTCCATCCGTACGCGGATACGCATTCAATTCGGACTCCTGCCACCACGTAAATGGATGGTGGCAGATGGTAATCACGGGTGGATCGGCTGGATTCTGCTCGGAAACCAAGGGCAGCCCGTCGATCAGCAGATCCACCTGCGGTTGCCCCACCCACAATTGCCCTTGGTCAGCGTCACCTCGGCAATACCACGCCGTATTCAGAGCCATGAATTTCAAGCCCTGCAGTTCGGTTGACCCGACCAGCCACGAAGGCTGGCCATTGAACATCCACGGCCGATACTTCGCGGTATTCTGACAGAAATCCGTATAGGCCTTGAACATTTCAGTGTAGGAAGGCAGCAATGGTGGCCTGAGGAATTCGTCGGCTTCGACTGCAGACAGCGGTACGGCAATGCCGCGAGTCGCCGTGCGGTCGATGTCATGATTGCCCGGACACACCAGCACATTATCCGAGGTCACACCGATCACCCCCAGCAGCTCGCTCAGCCACTGGTGCGCCTGCTGGTAATCGTCAGCAACACCCTTCCAGCCAATATCACCGCTGATTACCACCAGCGTCGGCTTCCAGTCTGGCTCCCGTTTTGCCAATGTCTGCAGCGAAGTCGTCAGCGAATTGAGGCACCGGCTTCGCCGCGCCAACTCATCTGGCGTTGAATTCCAACCGAAATGCAGATCCGTCAAATGCAAGATCACGACCGACGTCATAACAGCTCTCACCTGAACCAGCCCCACCACAGGCCCTGCAAACCATACCCCACCCCCGCAGCATACCCGTCCAACCCAGCATCGACCCGAAAATCATTGCCATTTTGAGCAGATTTTTGGAGTCATTTCCCCGACTACACCAGCCATAACCTCAGCACCCATTGGCCAACGGCCATACACAACGTAGCCTCGGGCAACGCCCGAGGAAATCGCAACGCCACCCACACCCCTCTTTGGCCAACGGCCATAGTCAACGTAACCTCGGGCAACGCCCGAGGAAATCACATCGCCAACCAAACCCCTCTTTGGCCATCGGCCATAGTCAACCTAGCCTTGGGCGTCGCCCAAGGACAATCGCATCGCCCACGAACCACTCCCCACAACCAAACACAATTTTTGGCCAACGGCCATAGTCAAACTAACCTCGGGCAACACCCGAGGGCAATCGCAACGCCGTTGTCCTTGCCCACAAAACCCGTCGGGCCTCGAGGCTGTTGCCGCCTGTGTTTGGTTTGTGCATAACCCGCGTTTGCGACTCAGGCCTGAAGGGCCGTTTTCCGATAGCCCAGGGCGCAGCCCTGGGTCCGAGGCCCCCAAAAAATCGGCTTTAAGGCCTGAAGGGCCGATTTCAAGGCGAATGTGGTTTCGCAGTCATGCTCAAAGCTCCTGGTGCTTACGCACCTGGCTCTGCTGAAACCGGCCCTTCAGGCCTTTGTGGGGACTTTACGGTGTACTGACCAGGTGCTTACGCACCTGGCTGCGCTGAGATCGGCCCTTCAGGCCTGGGACGGGATATATGCCGTTGGGCGACCCGCCTTTGCTATTTGGCCAACGGCCATAATCAACGTAGCCTCGGGCAACGCCCGAGGAAATCCCATCGCCACCTAAACCCTATTTGGCCAACGGCCATAGTCAACGTAGCCTTGGGCATCGCCCAAGGACAATCGCATCGCCCAGGAACCACACCCCACAACCAACCTACAATTTTTGGCCAACGGCCATCGTCAACCTAACCTCGGGCAACACCCACCACTTACCACCCGAACCAAGCGCAGCCGACAGCAGCATCCTGCGGTTCGGCAGCAGCCCCACCCTCCCAACTGCCGCTCACTGACCACTGACAACTGATCACTGATCACTGACCACTGACCACTGACCACTGAAAACTGACCACTGAAAACTAAAAAACGACGGCTGTTTCCAGCCGCCGTTTCACCGCCCCGCCAACTGCAGCACTCCCCTGCCACAGCCAGCCCTTCGGATTCAGAAAATCAAAGTGTCTGCTGAGCACCCCGGAGCTCCGCCGGGACTTCCAGCGATCGAGGCCCCGCAATGCCCCGAGGCTGTCGGTCCGGAACCCCAACACCGGCCGGGCTGCCAGAAACACCCCGACCACCCCTGAAATACTCCGAACGCAGATCCAGCCGCTGCCGGTCATAGTCCGATCCAAACGCTTCCTGCAACGGTGCGGTGACCGGTCGAGTCAACCATTCCGGCTCCGCTGAATCCGCAGCGCGTCGACGAAATGGATCGGCCGGCTGCGAACGTACTGCACCGCCACCACCCACCGGTCGACAGACTCCCCCCGCACAATTCCCACCCCGCACCTGCGAACCCGGCACCAAACGACTGCTCGCACCACACCGGCCGTTCGGACAGCCCACCTGACACTGACCATTGGCACAGCCCGTGGCACAACGACCATCCGCACATGACTGACCTGCGGACACCACCGGACGGTATGACCGACTGAATCCCGGCGGACGGCCGTTCGTCCACTGCTGCGGCAACGGCAAGCCAAAGACCGTTCGCTGCACCGGCCCGCGCACTGCAGCATCCGACCTTGTCACCCCACGCAGCGGATCCGCCGCTGCACAATGCATCGCCCGACAGCCCAGAATCGTTGTCAGACACACCGCCAGTAAAACTCGTGATCGCATGGGACACCCGTTCCTTTGCGGCATCCTGTTGGCCGCGCTGAATCGAACAGTTTGTTCCCCGCAGCCGACGCCGCAACTGACCACATCAGCTGCCGCAGCCACCAGCAGAACAGAACCCGCCTGTTCAACCCACCCACCCAGACCGCGAACGGCGTGCCAATCACGCAGACCTGCAAAATCCGGCGTTTTTCCGCCAATCAAAACACGCTTCCTGCAAATCACGACGCCGGAAACGCGACAGGCCGTCATCAGACTGACGACGGCCCGCTCAGCTTTTGCGGATCAACGAAACATCATCTACGCACCTGCAGGTTGCCGTTTGATGGAGTGGGCGAAAAACGCACCGGCTACTGCCTCCGTGCCCGAATCAACACACCCGCCCAGACGCAAACGCAAACACCCGTCAGCTAACGCTAACCAGGACTTGGCCTTCTTATTGCGTGGTGAAATCCCTGCTTCACCGCGGCACGAACGGCCACAATCGGAGAAGAAGGAGTGCTCCGAGTTCGACGTCAAGTATGGAGTAAGTTTCCCGCAGAGACGCGGAGACGCTGAGAGGCTCGCCTTGTGGTGCTGTTTCTCCGCGTCTCTGCGCCTCGGCGGGAGATAGCCTCCGTTATTGCATCGCGGAATCCCTGCTTCACTCCAGCACGAGAGGCCGCGATCGGAGGAGAACGAGTGCGCCGAGTTCGTCGTCGGTCATGGGGTAAGTTTCCCGCAGAGACGCGGAGACGCAGAGAGGTTTGCCTTGTGGTCCCGTTTCTCCGCGTCTCTGCGCCTCTGCGGGAAATAGCCTCCGTTATTGCATCGCGGAGTTGCTGCTTCACCCCGGCACGGGAGGCCGCGAAACGTGCGCCGAGTCGCGGCTGTTTGTCGGTAAAAGGTGGCCGGGCAGGAATGCCCGGTCTACGGTTGTTACTGACCACTGACCACTGACCACTGATCACTGTCTTCCGCATTTTACGTCGAGCCGCTTTTGCGCTGTCCTGCCCGCTTCAGGCACCCGCCGCTACGTCCGACACAAAATCGTACAGCAGCTGCAGCGAATGCGCTGCGTCGGCGGTCGTCATCGTCAACGGCGGACTGACTCGAATCACACAACCCGCCAACGGCCCCAGCAGGTGAATCCCGTCGTTCATCGCGTTCCCACGATAACACCGCTCCACAATCGCATTCGCCGTCTGTGCAGGTGTCTTTGATCCATGAGCACCGCATTCAATCCCGAACACCATGCCTTCGCCACGCACCTTCACAATCAATCCCGTCTGCTTCAAACGCCGCAGACCATCCGCCACCTGACGACTGATCTGCTGAGCATGCTGCAGCACATTTGTCGTCTCAAACTCGTCCAGCGTCGCCAGCACAGCAGCTGACGACAGCGGATTCGCACTCCACGTGTCCGAAGTAGCCCCATAGGCCATCTGATCGCAGATATCCCGACGACCCACGGCCGCACTGACCGGCACCCCGTTCCCCAGACCCTTGCCCAGACAGACAAAGTCCGGCTCAATGCCATACGTTTCAAACGCATACATACAACCGGTGCGGCCAAAGTTCGCCTGCACCTCGTCAAGAATGAACAGCACATCCCGCTCACGACAGAATTGCTGCAGCAGCTGCATATAAGACTTCGGCGGATGATAGCTGCCACCACCACCCAGATAAGGCTCAGTGATCAGACAGCCAATCGTACCACCGGACGCCGTCCAGATTCGCTCCAGCTCGTCACGATACCACTGCGGATCAAAGGCCTTTCCCGGCGCATCCATGTCCGCACACTCTTCCCGCGGAAAGGTGATGAAATGCACCCGCGGATCACGCTCGGGATCCGACTCTGAACCCGTGACAGCACCACTCAGACCCTTCTTGCCGTGAAAGCCAAATCGCGTGGCCAGTACACCCGGACGCGCCGGGTCACGACGCATACAGGCCCACAAGGCCTTCTGCACAGCCTCAGATCCGGACGCCGCCCAGTTCACCGTCTGCAGCCGACTGCCACCCGCCGCACTTTGCAGACTGGCCACCAGACGCCGACTGGCCTCAGCTTCCAGCGGAGTAATCGCGTTGTAGGCCGTCATCGTTGCAGCCTGAAAATAGCCCTGAGCGCTGCCTTCGTAATCCGCCGGAGTCCAGCCCATATAACGCACAAATCGCTGCATCCAGCCACGCGGATTATGACCCAGATTCGATACCAGAACCCCCGAGGTAAAGTCGTACAGACGACGACCTTCCGGAGTCCAGTGGAAACAGCCGGCAGAATGCGACAGCACCGCCTGACTGGGAGTAAACGTGCGCAGTGAATGCGGCTCACTGACCGCAATCACGTCACGCACCGCATTCGACTGCTGCTCGCCGTCAAAATGAATCGCAAACTGCGGCGCCAGAGCAGCAGCCGGATGCGTACCAGAAACAGAACCTGCTGAAGCAGTGGATGCTGTGGTCATCGGCAGAGTCATCGTCAGGGGAAAAAAGCGGTGGGGACGAACAGGACGCAGACTGATTCAGTCTCCCGAACAACTCCCCGTTCTGACAAGTCCCGATTCCTTGCCGTTCAGCGAAAAGGGGGGAATTCCGGGAAAAAGTCGATTCATATCGATCGTACACCGTCCCGCACATACAGAATTGACGCCGCAGGCAAACGGGGTGCCAAGTCATCCCAGCTGGACCCAAACCCCGGAAAACATCGGGATTTTCAGGCAAGCACAGGAATTCCTGCCTGAAAAGACAAAACAGGCCGCAGCACGAAGGAACTCGTTTTCGTGCCCTGCACGCCTTTTGCAGTTCAAATACCGTCGCAACGTCGCAGACCCGTGACCCGTTGGCTTAGTCTGACGGCTCGCCCAGGCCCACCCCGGGACCTCCTCGGACCTCCCGGGACTTCCGAGCAC
>CAXBSH010000348.1:0-6158 GCA_963977705.1 uncultured Planctomycetaceae bacterium
GCCATGGGCAGATGATTGGACATGCAGAGCTCTCCCGGCACTTCCGTGCCGAAATTGCTCAGAATAACCAACCCCTTCTCTGGCCGGTTTTATCCCGCACATGCCTGGCCGGTTTTGAACGCGCAATGACAGGATGGTCGCCTGTTCAGGTTTGACGCTGTGTCCCCGACGGTGTGGTGTGTCCCCGCGGTGTGGTGTGTCCCCGCGGTGTGGTGTGTCCCCGACGGGGTGGTGTGTCCCCGACGGGGTGAGACCGGTGTGGCGCACTTCGGGTACGTTAGGGGAAGAGGGGGTGACGATTGGTTTGGCCGGCGCGAAGACAAGGTGGTTGGCGACGGGCAGGAAACTCAACAAACAGGGCGTGACCAGCGAACGCAGGAAGCAGAACCCGTTTCAATTCGGATTTCGGGACAGGTGATCAGCGGGCAACAGCCATGTGATCACCCTGCCTGGCGTAGACTTCTCGATGCTGGCTGGATTGTTCCAGCAGGTCTGCGTCGAACTGCACTCGACCTGGTTCGAAAATGGTGATCGTTGATGACCCACCAAAGCGAAAATATCCTTTTTCATCGCCCTTCGCCGCGGTTTTTCCCGCTGCAAAGGTCTGACAGATTGTGCCAACGCAGGTTGCACCAATCTCCAGCAACAGGACGGTACCCAGATGCGGAGTCTGCAGTTCCGTAATGCAACGCTTGTTTTGTGCAAGAATCCGAATGTTCTGCCGAAGTGCGACAGGATTAACAGAAAACAGCGGTCCCTGGATCATTCGTGTGCTCTGCGGTGTTCCGTCCACCGGAAAGTGAAACCGATGGTAGTCCACAGGGCAGAGGCGTGACAGCAGCAAACTGCCACCGGCGTAGCGTTCGGTCAGCGCTGAATTCTGCAGCAAGTCGCCAAGGCTGAAGTTTTGCCCCTTTACAAACAATCCCTGAGCACGAGACAGGTCCGGAATGCACAGATGACGCCCGTCCGCAGGAAACACCACAACTTTGGGATCCGGATTCACCGGGCGTGCATCAACTTTCAACTGTCGAAAAAAGAACTCATTGAATGTCTGAAACTGATCAGGAGCCATTCGAAACTCGCTGACATCCAGCGCGTACTGCCGAATGAAAGGTGCAATCAAACGCCTCGACGCTGGTTGATCCATTCGCCAGCCATACCACCTCGAAAACAGTGCTCGCTTAACCAGCACGTGCAGCGACACTCGCCCGGCGACTGTCCCATACGCCCAGCGCAACGATCGCTCGCCGTAGATCTTTTCGACGAGGTTCCTTTTCTGGTAGCGATCGTAGTAAACGACGTCCATGCTGCTTTCACAGATCAAATTGAACAGGTTGCAATCAAGCTGGCGAATGCGGTTCTGCCCGGGATTCACCTGCAACACATTTCAGCCTGACGGGCCATCTTTCGTCAATTCGTCAGTCTGAGGAACTCGTTGGATTCTGCTTTCGGAATGACAATAGTTTCCGGAAAGGATACAGGAACTGGCTCAACCAACCGCTGGGCACATCACGTGATCCACAAAGTCCATACTCTGCCGGCCACCGTCCGGGCATATACCACGTCCCGAACAGTCGATCCCAGATCGGAGTGTGCACGCAAAAATTCTTATTGATGGCCTCCGGTTCAGCCGCATGATGCCAGTGATGAAAACAGGGCGTTGCAATCCAGCGCTGAACCGCGGCAAACTGCCAATGCACGTTCGCATGAATAAATGTTGCCTGGATCACAACAATAACCACGTAAACTGCAATTGCCAGTTCGGAAAAGCCAAGCACGAACAACGGCAGATAGGTCAGGCTGCGTGTGGCCACAGCATCGACAAGGTGCAGACGTGAACCAGCAAGCCAGTCCATTGCTTCCGCAGAGTGATGAACAGCATGGAATTTCCAGAGCAGCGGAATCTGATGAAACGCGCGGTGTACCCAGTACTGAGTCAGATCAGCAACCAGCACGCACAGGACGGCCTGCAGTACAATCGGCAGGCTTGAAAGACTGTTGACCACGGCAGGGACGCGTGCCCAATCGAACAGAGTGATTGCAGGCTTCATCGTCAGCAGCCCAAGCACCTGAACCAGGATGGAGTTGAGGAAGAAGTACGACAGATCCGTGGTCCACTCTCTGCGGAACGTCGGTTGCCGAGGATGCAGAGCGAAGAATCGTTCAAGTGGAATGTAAACGGCCGAGTAGAGCATCAGGTTCAGCACAAACCAGTCGAGGCCCAGCCACGTATTCTGGATGTCACCACCGATCGACACGGTGGAACCGCCCAGTGCAGCGGCCAGTAAAACAGCACCAATTCCCACAATCCCAAATACCTTGTTCCGACGCAGGCAGAGACTGATTGTTCCGAAAAGAAAAGACAAGACCAGCAGAATGTGAAGCAGTGCGCGAATCAGATCGACCGGATAATGCCCACGCAGCTGCACCACCGTCAAACCAGGAAAGCGAAAGCAGATGACAGCGCCAAACGCAGCGATACCCAACACCGCCGAGATGATTCCACTGATCCAACCGCGTCCAAAAACTGTCGGCTCATGCGTCTCCAAAGCGAGCCGCGGGAAATCAGCCGAGCTGGAATCTGCGGACTGTGGCATATCACCAGTCAGTGAAGGATCGGAATCGCTTGAGCTGTGATGCATAGTCACGACTGTTCCCCGCTGATGGACCGACCAAACTGATGCTCATCTGACCTTGCCTGCAGCCCCGTCACATGCGTAATCAGCCGTTCAAACCGCCTGAAGAACTGAATTGCCTGCAATGGTCGGTTACACCAACCAGTGGTGATGCAGTAGTTGGCGATCCAGGGCGGATCATGATGCCGCTGGTGGGCCGAATGGCTGAGAATTATCCCGAAATTCTGCAGATAACGAACCAGCAACGGTGCACGCACCATATGCGCCCATTGATGGATCTGATTTGTCAGCATCCCGATCGAGGAACTTGCCGTCAGAAAGAGTGCTGCTGTGTACGACAATGGAGTTTTCAGGGGCATAAAGCAGCAAATCAGCAGGAACGGAATCGCCAGAAATGCAACATCGCCATTGGTGTCGATGAATCTTCGCTGCAGAAAATCACCTGGATTGATGTGATGAACTCGAAACGGATGCAGTAGTCGCTTGCCCAGAATGGGCATCGACTCACTGCCCCACGTATCTGCAAACCAGTGAATAAGACCTGAAACAAAGTCAGCAAACAGCATTCCAGCGGGAATCGCCGTCAGCAGAGGCAACGAAAACTGATCGGGATGTTCAGTCAACCGCCAGATGGCCCCCACCGCCAGCAGGAAGGCCGTGGCACAGGATGTGGCGTAGAACAATCTGGTCTCAACTGGAATGGGTAAATGCCCCGGCAGGACGGGAACAGTACCTTCCTGTTGTCTGCCTGGTTCCATCGATCCATCCGGTGAAAATGTCGCTGCCCCCAAACCCACGTCGAGTACCAATTGTAGCGAGTGGGAAGATCATGAGAACATCCCGACTGCAAGTTTCGACGCAACGGAACAAAGTCAGCAGCAGCCACAAAAACCTGAGCAGAATGCGTGATATTCCCGCCCGATTCAGTTCTAATAGTCTGAGGAATACCGAAGCATCGGTGGGCTCGTCGTCGTAGGACCCTGCGGAAATCGCCAACATCGAAGCTTTTATTGCAACCCAGCGTTTTGAGCATCCCGCATGTCGATCGAAATCAGACCTTATCGAGAGGAAGATCTGGAATTCCTGCGGGTATTGACCGTTGCGGCATTCGACGGAGTGACTCTTGAACAGAACGTCGAACACGCACTCGGAATTCTTGCGGGGCATGATTGGCGGTGGCGCAAGGCGCGTCACATCGATGATGATACGACAATCTTCCCGAGTGGTATCTTTGTGGCGGAACATGACGGCATGGTCATCGGCTACATTTCCACTCGAATCGATCGTGAGTCCGGTAAAGGTCGGATCCCCAATCTTGTAGTCTCAGCAGATTTTCGCGGACATGGCCTCGGCCGTCGTTTGATCGAGTATGCTCTACAGTATTTCCGCGGTGTCGGCCTCGAGTGGGCCGCCATCGAGACGATGGAGCAAAACGAGGTGGGCAATCACCTGTATCGTTCCTGCGGCTTCGAGGAGGTTGCTCGCCAGATCCATTTTGCGAGGCGACTGTAAACGCCTGCGATCTCAGTGCGTCTCAGAGCTCAGACACAGGCGCACTCGAGTGCTGCTCTGCCCATCGGCTTTTCACGTGCAGCGCCACCATCGTGAGGCAGTAGATCGCAATAAATGCCGTCTGCAGCCAATAGGGAACGGTGGAACGGCCTTCCAGCACGTCAGCCAGTGCATCAGAAAGATTGACGGCACTCAGCCCCAGTACAGTAACAACGAGTGCCGTGAGAGCAGCAGGCACAGCAGTTCGATCGCGGGCCGCGTTCACGAACAGGCAAACGTACGAGACCACTGCAAAGGAAATGATTTTGTCCTGATATGCGTGAAATGGTACATCGTAGTAGATAAACAGGAGCGGATACTTCAGCCCGAAGAAATGGGCTACTGACATGCAGCAGAAATAAGCAACGCCAATCCAGAGCAGGATTCGCAGTGACATTTGGGGCGTCTTGATGTGACCAGACATGCTTGCTTTCCGCCGGGTGCAAGTGATCAAAAAACGTGCGGGGTTCTCCAGGAGATTTGCCGGGCACCTGCGACTATGACTTGCCGAAGCGACCGCGACGCGGGATGATAATCGAGCCTGCGGACGTCCACCGCCTTTTTTGTGTGAAAATCCAATGAAGAAGCGTGCAAAGACCACGAAATCCGTCACAACTTCTCCAAAGGCAGCAAAGCGGACTCCCGCCGCGAAATCTCAGACGGTCGCCCCTAAACGCCCAAAGAAACCCGTCTCGGCCAGCAAATCTGCAACAACTACACAGACTTCCGGCCGGATGACGCTTGCCGAGGTGATGGGGATTCTTGAATCCCTCGGCTCTGAACAGACTCGCCGGACATGGACGCGTCACGGTGCTCCGGAACCGATGTTTGGAGTGTTGTTCGGTGAACTCTACAAGCTGATGAAGCGTATTGATGTCGATCATGAGCTGGCACAGAAGTTATGGGCCACAGGCAATGTTGATGCTCGCAATCTGGCAATGAAAATCGCCGATCCGGCACTCATGACACCCGCCGAATTGACTCAGTGGGCAATTGAGAATCCAATGCGCATGTGCAATCTTTACATTGCCACACTGGCAGCTGAGGGCCCGCATGCGAGGGTATTACTGAAAGAATGGCTGGGTTCTTCGAATGCCCTTCTGCTGGCCTCGGGGTGGACACTCCTGGGCAGGCTTTCTGACCTTGATCCGTCGTTTTCTGATCAAGAGCTGCTGCGCGGGATTGGTGAGATCGAAAAGTCCATTCACTCGGTGGCGAACGCAGTCCGCAGCGACATGAACAGAACTCTGATCACGATTGGTGGTCGCAGTCCGGCCCTGCGTAAGGCGGTGGTGGCGGCAGCTAAGCGAATTGGAAGCGTTAAGGTCGACCACGGCGATACCGCCTGCAAAACGCCGCAGATTGAAGAATCGCTGCAGAAAGCATGGGCCCGTTCTGAAGCGAAATACGGCTCGCCAGCGGCTCACGAAAGATCGATGAAGTCAATGCGACGCCGCTGCTGAATCGCCCGGAAAATCAAAACCCCGGCGAATTCTCAGGTCATCACGGCGACTCAAAAGCTGTCATTCCTGTTCTCTGCTCCGTTGGAACCGTGCCGTCCTCGGTCGCTTCGTACCAACCACTACGGTACTCTCGTTCCGCCGGCAAGCTCGGACTTTCTGACATAAGACCAATCGGGTATCGAGTGCCTATGGTGCGACCGTCGTCAGCATAGACAAACTCCAGCGTATGCCCTTTGATGATTTCATTGGCGGCTGCGTAGAGCGACACGGGCAGCACAAACAGCAGATCAAAACCCGGCGGGGGAAGATAAAGCCCAGGGCCATATCGAGGCGCAAACTTTCGATGTACCCGGTAATGCTCCACATCGAACTGCCGGGTTTCTCCCGTGTCGCGGTTGACAAGGGTCGTCGTCGAGAAGGTTTCCGAAGGGCCAAACTGCCGATGAACAAGTGTCCGGGTCTCTGGTACGCCGTAGGGGCTGCCGCTGAGATGTACCTGCATCCC
>CAXBSH010000349.1:0-6127 GCA_963977705.1 uncultured Planctomycetaceae bacterium
CAAACGCGAAAAACGACGCACCCGCCACCACACCAGAAGCACTCGCTGCACCCGCTCAGGCAACGCCAGAAGCACTACCGCTTCCACTACACCACCCGCTCCAAAGCTGTCGCCACTCGAACTCATGAAACAAAAGGCTGCAGAAAAAGCAGCCGCGGCTGCCGCTGCCGCCAACGCGAAAAATGACGCGCCAGCCACCACACCAGAAGCACCCGCAGCACCTGCTCAGCCCACACCAGAAGCCACCACCACTACCACCGCAGCACCCGCTCCAAAACTGTCACCGCTCGAACTCATGAAACAAAAGGCTGCAGAAAAAGCAGCTGTGGCAGCCGCGGCGGCCAACGCGAAAAACGACGCCCCAGCCACCACACCAGATACACCTACAGCACACGCTCAGCCCACATCAGAAGCCACGACCGCTCCCACCGCAGCACCTGCTCCAAAGCTGTCGCCACTCGAACTCATGAAACAAAAGGCTGCGGAAAAGGCCTCTGCAACTCCGACCACGAAATCCTCCGAGCCACCAACCCTCACGCCACAACCGGCCACTGTCAAAACACCGGTCGCGGTTGCAAAGCCAGGCACTCCCCCTGTTGCTAAACCCCCGCTGCCACCAGGTTCCGCCAACCCCGCTCCACCAGCCAAATCAGTCACTCGGGCTCCTTCGCCCGAAGACCGTCAGATACTCTGGACCTTCTACACGCAGACCGTCAGACCGTTTCTGGCCACAACACAAAGCGCAGCCACTGTCAGACGCTCACCACTGATGTCAGACGTGGACGCCGGACGCCAATTCCGCGAAGTTCAGGCCAGCCTGCCGGTCGCACACCAGGAACTACTCAACGAATTACAGCATTTCTGCAACGTCAGACGCCAGATTGAACAGCAGCGCACAATTCTGCGCTGGATGCACTGGTGGCTCGCTCTGCATATCCCCGCTTCACTCCTGCTGATTGTCTTTACCCTTGCACATATTGTGATGGCTCTGCGAGTCGTGCCGTTCAGGTTCTGAAAACGTGCTCATTTGAAATCCGGTTCATAGTTCCATTTCCACTCAGGATGACTCAGTTCGATGCAGCGTTCCAGATTAAGCCGGGACTTTTCCGGCCGAGTCGAAATCGGCTATCAGCGCCGCGGCGATGCATTTCGCCGCAGCGTCTGGACTGTCAGCCTGCTGGCCAGCGCTGCCGCTGTTGCATGGCTGGTCTGGAACGCCCGTTGGGGCAGCCCTGAGATCTACCATGCCGGTCAACTGTCCACACCACATCGCATGTTTTCCGGTCGCTGTGAAGTCTGTCACGAACCGTTTGAAGGCCCGCTGGAACGCCTGCTGGCCTTTACCAGCGATGCGCCCCACAGTAAGGCACGCAATCTGAAATGCCAGGAATGCCACTCCGGAGCTGGACACTACTTCAACGCGGCCGTGGGCGAAACATGGAGCCAGCGAGCCACTGCGGCACACCTGGTGGAAGAGTCCCAGTCGTGTGGTTCCTGCCATCGCGAGCATGCAGGAGCCGAAGATCTGCAGAACATTGCCTCACAGTCCTGTGTTGGCTGCCATCAGAACTTGATCGCACTGTCCGCTGAACGTTCCGAACTGGCCTCAATCAGCGTACAGAATTCCGGCAACGCTGCGATTACAGATTTTGAATCTCATCCGGAATTCGCGATCCGCCAACTCCTTGCTGATGACCAGTACGAAGACTCAATCGCTCGCAGCCACCCGGCTCGCGAGCTGCTGGAGAACTTCCTCCGCCCCGGTGATTCCAAAGCACGCTGGCAGGATCGTTCAAAGCTGCGATTCAGCCACAATACTCATCTGAACCTGCCGGAATCGTCACTCCCCAAAGCCCTGCAGGGCCAATGGCAGCACGACTGCTCATCCTGCCATGAACTTGACGCCCAGCGACAGTATTACCAGCCGGTCAACTACGAGCGACACTGCAGCAGCTGTCATCCGCTGGTGTTTGACCCGTTCCTGACACAAACAGACAACGGCAGCATTCGCGAATTCTCTGCAGCTGACCCGGACGCCGTGACCCCGGCGGTTGTGCCTCATCAGTCACCACAACAGGTACGCGCATTTCTGCTCAGCGTCTATCTGCGGCAACTGACGGCAGCCGGCCAGACCGCCGACGTTTCCGGGCCCCTGGCCCGCCCGGGCCGTAACCTGCCCGGTGTCGATACCCCAACCTCATCGCCACCACTCGCCCCGACTGTCGCCTCAGCCGCTGCCGCACAAACTGCCCGCGCCGAACAACTGGTGAAATCGTCACAGTTTTCCTCGACCACCGCAGATGACGCCGCAGGCTACTTTCAGTCACTGCAGTGGCTGCGAAAATCCGGAGGCTGCGGATACTGCCACCAGATTGCCGATGCACCTGAAACAGGCGATTCCGCAGCAATCACCATCGAAGATCTGCGAAAACCGCCCACCTGGTCCATTACTCCACCGCAAATCCCCGATCGCTGGCTGGTGCACTCCGTCTTCAGTCATGATGCTCACCGTATGACTGGCTGTCGTGAATGTCATCAGCTGCCCGCACCGGGCAGCGGTACAGAAAACCTGAAGCAGGGCCCCGGAGCCTCTGTCGGGGACGTCCTGCTGCCTGGTATTGGAACCTGTCGTCGCTGCCACAGCACACAGCTGGAAGGCAGCACTGCGGGAACCGGTGCCGGTACTCAGTGCGTCGAATGTCATATTTATCATCAGCGGCAGTTCGAAAAATCCAATCCCCGAAGCGTCGATCAGATACTCAATCTGGTCACCGAGACTCCCTCGGAATAACCCGGCAAATTACCAGTACCTGCAGTGATCAGAATGATGACTCATCGCCAAAGCTCGCTGCCAATGCTGACCTCTGCAGCCTTCGCACTGTGCGTGCTGTGTCTGCTGCCGGCATCCGGCAGCGCAGACGAGATTACGGCGACGCCGATTTCCCCTGTGCCCGCTGTCCCCGATCAAAAGTCCACCACCACACCACAGTCACGCATCGTGGGATCGGCCTCCTGTGCGGCCGCCAGCTGTCATGGTGGAGGACGTCGGATCGAAGGCCTGCACTATGCCGCCAGCCTGATCTGGGCCGGGCGTGATCCCCATGCCTCGGCATGGGATGTCCTGAATACTACCCGGTCCCGCAACATGCTCGAACTGCTTGGAGCAGGGCAGGGGAATGCTCCGCCGGCCGCCACTCAGGATGCTCGCTGCCTCAATTGTCATGCCACTGTCGAACAACCTCTGACGGGAACTGTGGTCTCCGACTATCTGCACCACGATGGCGTGGGATGTGAAGCCTGCCATGGCGCTGCTCGCGACTGGATCGGGCCCCACGTGACTGCAGAATGGAAGCGACTGCCGGCTGCACAGAAACTCAGCCTCGGCTACGTCGACCTCGCCTCCAGCCTGACGCAGCGCGCTAATCGCTGCGCTGAATGTCACGTTGGTGGTGTCGGTCGAGACGTGAACCACGATCTCATCGCAGCCGGACACCCACGCCTCGATTACGAATTCAGCACTTTCCACACCAACTACCCGAAACACTGGCAACCACGCGCCAGCACCAGTGGCCTCCCTGATCCGGAAGACAGCCCCACGTTCCCGCTCGATGCATGGCAGGCCGGGCAGTTCGCAGCAGCCGAAGCCTGCCTCAAACTGCTGGAAGACCGCACGGCAGAAGGCCGACCCTGGCCGGAACTGGCAGAATACTCCTGCTTCAGCTGCCACCATAACCTCGAAGACCGCAGCTGGTATCAGCAGCGTCGTTCCAGCGGTCGACCGGCATGGGAAACATGGAACCTTGCACCACTGCGGAACAGTAACTCCGCCAGCCTGCTGCCGCTCTCAACAGCCATCGCATCCCTTGAAACCGTGATGAATCAGCCGCAACCCGACCGACAGCAGGTTCGCACGTCCGTAACCAACGCTGTTACCACACTCGCTCCACTGCTGACACCACCCGAGCCATGGACAGCCGCCAGTATCGATCAGTTCTGCCTGACCAGCATTCGCTCATCCCGCAGAACCACAACCGACGGTTCCATACTCGCCGCCGGCAGCTGGGACGAACTGGCCCAATTGTACCTCGGACTTCGCGCGGCTGTTGCAGCCCGGCGTAACCTCGCCCCCGCAGATCCGCACAACGCACAACGCACACAATTGCTCGAACAGATCCGCACACAGCTGCTGTTCCGACCCGGCTATGACAGCCCCGGGACCTCCTCAAACACTGCCGTCCTTGCCGTCACTGATGCCATCAGTCAGCTGGAACAGTTGCTGGCCCCCTGAACCTCATAGCCCTGGCTCTCAGAGACCCCTTCCATGCGCAACTTCACTGCTCTGCTGCTGCTGCTGGTCACCACCTCTCTGCCCGCTCAGGAAAACACCTGCCAGTCCCTGCTCACTCGCAAGGGACTCAGCCAGCGCGCTTCCGTACCGATCGGCAGTTGCGGCAATTGCCACACCGGCTCCACACTCTCACCACTGCTTGCCGCCAGACTCGGAAATCCCGATGGAAACCGCTGGATCCGCGGTGATGAAATCCTGATCTGGCTGGGACAGAAAACCACGCCCGACAACCCACAGGCAGAAAACTCAAAAGATCTGTCGGCGATCGATCGACACTCACAGGCCTGGACCTCGCTCCGCAGTAAGACCGCCGAGCAAATGGGAAAAGTGCTTGGCAAACCGAACCAGCTGCATCGTGATCCCGCCTGCCTCGCCTGCCATTCCAGCCTGCCCGTCTACGAACTTGAAAAAGATTCTGCTGGGCTCGTCAGCGCTCACTACGAAACTGATATTCGCCTGACATCCGGAGTCAGTTGTGAAGGCTGTCATGGACCTGCCGGTGATTCGCTCGGAGCAGACGGACCGCAGAAACCGGGCTGGGGCACTGCTCACGTCTCACCAGACAACTGGCGGTATCTGACCCCCGCTGAAAAATGTGACCACGGCTACTATGACGTTCGCTCCGTTGTTTCACGCACTCGACTCTGCGTCTCCTGCCACGTGGGAAATGCAGAACTGGGCCGAGTAATCACGCATGAAATGTATGCGGCCGGACATCCTCCACTGCCCCCATTCGAACTGCAGACCTTCGAACAGCAAATGCCCCGGCACTGGCAGGAATACCACGAAAAACCGCAGGACATGCGGACCAGATTTGAAGCACAAACCAGCTATCAGCCGGCCGAACCCACGGAACTGAAAACCCGCGAGCTGCTCATCTCGGCACTTGTCACCTGGTCCGAATCTCTGAAACTCACCGCCGACCTCGCGGAACAGAAAACAGTCGTCGATTTCGTCAAATCCCCATGGCCCGAATTTGCTCAGTTTGACTGCTATGCCTGCCACCATGACCTCCGTCACGATGGCTGGAGACAGCAATCGCAGGTCCGCGGTCGACCGGGACGCCCACGACTGACCCCATGGCCCGCCACACTGGCTGAACTGGCATGGCAGATCACCTCCACGGACCCTGCCTCCGGCTCATCGGCACCATTCGCTGGTTTCGCATCAGTCCAACAGGCTTCGGTGGCCGCTCCATTCGGCGACACGGTCGAGCTGATGACTGCCACCCGCAGCGCCGCAGCAGCAGCCGACCAGCTGATCGATCGACTGCAGAACACCCCGCTTACCGCCCAGCAGCAACAGGCCGTCAGCACAGCACTGCTGCAGAAAGGCACTTCAGGCACCGTGGACTACGACTCCGCCAGACAATTGGCATGGTCATGGCTGCTGCTGAACTCCACAGACCAGCATCGACAATCACTGTTTCCCGAACTATTTCTGCAGCTGCACCAGGGTCGAGCTGAAGCGGACCCGATCCCCGGCAGCGAAAACCTGTCCGTGACCGTGATCCGAATCGATCCGGCACTCTCCCTGCCCCCCATCGCCAACTACGACCCAATCAGCTTCCGCAAAGCCTTCGAAGCACTCAGCCAATCACCGCCGCCCCGCACCCCGTAGCTTGGGCTTCAGCCCGAGAACCCACCCACAAATTGGCCAACGGCCATAGTCAACGTAGCCTTGGGCAACGCCCAAGGGCAATCGCACCGCCACCAACCCACAAATTGGCCAACGGCCATAGTCAACGTAGCCTCGGGCAACGCCCAAGGAAAATCGCAC
>CAXBSH010000350.1:0-6122 GCA_963977705.1 uncultured Planctomycetaceae bacterium
GGACAAGCAGCACAGCAACAGCCACTTGGTTTGTGTGGGCAGAAGGCGGCCGGGCAGGAATGCCCGGGCTACGGTTGTAGGCGAACAACGATGAGTGAACAGGGACGGTTGGGTTGCGGCTCGGCGGGAGCCTCGCCCTCCCAAGTGGGCCTTTGGTGTGGTGGGGGCGTTTCAGTTTCGGGTTGTGGGATGATCTCGGGATTCGTTCTGGCTTGCTCTATTTGTCCCGGTTCGGGATGATTGGCCGGGGTGGATTGAATTTGGACGAGGTTTGTCTGTTGCCGACGGATTTTGTGGAAGCGAAGCCATGCCAGTGACTCGGATTGCGACATTACTGAAGGATGGTCAGCCAGGCGCTGTGGTGAATGCGCGTGGCTGGGTCAGGACTCGACGTGATTCCAAAAACGGCTTTTCCTTTATTGAGCTGAACGATGGCAGCTGCATGAAGAATCTGCAGATTGTCGTTGAGCATTCGGTGCCGGGTTATGAGGAGTCGATCCGCAACGTGACGACGGGAGCCAGTCTGTCGGTAGACGGTGTGTTGAAGGAGTCGCCAGGGAAGGGGCAGCGGATTGAGTTGCATGCGACGGGTCTGGAGGTGTTGGGTGCGGCGGATCCGCAGACGTATCCGTTGCAGAAGAAGGGGCATACCTTTGAGTTTCTGCGTGACATTGCGCATTTGCGGGCGCGGACGAATACGTTTGGTGCAGTGGCCCGTGTGCGCAACCGCATCAGCTGGTCGATTCACTCGTTCTTTCAGCAGCGTGGGTTCCTCTACCTGAATACTCCGATTATCACCACATCGGACTGTGAGGGCGCGGGTGAGATGTTTCAGGTGACGACTCTGGATCTGGCGATGCTGGCGCGGAAGCAGATTGAGTCGATTGACTGGAAGCAGGATTTTTTTGGCAAGCCGGCATCACTGACTGTCAGTGGTCAGCTGGAGGCTGAGACGTATGCAACGGCGATTGGTGATTGTTACACGTTTGGTCCGACGTTTCGTGCCGAGAACAGCAACACGACTCGCCATCTGGCCGAGTTCTGGATGGTTGAGCCGGAGATGCCGTTTTATGATCTGGACGACAATATGAGTCTGGCTGAGTCCTTTATTCGGACGATGGTCAGCGATGTTCTGGAGCACTGTGCTGAGGACATGGAGTTTTTCAGTCAGCGGATTGATGCCGGCGTGATGGCTCGTCTGGAGACCATTCGCACGAAGGACTTCATTCGTCTGCCGTATACGGAGGCGATTGAGATTATTCAGAACAGTGGTCGAAAGTTTGATTATGCGGTGCAGTGGGGCAGTGATCTGCAGACGGAGCACGAGCGATTTTTGACGGAGGAGCATTTTGGTCAGCCGGTCATTCTGTTCAATTATCCGCGGACGTTGAAGCCGTTTTACATGCGCTGCAACGAGGACGGTCGGACGGTGCGTGCGATGGACGTGCTGGTCCCGGGTGTTGGTGAGATTATTGGCGGCAGTCAGCGTGAGGAGCGTCTGGATGTGCTGGTGCAGCGGATGCACGAGTGTCATCTGAATCCGGACGACTACTGGTGGTACACGGATCTGCGGAAATACGGCACGGTACCGCATGCGGGTTTTGGTCTGGGTCTGGAGCGTGCGGTGCTGTTGATTACGGGGATGACCAATATTCGGGACGTGATCCCGTTTCCGAGGACTCCGGGGCACGCCGAATTCTGATTTTCGGGGCATTGTTCGTGTCGTGGTGTGCGGCCTTGGCGGTCGGAATGTCTGGCAGCGAATTCCGGGACAACGGCCACTGCAGCAGGGATTCGGCTGGTCATTTGCCTCGAAAAACCGGATAATGCCACAGCGAGGACGAGAAAACCGTAGCCTGGGCTTTAGCCCGGGTGCGAACTTCTGGTCACCCTTGAAATCCGCAGTGTTTTGAAGGGATGGTGCCGAGCAGGAATGCTGGGGCTACCTTTTGTCCTTCGCGTCAGTACTCAAACTTTCCGCTGTTGTTCAGTGCTGTTCAGTCGTGCTTTGTGGTGGTCGGCGGTGGTTTTGCGTATCCGGGAGCATATTTGTGAGCAGGTACTCCGGGATTTCGATCCTGTTGATCTATTGCGGTCTGCTGGCGGGCTGTGGCGGTGGCGATTCGGGCGAGTACCGAACGTTTCAGTCGCAGTCTGAGCCGCAGTCTGAGGGCGTGGCTGCGTCATCGGCTTCTGCTGACGCTGAGTCGGCGTCGGCAACGGGTGCTGGTGCTGGTGCGACTGCGACGAATTCTGCGGTTAAGAGCTCGGAAGGTGAGTCGTCTGGTGGTGTGGTGACGGCACCGGCGTCGGGTGAGTCGGTGGAGCCGGCTGTTAAGCCGATGGTGGAGGCTGGAAGTGCCGGGGCTGGTGCAGCGACCGGGGCTGGTGCAGTTGCGGCGGAAGCTGGGCCGGCGGGTTCCGTACCGGGGGCGACAGCGGTGGTATCAGCGGCGGGTGATTCTGGCGTGCAGTCTGCTGTTCCGGCAACGATTGTGTCTGAGCAGTCAGGTTTATCGGGTCCGGCGGACCGGCCATCGATTGACAACGGGGTTTCGGGTGAGGTGCGTCAGGTTCAGCTCCTTGTGCCTCAGAAGCGTTTTCGTCGAGAGCGTCCCAGTGAAGCGGTGCGAGTGAGTTATGACGACATTGATTTGCTGAAGGTTCTGAACATGGAGCCTGTGCCACCGAATGCGGTGGAGCATTTTCCTGAGTGGTTGAAGTCTCTGGACGGCAAATTGGTGCGGATTCGTGGTTTCATGTATCCGACATTTGTGGCGACTGGTCTGACGGAATTTGCGTTAGCGCGGGACAATGGCATCTGCTGTTTCGTGCGGCAGCCGAAGATCTACGATATTATGAGTGTGCAGTTGGCGGAGGGCGAGACGACCGATTATATCGCCAATCGTCCGTTTGACGTGGAGGGTGTGTTTCGGATTGATCCGGATGCGGATCAGCCGGAACTTTCGCGGCTGTATCGGATTGAGCAGGCGAAGGTGTTGCAGTAGTGCCGTGTCGGCAGGTGTGTTCTGGTGTGCTGCGTGAGTCAGTGGCAGTGACAAAGAGAGTGAGGCGGGGGATGAGCAGGTCGACGGTGTGTGTGATGCTGGCGTTTGTACTTGGTTGTGTACCGGCGACGGTGTTGGGGGCGGTCCTGTGTCCCTTCTGTGATGCTCCGACGCTGGTGATGGCTGAGCAGATTCAGATGTGTGATCATCTGTTGCTGGGGCGATATGTGAGTGGTGTGAAGTCAACGGAGGTCACGGCTGGCAGCAGTCGTTTTGAGATTGTGGAGATTGGTTTTTCGAAGGGTGAAAAGTTCCAGAAGGGTCAGATTCTTGAGATCCCTCAGTATGTTGCGGCGGCGGAGGGTGCGACGTTTACGTTGATGGGTCCGGAGGAGCGTCTGGAGGACTGGAATGCTCCGATGGAAGCGACAGCCGCTGCGTGGCAGTATCTGTCGAAGATGCCGTTGCCGACGACGGATGTGGAGCAGCAGGGGAAGCGTCTGGAGTATTTTATTCCGTTTTTTGAATCGTCGGACATGACGATTTCGAATGATGCATTTGCTGAGTTTGCTGCGGCGCCGTATGCGGTGATCAAGCCGTTGCGGGACAAGTTGCCTCGCGAGAAGATTCTGGGCTGGCTGAACGACCCCAAGGTCTCGGTGACTCGCGTGGGCTTCTACGGTCTGATGGCCGGTTTGTGTGGTCGTGAGGAGGACGCGGCGATTCTGGAGCGCAAGATTATGACTCTGGATGCTGACTTCCGTCTGGGGATTGAAGGGGTGATGGCGGGTTATATGTTGTTGCGTGGTGAGGAGGGTTTGCGGGTTCTGGAAGACGGCAAGATGCGTACGAAGGTGGCGAAGGACGCTGCGGGCAAGGAGGTGCCATTGCCTTTCAGTGAGACGTATGCGGTGATGCAGGCGTTGCGTTTCATGTGGACGTACGAGCCGGAGCGGATTTCTCAGGAGCGTCTGAAGGCATCGATGCGAATTCTGCTGGAGCGACAGGAGCTGGCGGATCTGGTGATCACGGATCTGGCGCGGTGGAAGGACTGGAGTGTGCAGGATCGTCTGATGTCGATGTACGGGGACGAGAAGTTTGCAATTCCGGCGATTCGTCGGGCGATTGTGCGGTATTTGTATTACTGCAGTCAGGAGCAGGGTGAGAAGGGTGCGGATGGCACGGCGGTTCGTCCGGCGTGGGCGGTGCGAGCAGACGAGTTGTTGAAGGAGCTGGAGCAGAAGGACCCGAAGACGGTCAGTGATGCGAAGCGTTTTCTGGTGCGTTGAGGTGTTGTTCTGAGGCAATTGAAAGTGCGGCATGACTGATGGCGAGCAGGGTGTGGAAGGTGGCAGTGGTGAGGGGCGAGCGGAGCTGGCGTCCTTGCTGGCTCGAGCGGGCGATCTGATTCCGCTGTGTCAGTTTTCCAGTGCATTTCGGTTGTATGGCGAGGTGCGTCGACGGGCGAAGGTGCAGCAGTGTGCGGCGGAGTACATCTGGGGGACGTTTCACCAGATGGATTTGTCGCAGTATCTGCTGGACTTTCCGTTGATGCGTGAGCGTGCTGTCGAGTTGATTGCATTGCTGGAGAACGAGGAGCAGGCGCGTCAGATTCAGCCTGATCTGCCGCGTGAGGAGTATGAGTCGTTCGTGCAGTCTTTGAGCAGCTGTGCGTACGAGAATCTGGCTGAGGCGACGGGTCAGCTGGAGGGTTACAATTCGGAGGGGATGCATGCCTGTATTGCGGATGGATTGCAGATCTGTCGGCAGACGGGGAAGTTGGGTTGCATCAACTGTTTTCGGGAGTATGCCAGTTACGTGTATCTGGCGGCGGATGACGCAGAGATCGCGGCGCATCAGTGTCGGTTGGTGATGGAGAAGGACGGCGACTGGTCGAACCGTGGTGATCGGCGTTGGCTGGCAACGGTTCGACTGGCGTGGCTGGACGCGTTGCACGGTCGTTTTGAGCGTGCGATAGAGGGCAGTGGTCGGGCGTTGCAGTTAGCGTCTGCCGAGACGGTGACGATGTCTCTGGAGGCGCGTCTGACGGTGGGCTTACTGCGAGAGCCGATGCTGCTGGCTGCAGCTCGGCCGCCCGAGTTTTCCGGGGGTCCTCTGGAAACCATGTTGCCACCTCTGGAAGAGTGTCCGTTGTTTGAGTATGGGGTGATGTTGAATCGCGCCATGATGGCGACTCAGGGGGAGGACTGGGAGGAGGCTGTGGAGTTGCTGGGTCAGTGGGATCAGCGACTGCAGCGCTGCCGTGGGACTCATTTGTGGTTTGAGGTTCGTCTGCGTTTGATTGCGGTGCATTTGCTGGCGGGTAAGCGGCGGGTGGCGGAGCGTCTGGGTGTGCAGCTGGAGCAGCGGGCTCGGACGGCTCATGATTATCTGACGCTGCGACGGTTGCAGGTATTACTGGACGCGGACCGTCCTTCGCCGTTAGCGCTGGTTGTGCCGTTGCTGCGGGCGACGGGGATTGAGGTGTGGGGCGAGGGTCCGCGGTGGATTCGCTATTACAGCCGTGGTGTGGACGGCGGTGAGGCGGGACAGGTCAGCGGGGGTGAAGTTGCGGATGTGGGTGAGAGATCAACTGAGACGGAGGTGATTTCGTCTGTGGGGCAGTTGCCCGGGGTTGAGTCCGGGGGTGAGGGTGTTGCGGGTGTGGGGGAATCCGCGGCTGGTGTGCAGGACGAGCCGGGTTACGGCGATGGTGCGGAGCCTGTGGTTGAGGCGCCTCCCGGTGGTCCTTTGGCGGCGGAGATCGCCGGGCTGCGGGGTCGTTTGAATGTGTTTTCTGAGTCACCGTCTGAGGAGGAGTTTGAATCGCTGCGGGGGCAGATTCTTTCGTATGACGCGGTGCGTGCGTGGCATGCGGATGATGCTGGTGGTTTGATTTTCCTGATGGTGTATCTGGTGGGTACAGCGGAGGACGGAGCGCAGGTCTGGAAGTGGGCCAATTCGCTGGCTGCGGGGCATCAGGATAACGGGGTGACGTTGTCGGTGCTGGGAGCGCTGGCGGATGCTTTGCGTGCGGCTGGTGGAGAGGAGATGCAGGAGCGGATCACGGCGGAGCGAGCTGAGCAGTTGCATCGCAGGGCGATGGAGCTGGCG
>CAXBSH010000351.1:0-6118 GCA_963977705.1 uncultured Planctomycetaceae bacterium
CTGACCACTGACCACTGACCACTGACCACTGACCACTGACCACTGATAACTGACCACTGATAACTGACCACTGACCACTGATTACTGATTACTATTTCGCAGCCACACCTCGACTTATTCACCCGGCTTCTTTGGTGCCACCGGAGCCTTCAGTTCGGTGGCCAGAAAGGCCACTGAACGACGCAGCGCTTCACGATCCAACGCAGCCTCAATATGGCCGGCTCCCTCGATGCGGTACAGCTCCGATCGTACGCCCGCTGATCGCAACGCCGCATGACATGTGGAACTCCACAACATCGGTACCAGCTTGTCCTTCGTCCCGTTGAAGAAAAAGAACGGAGGATCCTTTGCGTCCACAAAAGCCGTCGCTGATGCCGCCTGAAACTTCTCCGGAACACTCTTCTGATCGCCACCCATCCAGTACTCAGCCCACTTCCCGCCATCGGGCATCAGCCGAAAATCCAATGGGGCGCCACCAGCCACAACCGCCTGCAGTCGAGTGTCCACATGCTCCGCATCCTCTTCAGCAGACTGACCCGTTGTGCCCAGCAGTCCAGCCAGATGACCGCCTGCCGAATAACCGATCGCACCCATGCGCAGCGGATCAACACCATACTCGGCAGCATGCTTTCGTACCCACCGCACTGCCATGCGACAGTCGTCTATCTGAGCAGGAAACTTGTGGTCCGGCGCCAGCCGATAATCAATCGCAAAACAGGCCATCCCACGACGCGCCAGCGAATCCGCATAGCCTCGCAGCTGGCGACGATTTCCCGATCGCCACGCCCCGCCATGAATCACGATCACACCGGGCACCGCACCAGCACCCTCGGGAAGCACCGCGTCCAGCAACAGCTCGCGGTCACCCACTCGCCCGTAAACCACGTCCTCTCGCAGCTGCACACGAAACTCCGGCTGCTCCGCCGGTACTTCGTCACACCCTGTCGCTGCATGCATTCCACCAGAGAATGCCAGCACAAGACTCAGACACACACTGTGCACTGCAACGGACGCTCGCATGCCGGCCTCAACGGTCTCCCGGCAAGTTAACCCGGCCAGGACTCGAACCTGGAAAAGCAGAACCAAAATCTGCTGTGTTACCGATTACACCACCGGGTTACTGATCGCAAAACAACACTCTCAGTCGTTCCGCAGACGAATCCCGACCTCCGACAACTTCTGCCGAATCTCGTTCAATGATGTCACACCGAAGTTGCGACTGGCCAGCAACTCGTCCGGAGTCCGCTGGCAGAGCTGACCAATCGTCTGAATGTTCAGACGGGACATGCACTTCCGCGACCGCACCGAAAGATTCAGATCCGTCACCAGCTTGTTCATCATCGCCTGCTCTTCAGGAGACAGACTCTGGTCAACAATATGCTCACGAGAATGAATCTTGTGCAGATTCTGACCAATTCGCAGCCCATGAGCCTGCAGCAGTTCGCGGATCTCCATCAGTGAAGTCTCACCGAAGTTCTTGCCCGCCAGCAGCTCCTGCTCACTCACTTCCGTCAGATCACCCAACGATACAATGTTCATCGCCTGCAGACAGTTGCGACTACGCACCGACAACTCAAAGTCCGTGACCGGACGACTGAGCAGATGCTTCATGCGAGCTTCCTGCTTCGCATGGTCTTCGTCGTAGTACATCCCCTGAGTCGCCTCGATGTCCTTCAGGTACAGCTCGGCAAACACATTGTTCGGATCGTACTCACGCACTCGACGGAAACAGAATGCCGCCGCCTGATAGTTCTCGCGGTCCTCATACAACAGACCCAGATTCAGCAGAGCACCAACGTAGAACGGAGGACGCGACAGAGACCGCTCGTACAGACGAATCGCCTCTTCATCGTTACCCCGCAACGCATTCTCAGCCGCCAGCCAGAACAAGGCCCGCGAATGATGCGGATCCATGTCCACCGCTCGCTCAAAATACTCCACCGCTGTCAGCGAATCGCCACGGTCCGCCCAGATACATCCCATCTGGAACGAATACTCCGCTCGACTGGCCGCAGACGCCGCCACACTCCGCAGCAACTTCTCGGCCTCGTCCACTCGACCCGCTGCCCGAATCGCTCCAGCACGACGCAATGCACACCCCACTGGGTCCACGCCCAGCCGAGCTGCCGCCTCGAAACGACCGGCCGCCTCGTCCGGACGACCAAGCGCCGTCAGACACTGACCGTGAGCAAATAAGGCAACCCCGTCACCCGACACCGCAGACAGTAAGCGGTCCGCCTGGGACTGACGAGATAACACGTACGATCCAACGCCCGCACGCGCGACTACCGACTCACGCTTCTCGCCTGACTCAACGCGACGAGCAAGGTCGCCAACCGCCTGACGAATCTCCGTTAACTGAGATGTCCCGGCCGCGTACTCAAGCTGCTGCAGCTGCTCCAGTGTCAACAGACTGTCGGATTCAAAAAACTCTTTGATATTCAGGGAACTGGCTGAGGGCACTTCGTTTGCTTCCTGTGAAACACAAATTCGCGCAATGACGAACGGCATGCACCAAACCGCAATCTGCCAATACTAACACCCCGGACTCCACGGAACAAGTCTCAGGATTTTTCGAGAATTTCGGCCGACTGTAAACCTCACCCCTTCGGCTAAACACACCCCAATTCTTCAGATTTCCAACATAAATTCCCCCAATCTACCCCGCTATCACAGAATTGCAGACGTGCAAGTATTCTTTTTCGCCCCCAAAACACACCCGCCAATTCCCACAGAACCTGCACACATACTCAGGTTTTAACACCTTTTCCCACCACACATTCCAGCCACATGCCGATTTTGACACACTGACGATTGCGATTTTCCCACGACCAACCGTAGACTGGGCACTCAGTTACCACCCCACCTTTTCCGCTCCAGACACTCTGTCAGCGCTGTTCCTAACACTCCCACCCTCAGGAAGACTCCCATGCTGGTCATTCCAGGAAATTACGGCAAAGACACCTGTGACGGCTATTCCCGCCGTGCTGTCCTGCGAGTCGGCAGCTCTGCCATCGCCGGCCTCAGTACCGCTACTCTGCTGGAAAAGGCCGCCGGCGCCGCCGAAATCACCGACGAAGAAGCCCGCTACGGCGGCAAAGGTTTCGGCTCCGCCAAAAGCGTGATCATGCTGTACCTGCAGGGTGGTCCCAGCCACCTCGATCTGTGGGACCCCAAAACCAACGTCCCCGACAACGTCCGCTCGGTGTTCAAAAACATCGATACCAAATTGCCCGGTGTTCAGTTCACAGAACTGCTGCCCAAACTGGCTCAGCAGATCGATCGCGCCACACTGATTCGCTCTGTCAGCTACACACCCATCGGCCTGTTCAACCACACGGCCGCCATCTATCAGATGCTGACCGGCTACACGGCCGACAACGTCAGTCCCTCGGGACAGCTGGAACCACCCAGCCCCAAGGACTTCCCGAACTTCGGCTGCAACATCGTGCGCATGAAACCACTGGCTGCTCCCATGCTGCCGTTCGTGATGATGCCGCGGCCTCTGCAGGAAAGCAATGTGATCGGTAAAGCCGGTACCGCTGGCTTCCTTGGCCGAGCCTTCGATCCGTACTACCTGTACCCGGCCGGCGACGATATGGACATGGCCAAGATGGAACGGATTCGAGTCGACGATCTGACGCTTCGACAGGACGTTCCGCTCGATCGCCTGCAGCGCCGTGCGTCGCTTCGCGACACCATCACTGCCGGCATGAAAACCATGGACAAGGCCGTTCAGCAGTACGCTCTGAACGAATACTACGAAAAGGCTCTTGGGCTGGTCCTTTCCGGAAAAGCCCGCGAAGCCTTCAACCTGTCATCGGAATCCGCCGAACTTCGCGAGAAGTACGGCAACAACACTTTCGGACAAAGCTGCCTGCTGGCTCGCCGACTGGTCGAAGCCGGAACTCGCGTCGTTGAAGTCAACTGGCCCAAAGTGGCCAACAGCGACAATCACTCGTGGGACGTCCACTCGGGTCTCAGTGATCGCATGAAGCGGCAGTCGGCGCCCATGCTGGATGCCGCACTCTCCACACTGCTCGAAGACCTCGACCAGCGCGGCCTGCTCCAGGAAACGCTCGTTGTGGCCGTGGGTGAATTCGGACGCAGCCCCAAACGCGGCGTCAGTACCTCCGGGAACAGCAACAGTGACGACGGACGCGACCACTGGCCATATTGCTACACAGGTGTTGTGGCCGGTGGTGGAATGCGTCGCGGTTATGTCCACGGCAAGTCCGACGACACCGGATCCGCTCCGGTTGAAAACCCGGTTCATCCGGGTGAGCTGCTGGCCAGCATTTATCACGCCGTTGGTCTGTTCCCGCGCCGCACCGTTTACAATCACCTCAATCAGCCTCGCGAAATGGTCAAGAACGATGCCGTCATGGAATTGTTCGCCTGATCGCAGCAGCACTGGCTGCTGTTGAATCACGAATGCTGAATCGTAATCCATAAGGGTTCGTTTCTTTCGGGAACGAACCCTTTTTCGTCGCCGTGCCGGAACGCAGCACCGCCCCGCAATTCTGGATCAGCCCGATGAATGCAACGCCTCGCCATCCTGACAGTCCCGTGCGATTCGGCCTTGTAGGCTTCGGCGCATGGGGCTCACACCACGCTCGCGCAATCCAGCAGACACCCGGCGCCCAGCTGGCCATGATTGCCGCCAACTCACCTCAGTCACAGGCAGCCGCTGCTACTGCCTGCCCCAACGTCCCGGTCAGCTCGGACTATCGGCAATTGATCGCTCAACCCGATATCGATGTCGTTGACATCGTTGTCCCGACCCATCTGCATGCGGACATCGCAGTCGCCGCACTGCAGCACGGCAAACATGTTCTGCTCGAAAAACCCATGGCCGCCAGTGTCAGTGACTGCCAGAGAATCCTTGCCGCTGCGGAATCCTCCTCACGACTGCTGGCCATCGGTTTCGAACTCAGAATGTCCAGATTGTGGGGGCGAGTCCATGAGCTGATTCAGGCAGGAGCTGTCGGGGAACCGCAGTACTGCCTGATCGAACTGTTCCGTCGTCCGTATCGACTGGGATCCGGTGGCTGGCGTTATGACCGCGAACGAGTAGGCAACTGGACCCTCGAAGAACCGATTCACTTCTTCGACCTTGCCTGCTGGTATCTGCAGGGACTGGGTGCCCCCACAGCGGTGACAGCACGCTCGAATTCACGTGATCCCGCCCGCCCGCTGCTCACCGACAACTTCAGCGCTCTGCTGGATTTCCCCGGCGGTGCTTACGCCGTGATCAGTCAGACTCTGGCAGCCTTCGAACACCATCAGACAGTGAAAATCACGGGAACCGCGGGCGCTCTGTGGGCTTCGTGGAGCGGAGTGATGGATCGCACCACAACTCCCCAGTTCTTCCTCAAACAGGGCTCAGCAGCCTCCGGCGAATCATGGGCGGTCGACTGTGGTGGCCCCGCCGGCGAAGTCTTCGAACTGCAACAGCAGATTGAATGTGTGGCAGCGGCAGTCCGCGGCGAACGCCCGCTGCACGCCGATGGCCGCGCCGGCCTGCGCGCAGTACAGCTGTGCCTTGTCGCCGAACAAGCCGCTCAGACCGCCACCACCATCCAGCTCTGAACACGCCCCCTTACCGGACAACCCCCGCACCCCGCCCCAGCACCCACGCATCCCATAACCGCCACCCGCGCGAGTTGCCTCGTACCCCCCTACGTTTTTCCGCATCCATTCCGTGTCCTTCCGCGGCAAAAAAATACCACCAAAACAACACCCGACGGCTTACGCCGACCGCTCGCCCACGCCCGCCTGGGACCACCGAGCACCAGCTCGGTAACACCCCCTGCCAGCCCCCACAAAACCAAACACCCGTACCGCTACACCACCCATCGGCTCGGCAGGAGCCTCGCCCTCCCAAGCACAACTCCGCCCCACTGACCACTGCTCGCCTCAACACACCCCAACATCACACCCATTCGTGTCATTCGTGTCATTCGTGGTTCAAAATCCCTCCAGCTCCCCAATGCCTTTTTCCGTGTTTTCCGTGTCCTTCCGTGGTATAAAAACACCACCTATCGGCTTGGCAGGAGCCTCGCCCTCCCAAGCGCAACCCCCCCGACCCCCCACCCCCGATGTCCGACAGTTCCCT
>CAXBSH010000352.1:0-6103 GCA_963977705.1 uncultured Planctomycetaceae bacterium
CCCCCAACCCCACCACCAGTCCGGCACGATTTTTCACTTTTTTGCAAAATCGACATTTCTTTGCCCCAAACAGCCTCCGCATTCAGCATTCAGGATGAAGGGGCCGCAGCTTTCATAACTCAAACTGCGGCAGACTCCGTTGACATCCAATGCTGAATGGAGCTGACAATGACGACTCTGCACGAACAGTTCTGTGATCGGATCGAACTGTCCCACAACGAATTCTGCAATTGGCTGAAAGGCAAAATCGCCGGACCGCTGCGGCAGCGATTCGATGCAGAAGATCTGCTGCAGGAAATTATGGCCAAATGCCCGAAGCAGGTTGCCGACCTGTTGCAGTTAAATGACGAAAAATTTCGTCGCTGGATTCGTACGGCGCTCTGTTATCGGTTGAACACCATAATCCGCAGGAACCGTGGAGTAAATTACCGGCGGGACACTGTCTCAATCGACAGTTTCGACCCCGTCGATACCCACGACAACCCCGAGGAACAGGCGATCCGCCGCGAAAAATGCGAACTTCTCAGAGCGAAGCTCAATGCACTCGGCCGGACAGATCGCTCCGTCATCATCGCCCGATGTATCAAACACTACTCAATCGATGTCATCGCACAGCGGCTGGGGATTTCTGAGTCAGCTTGCCGCCAGCGGATTGGTCGCGCCAAACGGCGATTGCGCGATCTGCTCGCCTGAATCCCCCAAATCCTCATGATTCAGTGTCGTTGACTCCGCTCGCTGCTGACACTCCCAGTTGGCAGCGAGCCCTGCCACATCGGCCGTACTGAAATCAAAAATCTCCACAATTTTCAAAAAAACCTTGTCCCATTTTCATTCGCAACAGCGACTGTCTGCTTGCCAGTCGTTTTTTCCTGAAGACTCTCCTGCTTTCCGCTCAGGAACCCGCCATGACCAGACTGTTGACCCGTCTGAAAACGCTGCTCCCTCGTCCCCAGCGACGGGCACATCAGCAGTATCGGACCATCGCCTCCAGCGAATCACTTGAGCTTCGTCAGCTTCTGGCAGCCACACTCGTACGTGAGTTCAATACCGACACAATTCCTGTCGGCCCGGAACTTCGGGGAGATGCTCGCTGGTTCGGCAACACGTCCGCTGTGCTGCAGGACAGTCTGTACTTCTTCGACTACACCACACTGTACCGCAGTGACCTCTCCGGCACTCAGCAGATCATCAATCTTGCTCCGGGTGAAGAATTTGCCAACCTGCGGTGGCTGCAGCCTGTTGCAGACCGCCTGTTTTTCAGCGCCCCCAATGCTACTCATCAGGGACTGTGGGTCTCCGATGGAACTTCTCAGGGTACACACCCGCTTCGCGAAACTGAAGCCGACTGCATCGATCCTGAATATCTCACGCCATTTCAGAATTCACTGCTGTTTGTCGCCTCAAATGACAGCACCGGGTACGAACTTTGGCGTAGTGACGGGACATCAGCCGGAACACAGATGCTGCTGGATCTGCTGCCAGGTGCGGGGTTCGCATACATCGAGGACCTGACAGTAGTGGGGGATTCAGTCTACTTTGTTGCCACACTCCCCGACTCCGGTCGCGAAGTCTGGCGTACCGATGGCACTCCCCTCGGAACTCAGCTGCTGGCCGATCTGGCTCCCGGCACAGACTCTTCCTACCCGAACTCCCTCACTGTCGTGGGTGACCGAATCTACTTCTCCGCCAGCACCCCGGGCAACTCCCCCATACTCTGGACCTCTGATGGAACAACGGCCGGAACCGTACCAGTGCTGGATGGTCTCAATAACCCCATCGCTCTGCCCGCCGGCCTGTTCCCACTTGGCAATAGCCTCCTGTTTTCGGCCAGCGCTGCGAATGGCCGAGAACTCTGGAAGGCCGAAGGGACTGTCGCCGCCGAAGTCATTGATCTGCAGCCCGGCGCCGCCGGTAGTTTCCCCAATGGATTCACCAGACTGGGCGATCAGGTCTTTTTCGCGGCAGATGACGGCCAGGTCGGTGCCGAACTCTGGGCCACTGATGGCACCGCAGCAGGAACCCACCTTGTCGCCGACCTGAACAGCAGCGGCAGCTCCAGCCCTGCCAAACTTGCCAGCACTGGACAGTACCTGTTCTTCTCAGCCACCCACGAAAATCTTGGCACTGAAGTCTGGCGCAGTGATGGAACTCAGGCCGGGACCTTACTCCTGCAGGATGTTGCCCCCGGCCCTGACAGTGGATTTGACCCTGGCCTCAGTATCAAAACTGGCACATCCACGGCTTTCTTCGCCGCTGGCAATGCCGAAACGGCAATCCAGATCTGGGGTACTGATGGCACCACCGCCGGAACCCGGATGCTTACCACTACAGTACATCTGCCATTAGGCGGCGATCCCGCGGAATTAACAGACATCGCAGGCACAGTCAAATTTGTCCTCCGCAGTGCGCCCGGCCAGTTGTGGACATCCGATGGCACTGACAACGGCACCACGCTGATCAAAGAACTGCCCGTCTCAGAATTTGAGCCCCTGAACGGCCTCACCGCTTTGCAGAACAATCTCATCTTTCTCGGACCAGCCGCTGCCGGTGGTTATGCACTCTGGAAATCCGACGGCACCGACGCGGGCACTGCACTGATCCGCGAAATTACACCACTCGGTGCCCGAGGGATTGTTGAATATGTGGAATTCCAGGGGTCCCTCTTCTTCGCAGCTGAAGACCCGGAGAATGGGATCGGTCTCTGGAAAACAGATGGCACGGAAACCGGCACCGAGCGTCTGGCCAGTACCTTCCCCAAATTCCTGCAGAACGGTAATCGATCGCAGAATCAGCCCGGCAATGAACTGTTCTTCGTCGGCGGTGCTTCCAGCAATGAACTCTGGAAAACAGACGGTACAGTCAGCGGCACAGTACCGGTCAAAGCTGTCGCTCCCACCGGTATCGGCACAATGCTCAATGGTCAGCTCTATTTTGTCGCCGATGACGGAATCAATGGCGACGAATTGTGGACATCCGACGGCACTGAAGCCGGCACACTCCTCGTTCAGGATCTCAATCCCGGCCCAAATGGCTCGTCCATCGTCAGTCTGCATGCCGTCAATAACCGCCTGCTTTTCTTTGCCAATGACGGTACCAATGGCCTCGAACCATGGACCAGCGATGGAACCGCAGCAGGCACCAGTCTGCTGCTCGACATTCGCCCCGGCAGTATCAGCTCAATCAATTCAAACCGCGCCTTCGCAATCAGCAGCATTGAACGTGACCGCCTGTACTTCTCGGCCAATGATGGCGTGCACGGCATGGAACCGTGGAGCAGCGATGGGACACTCGCCGGAACGACTCTGCTGCGCGATATCCAGCCCGGCCCACGATCCTCCAACGCCGAAATGCTCGTCGCCGCAAACACTCTTGTCTACATGTACGCAAATGACGGCATCGTTGGAAAAGAAGTGTGGCAGTCAGATGGAACTACTGATGGAACTCAGTTGACAGTCGATCTGCGACCCGGCATTGCACCGATGTTTATCGACGACATCCAGCCCAGTGGTAACCTGCTGTTCCTCACCGGGTTCTCACCGGTGGGTTATGAACTGTTCACAGTTCCCATCAATCTTAGGCCCTCAGATATCAACCTCGACAACCAGACTGTCCTCGAAAATCAGCCGACTGGAACCACGGTCGGGAAGTTGCTGGCAACAGACCCTGATTCCGCAAACGAGGCCACCTTTACCCTCGTCAGTGGAACCGGCGATATCGATAATTCACTGTTCAGCATCAACGGGAACCTGCTGCAGACAGCCGCCGAATTCAATTTTGAAGTGGGCAGCACGCGATCAATCCGCGTCCGCGCTACGGATCCCGAAGGGCAGGCCTTTGAACGCCAACTGACAATTTACATCCACGATGTCAACGAACTTCCCACACTCGATCAGCCAGCCGGTATCTTTGCAACCGAAGATGACGCTCCAGTAACGATCACGCTCACCGGGATCTCAGCCGGAGACAACGAAAATCAGCCACTGAGAATTACGGCCACCAGCAGCAACTCCACCCTGATTGCTGATCCGCAGATCACCTATGTTTCCCCCGCAAACACCGGTTCACTGACCGTCGCCTTTGCTCCCGCTCGCTCCGGAAACAGCACAATTACCGTCACCATCGAAGACGGTGGACCTGACGGAGATCTCAACACCGCTTACGACAATCTGTCGCTTCAGCGAAAATTCCTTGTCGATGTCGCCGCCACTCGACCTGTCTTCACAGCGCCGCTCGGCAGCACTTTCCAGCAGCGACCATTATTCACCTTCACCCCCACTCAATTCGCCAGTGGCTACCAGATCTGGATTGGAAATCGCACAACCGGACAGTTACCGGTCCTGCAGTTAAACACTGCCGAACCCCAGTTTCAGACACCGTTCGATCTGGGAATTGGCCGGTTCGACACCTATGTCAGATCTCGTCTGCCCGGTAATCAGTTCGGCCCGTGGTCTCTGCTGAACCGATTCACCATCAACACGCGAACTGAAATCGGCCCGCTTGCCCAGCGACAGGCGACAGCCCGCCCCACAGTGACCCTCACACCGCTCATCAACGCCGCAAAATACGACATCTGGCTGGACAACCGATCCACAGGCCAGACACAATTTGTCCGCACTCAGGTCACCCAGCCCGAATGGACCTACAATCAGGACCTCCCCATGTCCCGGTATCGGATGTGGGCGCGAGCCATAGCCGGGGACGGCACCGCTGCCGGCTGGAGCCTGCAGCGGGATTTCCTTGTTGTCACCCCCCCACAGCCACTTGCCCCGCTGTCATCCACCTTTACTCGTGTTCCCACATTCTCGTGGAAAAGTGTCGCCGGAGCCACCTCCTACGAAGTCACGGTACGCAGCGCCATCAATGGACAGATCATCGCGACAGCCTCCGGACTCACTGGCACCTCATGGACGCCAGCCTCACCGTTGCCGGATGGCCCCTGCCACTGGCAGGTCATCGCTGATTCGACGACTGCCGGATTCCGCAGTGACTGGTCCGAACGCATCAGCTTCTTCGTTGGTGGTAGACCAATCCTGACAGCCCCGGCTGGCTCCATCGGTACCAACCAGCCCCTGCTGCAGTGGAAACAGGTGGATTCAGCAGTCAGCTATGAAGTCTGGGTCAATCGAGTCTATTCGGGCGGTCAGACTACAAAAGTCTTCAGCGTAACCGGCATCGCCAACAATCAGTACCAGCTGCCACTTTCCCTGCTGAACGGCGCTGACTACCGATACTGGGTTCGCGCTGTCAGTGGACAGGGGGAAGTGTCTCCGTGGAGCATACCACTGGACTTTTCTGTCCGACTGACAAGCACGCAATCCACTGCACCACAGACCTCACCACTGCCGGGAACCCTCGCTGCACTGCACCAGCAGCTGCAGTTACTGACCCCCACAATCACCGGTCAGCCCCAGTCACCGTCCCCGTCGCAGCCACAACCCCAGTCATCTATGGCAGATCACCGCACGGAAGAGCGGCCCTCACCATTCAGCCCAGGACCTGCCAGCATCCCCACCGAATCACTCACACTGCCAAAAGACGACAACGACAGAAACAGATTACTGGACGACACCATCCTTGCCGTGATCGAAGGCTTACACGAGGACACATTGCCCCCAGAAAGCATAAAAGACTTTCTTCGTAGCCTTTTAACCTGACATCCTGCGCACTAGGGTCAAATTGTCGGCTTTTGAAGAATGACAAGCGTGCATCGGAAGCATTGGTGTATGACCCAACTGTCTCTTTCATGTCATCAACAGGTGGGTCTGAACGGGGAATGGGCTATTTCAAACGCTCAGCCGGATGGCAGGAAATGGACGCTGCAGTTCTCTCCGGAAGTCGTGGCCACTTGTGTCCAGTATCCACCATGTGGCGGCACATGTGAGATGACCAATGAAGCTGCTGAGGTCTGGAATGGCGATTGGCATGCCATGCAGTTGCAGTCGCCCTTGATCCCACTGGCGCCTTCATCTTCGTTTCACAACTACCCCGGAAAGACCACTTCTGTGCCATTCGCCGCGAAAAGCAGTTTTCTCTGCTCGGTCATTGATGCCGCGTATAGCCAATCACAAACGGAGTCGCCGCAGAATGACACAACCGAATTCCG
>CAXBSH010000353.1:0-6084 GCA_963977705.1 uncultured Planctomycetaceae bacterium
GTAATCAGTGATCAGTAATCAGTGATCAGTGGTCAGTGGAAGCTCCCTGGGAGGGCGAGGCTCCTGCCGAGCCGGGGGTGGCTGGGTTGCTGTCCCCGAGCTGGTGCTCGGAGGTCCCAGGTGGGCTTAGGCGGGCCGTTAGCGGCGGCTGATGGGTGTGGTTGTGGGGCTTGACCGAGCTGGTGCTCGGTGGTCCCGGGGGTCAGGGCGCGGTGGGCTGGCGACGGGTCTGAGTCTGGCGGCGATAGTCGGCGAAGGCTTTGCCGGCAGCGGTCAGGGCATCGGAACTCAGTTCGTCGATGCGGCTGCGGAAGAAGGCCAGTGCTGCGATGCAGGGAATGGCTACGGCCAGTCCCTGCAGTGTTGTCACGAGCGCTTTGTAGATGCCCGGAGCCAGCTCGGAAATCTGCGGATTGGCTTTCACTTCAAATTCCATAAAGGCCACGATCATGCCCCAGACGGTCCCCATCAGTCCCAGCATCGGTGCCAGGGTACTGATGACGGACAGGTGTTCGATCCGTCGCCCGCTGCGTACCAGTTGTTCGGCGCCGGCATCTTCCAGGGCTTTCTCGACCGGCCCCCACAGGCCACTGCTGACTTCTTCCAGACCGGCCAGCAGGATCTGGCTGAGACCACCTGGGGTGCGCTGGCACAGCGAACGGGCTTCGGTCAGCTTGCGTTCGGACAGCAGGCGATGCACGTCTTCGGCCAGACCGGGCGGAATGAACTGACTGCGTCGCAGGGATAGTGCTGCATCGGCGATCAGGGCCACCATCAGAAAACTGAGCAGCATGATGACGTAGCCAATTGCCCCGCCGGCGGCCAGAAATTCACGCACAGTCAGGAAGGACGCCTGGGCCGCCGCATCGCCGGTGGCCGTTGCCACGGCATTCTGGGAATCCTGCTGCGCCCACACGGGGGAAATCGGCAGGACCAGCAGCGACAGCGTCAGCAGCAGCGGGCCACGGACGCAGCACCACGTCTGACGCAGAGGCCCTGAAAAACACTCGCTCATACCACAATCCTTTGACAAATCGGCTGATTGCCCGGGATTTTAGGCAGAATCGAGGAAAACTGACAGAGCGGACTCGGGAATCGTTCGCGTCCTTCCAGGAAACCACCGGGGGAAAGTCAGCCCGGTTTGATCGGGTACCGGGCGACTCGCTATTCTGAACGGTTAAACCTGTTTCCCGGGACCTGTTGAGTTTTGATATGTCTGTGCTGCTGCAATTGACGGATGCCGTCAAAAGTTACGGAGATCAGATGCTGCTGGATGAGGCCAGCGTGACTCTGTATGAAAACGTCAAAGTCGGATTTGTGGGCCGCAATGGTGCCGGCAAGTCGACTCTGCTGCGAGTGCTGCTGGGTGATGAAGAGCTGGACAGCGGCACGGTCTCTCGGTCGCCGCACCTGCGAGTCGGTTATCTGCGGCAGCATGATCCGTTCCATGCCGACGAATCGGCGATGGATTTTCTGATGCGGGACAGCGGTCAGCCGGACTGGAAGTGCGGCGAAGTGGCTGCGGAATTCGAGCTGAAGGGGGAGTACCTGACGGGGCCGGTCAAGCGGCTGTCGGGTGGTTGGCAGACTCGCGTGAAACTGGCGGCACTGCTGCTGCACGACCCCAATCTGCTGATGCTGGACGAACCGACCAACTTTCTGGACCTCAGAACTCAGATTCTGCTGGAACATTTTCTGCGTCATTTCCCCGCCGCCTGCCTGGTGGTATCGCACGACCGTGAATTCCTGACCTCCACGTGTACTCATACGCTGGAACTGAATCGTGGTCGGCTGACGATGTTCCCTGGCGTGATCGGGTCGTACCTTGAGCACCTTGACGCAGAGAAGCTGCGTGCCGAGCGCACGAATGCGGCCGTGCAGGCCAAACAGAAGCAGCTGCAACGATTCATTGACAAGAATCGAGCCAAGCCAACGGGTGCCAGCCAGGCTCGATCCAAGCAGAAGCAGCTGGACCGCTTGTCTCTGGAAGAGATTGAAGCGGATCTGCCAACCGTGCATATCCGACCGCCGCAGATTGAACCGCGTCAGGGTCCCTGCGTCCGCTGTCAGGACCTTGCCATCGGCTACAACGAGACGGCGGTGGTGACAGGGATCGAACTGGAAATTGAGCATCAGCAGCGGGCTGCGATTGTGGGTGACAACGGGCAGGGCAAGACAACGCTGCTGCGGACGCTGGTGGATTCCCTGAAACCGGTCGCCGGTCGCATCAAGTGGGGGTATGGCTGCGAAATCGGGGTGTATGCTCAGCACGTCTACACCAATCTGCCGCAGGACAAGACTGTACTGGAGTATCTGGAGTACAAGGCGAAGCCTGGCACCACGACTCAGGAGTGTCTGGCTGTTGCCGGTTCGCTGCTGTTCCGCGACGGCCACACAAAGAAGCCGGTGCGAGTGCTGTCCGGGGGTGAACGAGCGCGGTTGTGTATGGCCGGGCTGCTGCTGGGAACCTATAACATTCTGGTGCTGGACGAACCGGGCAACCATCTGGACGTAGAGACGGTGGAATCGCTGGCTGATGCGTTGCTGACGTACAAAGGCACCGTGCTGTTCACCAGCCACGATCGCCATTTTGTGCGTCGCGTCGCCACGAATATTATTGAGGTGCGTGACGGTCGAGTCCGCAACTATGCGGGCTCCTACGACGACTATCTGTACTACGTCAACAAGGAAATCGAAGATGGTGAGCGTGAGCGGGCATCCGGTCGGATGTCGGCCACGCCGGCCAGCAAGCTGAATTCCGGCAAGGCGGATAAAGGGGCCAGTGGCAAAGACCAGCATCAGCAGCGTAAGACGCTGCGGAATCTGGAAAAGACCATTTCCCGGCTGGACGAAGAAAAGAAGGCACTGACTGCGGAAATGATGCAGACGGCTGATGCCAAAAAAGCCATGGATCTGCATTCACGCATTGCTGCATTGTCCAGTGAGCTGGAAGAAGCTGAGCAGAAGTGGTGCGAGCTGCAGCAGGAACTGGGGGAGTGGTAATGACTGAGCACGTGCTGTTTTTTGATATCGACGGCACAATGCTCAGCACCGGCGGTGCCGGTCAGCGGGCGATGGAGCTGGCGCTGGCGGAAGAGTTTCGCATTGCCGATCCGTTCCAGCAGATTCTGACGGCCGGGCGGACGGACCGAGGAATTGAGGACGAGATTTTCGAACGGTATTCGATACCGGCCACGCAGGCTTCGCGACAGCGTTTCATGCGCGCCTATCTGGATCGGTTACCCCACTGTCTGCAGCAGCTGCCGGGCGGGTTGTTGCCGGGTGTGCAGGAGTTGCTGCAGGGGCTGAGTCTGCGGTCGGACGTGCATCTGAGCCTGCTGACGGGCAATTACTTTGAAGGGGCACTGATCAAGCTGCGACATTTCGGGATTGCCGGTTTCTTCGAAGACTCCGGGGGCTTCGGCGACCATCATGCGGACCGCAATGACGTGGCTCATCTGGCATTGTCGGTGGTCCGTCAGCGTTTGCAGCGACCGGTGCAGGGCAGTGAGGCGGTTGTTATCGGTGATACTCCGGCGGACGTTCGCTGTGCGCGGGCGATCGGGGCGCGGGCGGTGGCCGTGGCCACTGGGGTCTATACGCTGCAGCAGCTGCAGACGACGGAACCGGACCATGTGTTTGAAACACTGGGGGCAACTGAGGACGTGATCAGCAAGCTGCTGACAAAGTTCTGAAAGTAACCGGCGCTTCCGGGCAGGGGAAGCGGGGGTTGGGGCCCGTGTGTTCATGGGGCCTATAGGTCTCATGGGTCGTATGGGACCTATTGCTATGCGCCCTCCTGGAAGCGACACAATGCCAGCGGTGTTGACCATTTCGCGACAGTCGCTAAGCTTTTACTGTGTCACTGCGATGGCGCATTGTGGGCAAGATGACAACGGAATACGGTCAGGAGGCGTAGACTGGTGGCAGCGACGGAATGGACGACAGCGTCAGAAACCAGTTTTTTATCGCCGTCATCGGCCAGTGGTCCGTTGTTGCAGCTGACGGGCAAGTTATTGGCGGATGCGTTGCGTGCCGGCAGTACTCAGGCATTCCTGAAATCTGCTCTGGCCGACATTGGGTCTGAGCTGGCGGTGCAGTGGACGGCCGTAATTCATCGAGTATCGGGTCCTGCGTGGGAGGTGCTTGCGGAGCACGGTCAGTCGGTCAGCAATCGTCCTGCGATCTTGTGGGAGGACGCGGTTGACCGAGAGGCGGCTGGGGTGATGCGATCTGAGCAGGGTCGTGTCTTTGGGGCATTTCCGTTATCGCGTGGGACCCCTGGGGCGCATGTGCTGGCGACGGCCGGGCGGCATGCAGACCGTGAGCTGTCGGACGGTGGTATTCTGTTGGCGCGGACGTTGTCGCAGTGTCTGGAGCTGACGGATCATGAGCAGCGATCGCGTCGTCAGCTGGATCGTTTGAAATCGACGCTGGAGATTGCTTCTCGGTTGTCGCAGGCGGAGGATGCAGCGCCGTTGCTGGAGTTGATTGCGCAAGAGGCGACGCGGCTGTTGAATTGTGACCGCAGCAGCATTTTTTTGTGGAATCGGGAGCGGAACGAGGTGGAGGCTCGGCCGGCGCTGGGTATTCGCGGGGCATCGTTGCGGTTGCCGGCGGGTGAAGGGATTGTCGGGGAAACGCTGAAGACCGGTCGAGCGATTCTGGTTGAGGATGCGTATGACGATCCGCGATTTAATCAGGAGGTGGATCGGCGCAACGGCTATCGGACTCGCAGTCTGATCTGTGTGCCTTTGCGTGATCCGGACGGCAAGGTGATTGGTGCCTTTCAGGGGATCAATCGGCATGGTGTGCAGCCGTTTACGGCGGAAGACGAAGAGTGCCTGACGTTGCTGGGGATACAGGCGGCGGTGGCTTTGCGGCATCTGCAGCAGAAGGATCTGCTGCATCGCAGTCACAGTCAGCTGGCGGAACGAGCGACGAAGGGGATTACGATTGTTGGCGAGAGTGCCGCGATGACGGCGCTGCGTGACACGATTCGGCGACTGTCATCGACTGACCTGCCGGTGCTGGTGCTGGGGGAAAGTGGGACGGGCAAGGAAGTGGTGGCTCAGTCGCTGCATTATGAAGGTAACCGTGCGGGTTGTCCGTTTGTGGCGGTCAACTGTGCGGCGCTGACGGAATCGTTGCTGGAGAGTGAGTTATTCGGGCATGAGCGGGGTGCCTTCACGGATGCTCGTGAAATGCGTCAGGGGAAGTTTGAGCTGGCTGACGGGGGCACGTTGTTTCTGGACGAAATCGGCGACATGAGTCCTGGAGGTCAGGCCAAGCTGCTGCGGGTGCTGGAGCAGAAGGTGATTACTCGCGTGGGTGGTTCGCAGCAGATTCCTGTGGACGTGCGGATCGTGGCAGCGACGAATGCGAATCTGAGTGAAGCGGTCCGAGCGCGGCGATTTCGTGAAGATTTGTATTACAGGCTGGGCGTGGTGACTCTGGACCTGCCTCCGCTGCGTGAGCGGCCGGAAGACATTCTGTTGCTGGCCGAATTCTTTTTGAAGAAGTTTTCGCTGCAGGCGCGTCGTCAGGTGTTGCAGTTATCACCGGATGCGCGGCGTCGTCTGCAGGCTCATCCGTGGCCGGGGAATGTGCGTGAGCTGCGGAATCTGATGGAGCGACTGGCATTCCTGTGTGCTCGGGAACGCGTGGAGGCGGATGATCTGGCGTTTATGTTAAGTCCTGACAGTGATTCGGGCTGCCTGCCGGCTCTGGATCTGGGACTGGAAAACGCGACTCGAGTATTTCAGCGGGACTACATCCGGCGAGTAATTCGGCATGCGGGTGGCAACGTCACTGGCGCTGCTGAAACTTTGCAGCTGCATCGTTCCAACCTGTATCGCAAGATGAAGCAGCTGGACATGACCGAAGCCGGCGGCACCGAGTAAAGCGGCCAGTAAACCGGCCGTCCTACGCGGTGCCATGATTCACAGCAGAAAATTGATTGGCCACCGGCCATAGTCACCGTAGCCCTGGGCATCGCCCAAGGACGATGGCATCGCCCCGCGTGACCTTACCCCACACACGACCCCCAATTGGCCAACGGCCATAGACACCGTAGCCCTGGGC
>CAXBSH010000354.1:0-6049 GCA_963977705.1 uncultured Planctomycetaceae bacterium
CCAAGCTCGATGTCGTGCACGTGCCGTACAAGGGTTCCACGGAGACGCTCACCGCGCTCCTCGGCGGGCAGATCGATTTCACCTTCGATGTCGGCGTCGCCATCGCGCAGGTGAAGGCAGGCAAGCTGCGGCTGCTGGCGGTCGCGAGCGGCGCGCGCTCGGCGCTCTTCCCCGACACGCCGACGCTGGGCGAGATCGGCGTCGCCGCGCACGATCAACCCTGGCATTCCCGAGCCGGTCGACCACATGCTGATTGATGTGGAACACAGCCCAGGCTACAGCGTTCCTGCTCCGGTGAAGCACATCCAGTACAAGGAAACTCACCCGGTGTACTCACCCGGCGACGTCTCAGTCCCGGCCAACCGTGCTCCGGTGTTCGTTCCCTGAAATCGTCCGGCGGTTCGGCAGACCGCCCCGTCAGACAACCGACAGTTGATCTTCAGTCAGGGGCGATCGAAGCAGCAGCTTCCATCGCCCCTGTTCTGCAGACAGACTCAGCCAATGATCCGTGTCACTTCCGCGGGGACCTCTGATGAAACTCTCTGCTCCGCTTCTGCTGCTGAGCCTGTTGACTGCCGTCGGCAGTGGTTCTGCTGCTGCCCAGGGCCCGCTGGAAGGCCCGGGCTGGCAACCGCTGAATGAACGCCTGCCACCGGGCTACAATGCCGAGATCCTGCGGCGAATCCGCAGTGAAGATGCCACCTGGATGCAGCCGATTCGCGTCGAACTGCCCTCGACGGGAAGCGTTGCGATCCACGCCGGCCAGCCCGCCCCCGCGGCTGAAGCTACAGCCCCCGCAGCCTTCGCTGTCGGCATGGGACACCTGTACCGACTGCGACTGGCCGAACTTCCCGAATTCCCGGCCGCTGAATTCTATCCGACCATCGAGCTGCTGGATCGCCTGCATCCGCCAGCCGGACAGGAATTCCAGCACCCGATCCCGATCCTGTTCACAGCAGATGATCTGAAGCTGGCAGCTTCCGGTGCCCTTGTGACCCGAGTCATCTATCTGGAACGTCCACAAACCGCTGCCTCCGACGATCCACTCCGCCGCGAACGGCCCCAGACCATCGCTCCCGGGGACAACGCCATTGCTGCCGCTGAAATGCACGGTCGCCCGCTGGCCATCGTTCGTATCGGAGGTCGCGTACCACTGAATGGACAGGCCCCGCCATTCTTCTTCGGCAGTGGCGGACCGGCAGCAGCCGCTCCGCAACCCGCTGAAACACCAACCACCACCGCTCGCAACCCGCGACCGGCCGCAGCAGTCAAAGCCACGACGGTTTCCAATCGTCGCTGACCACCACACCCACTCACACAGTCCACTCGGTTCCCTTCGCCACGATCAGGACCAGCCGCATGAACCACAGCAGCACACTCCGCCGGCAATTGCTGGCCTCCGGCCTGCTCAGCACCAGCCTGCTGGCACTTCCTGGCTGTGGATTGTCGGCCGCCCTGCAGAAAGAACCCGATCACGTCTACTCCACTCACTCACCACAGATGATTGATCAGGAAGCGGCGGAAGCCAGCCGTCCGGTGGAAGCACACTATCCCGAACAGGCCAGCCTGCGTCTGCGTAACCACCGCAATCCTCTGAATCTCACACTGCGCTCCGTCTCGCTGCTGACCGACTCCAACGGCTCTGACGAAACCGACGATGAAGGCGTTGTCGCACTGGGTAATCCGCGACCTGCCACGGCCGTCAGTCGATCAGGCTCAGCTAACGCGGAAACCAGCGGCAGAGCGCCGATGTTCTACCCGGCCGAACCGCGACTGGCTGCTCGCCCTGATGGCTCCGGGTTGCCGCGAACCAACACCATCGCCGCCAGCCCGCTCGCCGATCTGTTCCCCGATGAATACCTGTTCGATGGGGGCGACCGAGCCGCGACGGTGGCCATGGGCAGCCCCACCCGCAGTGGACTCGATTCGGAAGATACAGTCGGCTCTTTCCGTGATGCCTCGGGAAAAGCACACACCGTGGCCTCCAATCGAGTCGCCGTGTATGCCCCGCGTTTCGGTTCCGTCAGAACCACGACCGGGTTAGCAGCCGACACCAAAATCGACAAAGCGGTCGGCGCCCGTGATGCGGCCGCCGTGGGCAGCCTGAATAATGGCACTGCACCACAGGAACACGTCACCGACGATGCCCTGGTGGCACTGGAGTCACGTCATGGAGCTGATGGGATGATGGCCGCTCTGCCACCAGCCCAGTCACAGAATCGCGAACGACCAGCCCAGTCGCAGAAAGCCGATAAGGGACAACAGAGCCGCGATGCATCGGCCGCTCACACCTTCTTCCGTAAAGATACCTCCGTCCTCGCACAACAGGCTCGCAATGCCGAAGCATGGACGCGCAACTCATTCCCGAAAATCTTTGCAGCTACCGATTCCGCATCCAGCATTCGTGACATCCAGAAAACTCAGCAGACGGTGGCCGTTGAAGATCAGCGACAAGCTGGTGTGCTGCAGCTGATCAAACTGACCGATGTTCAGACCGCACAGACCGGGGACGTCATTCGGTTCACAATTCGCTTCCGCAATACGGGCGAGCTGCCGTTGAGCGACATTCGGATTGTTGACAACCTGACGCCACGACTGGCCTACGTCGAAGGCTCAGCCTCCATCGACGAAAAACACCCGGGCTCGGTCACCATCGACCCCAATGGCGAAGGCAGCTCGGTCCTGACCTTCACCCTCGATGACGCACTGGAAGCCCACGGCACCGGCACCATTACATTCGAAGCAACAGTTCGGTAAGCCCGCCCGCATCACGAAGTGCCAGCAGGGCCACGTCGCGTGGACAAGCCTGATCGCGTCCAGTAGACCGCCGAGGCAGCACAGCCCGGTAGATTCACCGTGCAGTGGTGCCTTCAGCGTCGGAGCCACGACAGCACATCGCTGCGAGCAGAAGCCCGCCGAGCCACGGCGTTGTGTATGAAGCGAGGGACAAAAGTCGTAGCCCGAGCTTCAGCCCGGGCACAAACTTCTCGTCACCCTTGAAATCCCCAGTGTTTTTTTTGATGAACGGGGCCGAGCAGGAATGCTCGGGCTACATTTTGTCCTCGGCGTTATGTATGACGCGAAAGACAAAAGCCGTAGTCTGGGCTTCAGCCCGGGCACAAACTTCTCGTCACCCTTGAAATCCGCAGTGTTTTTTTTGATGAACGGGGCCGAGCAGGAATGCTCGGGCTACATTTTGTCCTCTGCGTTATGTATGACCGAACTACTACCGCGGCAAAAGGGGTAATGACGAGGCCTACGCCCACGGCTGTATGCCACCATCGCTCTGCGATTCAAACCCCTGTATCGCGCACCAATCGCCCCCCCACCAACACACCTCCAACACACCACCCACTGCGGTTTCGACCTGCCCCGCACTGGATTCAGGTTGACGCCGGGGGTGGGCCCAGAGGCTGGACTGTGTCACCAAGACTGATACTGCCAGACTCAATCACAACGGCCGTGATACCACCGTGCCCCAGCATCGCGGCATAACCCCCCGGACCCAGATTCTCTTCCATTCGCGAACACGGCGGACAACTACCGGAACCTGACAGAATCGCTGACCCTATGCGAAACTGCTGATAACGCAGCGATTCAAGACAGATCCCGGAAACAACAATGTTCCGCCGCAGCTCGGAAGGATCAATCTCGCCACAATTCAACAGGTCGGCCACCACCTGCAAATGCTCGGCCTGAATCAGAGTCACCTGGCGTTTGGACGCTCGCTGCGGACGACAATGATGGTCCCCCGCAATCCCACCCGGAACAATCTGCACCGTCTGCTGCGGCTGAATCACAGCACGCGATGCCGCCGCAATGCCCAGCCACCTCACGGTTCCAACGGCCGTGCTGCCACCCAGTAGTTCCTTCAGAATCTCCACGAACCGATCTCCTGTGACGGCAATTGATGACTGGTAATAACCAGCCGGCAGGATCACACACCGCAGCATCCCAGTCAACCGGCAATCACTGCAGATCCTCTCAGAGAATTTTCCCGAATTCGCAGGACGGTCACCGAATTCCGCTCGGTTCACCGGGTCCGCCGTTTATGATTTGCGGACGGTGAACAGTCACGGTGTTCATCGTCGTCCCCACCGACACGATTTTCAGTGTGAAAGTCCCTGTACTCAATGACAGAAACCATTTCCGCCGCAGCTCGCATCGCCATGTCACACTCAGAAGAGATCAGCCCGGATCAGGCCGGCTATGAAATCCGTCCTGCTCAGGTCGCCGATCTGCCGCAGCTGCAGGAACTGGTGGATCGATTCGTGCAGGCCAACCGCCTGTTGCCTCGCACCGCAGACGAACTGCATGACCTTGTTCCATCAGGTTTCGTAGCCATCGCCGAAGGCCACGTGGTCGGCTTCGCGGCCCTCGAAATTTACTCCCCCAAACTGGCCGAAATCCGCAGTCTTGCGGTGGACCCCGGTTACCATGGTCGCGGCATCGGTCGCGGTCTGGTCAGTCGCTGCGTGCAGCTGGCCGTCAGCCGCAACGTGCTGGAAGTTATGGCTATCACCTCCAGCGATGGCTTCTTCAAAGCCTGCGGCTTTGACTTCACACTGCCCGGTGAAAAGAAAGCCCTCTTCATCCAGACTCGCGACGAATACTGACGCTGACCACCCGATCGAACAAAAGGACATCGTCGGTTTTCGGTTTTCAGTTTGCGGTAATCGCAAAGGCCCCCTCGGGAGGGCAAGGCTCCCGCCAAGCCGGATGTCGGTTTGCATCGAAACACCGTAGACTGGGCTTTAGCCCTCGTCATCACCCACGAATTCAGATATCTGTGAAGGCATTCCGTCGCTGCATCGCAGGGAATCCAGAATCTTCGACCGGCAATGTGAAACCGTGCTGATCCACGTTGAAGCGTTGAGCCACGTAGTTCCCAGCAAACGTGAGTGGGTCATTCGAACTGCGAAGTTCAATCGTCAGATACAGCGAAGTGGCGCCATAATGACAATGGCGGACGTTCTTTTGGATTCCGAATTGACGGGCTGTCAGGACTTGGATTTGCTTGCAACTGCTCCGGTTGCGTGAGAGCGAAGCCACAGACGTTTTGAAATCGGCCCTTCAGGCCTCAAAGCCAATTTTTTTTGGGGGGGCCCCAGACCCAGGGCTGCGCCTTGGGCTACCAGAAACCGACCCTTCAGGCCTGAATCGCAGTCGCAGGTACAATGAACCACCGAAACAAGGCCCCACCGGCCCTCAGGCCTGAAGGGCCGATCTCAGTAGAGCCAGGTGCGTAAGCACCTGGTTACGACACCCCAAAGTCCCCGCCAGGCCTGAAGGGCCGGTTTCAGCAGAGCCAGGTGCGTCAGCACCAGGCCCCGTGCATAATCGAGAATGCACTCGCGCTTTGAAATCGGCCCTTCAGGCCTTAAAATCAATTTTTGGGGGTGCACCAGACCCAGGGCTGCGCCCTGGGCTACCGGAAAACGGCCCTTCAGGCCTGAATCACAAACATACGGACGGCACAAACTAAACACACGCCGCAACGGCCTCCTGGCCCGACGGGTTCTTTGGCTACTGACAAACCCCCTTCACCCGGGACACCCCCACCCCGGCCTCCCGCACTTCGCCCCCGCCCCCTTCGTACCCCACACGGCCGCAAAGGGGCGTCAGAAAACATTCCGCACTGGGCCACGGTCACCGGTTCGCGATGCAAAAGCCGTATTCAGTCGGCGTTCTCCCTCAAGCGATCTTCCCCGGCAAAACCCTCCGCGGGCTGAAGCCCACGCTACGGTGACGGAAAAGACGCCCAGCAAACGGCAGCTTTCTGAAAAAGCCAGTTTACCCGCATTTGCGGCCTGTTTTCCCGGTCGACCGGCTGCCGACTTTGGTTATACTGCAGCAGCGGTCCCGACAATGGTGCAAGCCACCGTTCGGCGTTTGAAAGCCGAAACTCATGACACTTCCCGAAGACAATGCCGGAAAAACGCAGCGACCTGCACGGCAGGTCAGGGCTCCCGCTGCGCTCGCCACTGATGCCGCTCGCGCTGCAGCCACTCCTGCCAAATCAACCGCCCCGCCGGACTCGGATGGAACT
>CAXBSH010000355.1:0-6048 GCA_963977705.1 uncultured Planctomycetaceae bacterium
GGTGGCTGTGGGTGGGGAGTTTGGCGGAGTCTGAGCAGCGGGCGGTGGGGGAATCCGCACCTGAATTGCGTCCCCCTCAACTCGCACTTCATAGCAGGCTGTGCGAATGCCGCTGCGGGAATTGTCCAGCCATGATCCATCCTGCAGACTGAAACGCCATGCGTGCCATGGGCACATCACAGCGTCGTTTTCCACATGGCCGTCGGCCAGCGAGGCTCCCATGTGCGGACAAAAGTCATTGATGGCAAGGTAGCGACCGCCCGTCAGGAAGACGCCCACCATGGTCCCATTCAGCGGAAACGAACGGCCCTGACCTTCGGGAATATCGCCGACTTTGGCTACTGTCTGGAAATCCGACATGAAGACTGCTCAAAAAAGTCACATAAAAATGCGGCAGAAACGATGTTCGTGAGTGGATTGTAGGTCAGATCCGGGGAAAAACGAAAGTGGGGGCGGGGTGACATTCGGATGCCGGAGAAAAGCCGGGTTGCCGTGCATCAGGACAGCCAGGATGTGGCAGTCAGTCACCACTTCTGCTATGCTGACCGTTTGCGCACGAGGCCGTGCGTCCGGAATTGGTGCCAGTGTCTGCGGGACGAAAAGTGAATGTTTGCTGATCGAGTGATTCTCTACTGTCGTGCAGGTGATGGCGGCAACGGGTGCAGCAGTTTTCGTCGCGAAACATTCGTGCCGCGTGGCGGTCCGGATGGTGGCGATGGTGGCGATGGCGGGGACGTCATCATTCAGGCGGATCGGAATCTTGGTTCGCTGGGCAATCTGGTGGGGCATCGGCACTGGAAGTCTGAGCGTGGCGAGCACGGTCTGGGTGCCCTGTGCACTGGGAAATGCGGCCGTCCCACTGTCATCCTCGTGCCTCCCGGAACGCTGGTCAAGGACCTGCAGCACGGACATCTGCTGAAGGATCTGCAGGATCACGGCGATACCGTTGTGGTGGCTCGCGGCGGCCGTGGTGGCAAAGGGAACAAGCGTTTCGCCAACTCCGTCAATCGTGCGCCGCGGGAATCCGAAGCCGGTCATCCGGGAGAATATCGCGAGATCCAGCTTGAGCTGAAGATGATCGCGGACGTTGGGCTGGTGGGAAAACCGAATGCCGGGAAATCCACACTGCTCAGCCGTGTCTCGCGGGCCACACCCGAAATCGCCGACTATCCCTTCACCACCAAGTACCCGAATCTGGGAGTGGTGCATGTCAATTTTGATCACGAATATGTGTTGGCCGATATTCCAGGTCTGATTGAGGGTGCTCATGCCGGGGCGGGGCTGGGGCACGAATTCCTGCGGCATGTGGAACGGACTCGGCTGCTGGTGCATCTGGTTGAGCCGGCTCCCAGCGACATGTCTGATCCGCTCGACAATTATGCTCAGATCCGCGAAGAGCTGCGACTGTACGATGCGTCACTGGCAGAACGTCCTGAGATTCTGGTGGTCACCAAGGCTGAGCTGCCGGATGCCTCCACATGTGCAGAATTCCTGCGGGAAACGACGGGACGCGAGGTGCTGCTGGTTTCGGCAGTGACGGGACGTGGCCTGCCTGAATTGAACCGTCTGATCATTCGCAAGCTGGGCGAGCTGAAGGCAGCGGAATCTGCAGCGACTGAGTCTGGCGTGGTCGGCGAGTTGCCGACAGCGACCGAGCCCCCTGTGGAGTAGGCAGCGGAACTGAGGAACAGCGGTGATGCAGGGGGCGGAACTCGACCGGATTGCAGCGGCAGCAGCAAGTGCTCAGGCAACACTCCTGCAAAGACGCACGGCGGGTGGCTGGTGGGAAGGCCAGTTGTCCACGTCGGCGTTATCGACTGCCACGGCGGTGATGGCGTTACTGCAGGCTCTGCAGTCTGCTGAGCAGACTGTCCGGGCGGGTGGTACACAGGCGGCTGACAGCTCAGGTTTGGCGGCCGAGGCGAGACGCTGGCGGTTGCTGGCGGAAGGTGGGCTGCGGTGGCTGGCTGACCATGCGAATGCCGATGGTGGGTTCGGCGATACTGTGCTCAGTGTCAGCAACATTTCCACAACGATGCTGGTTCACGCGGTATTTCATCTTGCGGCGCGACTGGAAGTTGGTGCGGCAGCCGGGGGTTATCAGCAGGTGGCGACTGCCGCAGCTGATTATGTGCAGCGTGCAGGTGCAGTACCTGCTTTGCTGCGACGGTATGGCAGGGACCGGACATTTTCGGTCCCGATTCTGACCCATTGTGCTCTGGCCGGAACGGTGGACTGGCGCGAGGTGATTCCGCTGCCGTTTGAGCTGGCGTGTGTGCCGCAGAAATTCTATGCGGCGATGCGACTGCCGGTGGTCAGTTACGCGCTGCCGGCGTTGATAGCCATCGGGCAGGTGATTTTTCACAAGCAGGGGCATTGGAATCCGGTGCTGCGGTGGCTGCGGAAGGCCAGCGTGAATCGGTCGCTGCAGGTTCTGGAATCGATCCAGCCGGAAAATGGAGGATTCCTTGAGGCGACTCCACTGACCAGCTTTGTGTGTATGAGTCTGATAGGTTGTGGATTGCTGCAGCATCCGGTCGTGGGCAGATGTCTGCGGTTTATTGAGGCTTCAGTGCGACCGGACGGCAGCTGGCCGATTGATACGAATCTGACCACGTGGGTCACAACGCTCAGTGTGAATGCTCTGCAGGGTTCGGGCGACGGGGGCTGGCGGCAGCAGCTGGATGTGGGCGCGGTGCGTGACTGGTTGCTGAGGCAGCAGTATCACGTGGTGCACCCGTATACCGGGGCAGCGCCGGGTGGCTGGTCATGGACCGATCTTCCGGGTGGCGTACCGGATGCCGACGATACTCCGGGGGCCATGCTGGCGGTGTTGCATCTGCGGGGCGAGGGTGAGCAGTACAGTGCGGCGGAGCAGTCGGCATTACAGCGGGCGGGGACGTGGTTGTTGAATCTGCAGAATCGTGATGGTGGCTGGCCGACATTTTGTCGGGGCTGGGGGGCGTTGCCGTTTGATCGCAGTTCCAGCGACCTGACGGCTCATGTGTTGCGAGCCTTTCAGCTTTGGGACCGGCGGATTGGATTTCCAGATCCGAAATTCAGAAAAGCGTTGAATCGTGGCGTGCGTTATCTGGAGCGGCAGCAGCGTGGGGACGGGACATGGTTGCCGTTGTGGTTTGGCAATCAGTTTCATGTTGACGACGAGAATCCGTTGTATGGCACGACGCGTGTTTTGCGGGCGTTTGCAGCTCTGAATTTGCTGGATTCTGGGGCTGCTTTGCGGGGAGTGGAGTGGTTGTGTGGGAATCAGAATGCGGATGGGGGTTTTTCGGCAGTGCGGGGGATAGCCAGTACGGTTGAGGAGACGGGTTTGGCGTTGGAGGTGTTAGCGGAGTTGGCGGAGGCGGGTGGAACCGTGGGTGAGGGTGTGTGGGCTGCGGGGGATGCTGCGGCGTTGTGGTTGTCTGGGCGTGTTGACAGCGGAACAGTTGAACAGCCCAGCCCGATTGGCTTTTATTTTGCGAAACTCTGGTATTTTGAAGCTCTGTATCCGCTCATCTTTGCCGTCTCGGGGTTAAATCGTTGGATCGACGTGCGAAATCGCACGAAGATGGCTAGAATGCGTGCGGACCAGGTGCAAGTGATCAGTGCTGAGAGTGTAGCGGGGAGAGTGTAACCGTGTCGATTGCTCAGGCCCAGGCAGATGTTTCGGATGACCAGCCGATTCGTCCTGAGTTTCCCCAGGAGACTCTGCAGGACGACGATGATCCATTGCCGGTCAGGAAGAAGGGGCGTCGTCGCAGTACGACTCACCTGAAGATTGTCCCGGAGACTCTTGAGCTGCGTGAGCGAGTGAAGCGAGCGGCAGAGGAGTACGCGGCGATCCTGGATCGTTCCCGCGCGTTTACTCGGGACGAGCTTGAGCATCATGGTCGAGAGCTGTTGAATCAGCTGCAGTTGCCGGAAAAGTATCTGGGCTTTTCCATGGTGATGGTGGGCAACTATTTCTGGAAGCAGCAGTTTCTGGCGATTCCGTTCAATCGTCGCATGCTGTTGTTGCCTCACTGTCTGAAGCATGCTGAGGGTTGTCCTGCCGAGTATACTCAGTTTGGTCTGGACTGTGAGCGTTGTGGTGCCTGTTCGATTGCGGACTACAAGGTGCGAGCCGAGCAGCTGGGATACAAGGTGCTGGTCGCTGAAGGGTCTCCGGTTGTTCTGAAGATCATCGTATCGGGTTACATTGATGGCATTCTGGGCGTGGCCTGTCTGAATGTGCTTGAGAAGGCGATTGACAAGGTGTTGATAGCGGGGGTGCCATCATACGCGGTACCTCTGCATTCCGGTGACTGTCTGAACACGACTCTGGATCAGGCGTGGGTCTGGGAGGTGTTGGACCGTTATGAACCATTACCGCAGAAGCCAACGGCCAGTTATGTGCCGTTGATGCGTGCATCGGCTCAGGTTTTCGAGCAGGACGTCGAGCGTCTGTTGCCGCGTCAGCGGACAGGTCCCGGTCAGACGTGCAGTGAGGCATTAGCGTTTACAGAGCGAGTAGCGTACGACTGGCTGGCGAATGGTGGCAAGCGATTTCGTCCGTTCATGACGATTGCGGCGTGGTATGCGGCATCGGGTGGAGCGATGTTGTCATCCGGCGCAGAGACTCCGCAGATTCCCGACGAGGTTGCTCGCGTCGCGATGGCGATCGAGGCATTTCACAAAGCATCGCTGGTTCACGACGACATTCAGGACGACGATCAGTATCGGTATGGTCGTCAGACGCTGCATCGGCAGTATGGTGCAGGTCAGGCGATCAACATCGGTGATTATCTGATTGGGCTGGGTTATCGGCTGATTCACGGCGCGGCGGACAAGCATCCTGCTGCGGCTCTGGATGTCCTGAACAGCATGTCGACCGCGCATTTGCGATTGTGTGACGGCCAGGGCGCTGAGATGGCGTTCCAGAAGTCACCGGACTGGAATCTGTCCCCGTTGGATGCGCTCCAGATTTACGCATTGAAGACCTCCCCGGCCTTTGAAGCGGCGTTGTATTCCGGTCTGCGACTGGCCGATCATCCGTTGGCTCGTACGACGGTGGTATCGCAGTTCTGTCGGCATGTGGGCATCGCCTTTCAGGTGCTGAACGATCTGAAGGACTGGCAGGGCGATTCGGACAACAAACTGGTAGCGGGCCAGGACGCTGCCTCATTGCGTCCCACAGTCTTATTGGCTCTGGCCCTGAAGGACGGCACGGACAGTCAGCGCACCGAGTTGCAGGCAATTCTGACGGGCCAGCAGGACTGTGGTGGCCCGGAGGCTCGCGTTCGCCGCCTGCGTGAGATCTTTGAGGCGTGCGAGGTGTTTGACAAGGCGGAGGTGCTGGTTGAGCGTCTGCGAGAGAAGGCCGAGGGTTTGCTGGAAGACATCACGGATGCTCCGATCCGTGACCTGCTGCGTTTCTTCACAGAAACGGTGCTGGCCAAAGAGCTGCCCCCGACCAATCTGGAAGCCAACCCCGGGATCCTTGTCCAGTTGAACACAGTCACCAACGGCAGCGTCAGTCTGCTGCCCGTGATTCGGATGTGACGCCCCTCCCCTCCCCCTTGGGAGGGCGAGGCGTGATCAGTGGTCAGTAATCAGTAATCAGTAATCAGTAATCAGTAATCAGTAACCAGTAACCAGTAACCAGCGGTCAGCGAATTTCCCTTTGGGAGGGCGAGGCTCCCGCCGAGCCGACAGCGCTGGCCCAGTTCCTCGCCCCGATGCTCAGCGGCCCGCCTTTAGGGGGCTTGAATGCGGTGGACGACACGGGCTGAAGCCTTGTCATTACCCATAAAAATGCGGTGTTGGTGATGCAGCTCCGCTGCTGCGGACGAGGAAATCCATGATTTTCGGCTGGGGTTTTCCCAGGGCGTTGCCCAAGGCTACGTTGACTATGGCCGTTGGCCAATTGTGGGGTGGGGGCGCCCCAGACCCAGGGCTGCGCCCTGGGCTATCGGAAAAAGGCCCTCCTGGCCTGAATCGCAAAAACACGGACGGCACAAACCAAAAACACGCCGCAACGGACTCGTGGCCGCACGGGTTTCGTGG
>CAXBSH010000356.1:0-6044 GCA_963977705.1 uncultured Planctomycetaceae bacterium
GAACAGTGACAGTGCACTTCGGCTCGGCGGGAGCCTCGCCCTCCCGAGGGGGATTTCCCTGGGACCACCGAGCACTAGCTCGGTGACGGCCAACAACAACAACCGTCAGTTTACGCTAACGGCTCGCCTTGGGGGGCTTGAACGCGGTGGACGACACGGGCTGAAGCCCATGCTACGACCACCAAGCACCAGCTCGGTGACGCCCAACAACAACCGTCAGCTTACGCTAATGGCTCGCCTGTACGGCGATTGGGGGGAGCCGTTCGGCTCGGCGGGAGCCTCGCCCTCCCGAGAGCGACTTACTGACCACTGATCACTGATCACTGACCACTGACCACTGATCACTGATCACTGATCACTGACCACTGACCACTGACCACTGACCACTGACCACTGATCTGTACACTCGCTCCACGCAGCAATCGCAGACTTCAAATGTTCTTTTGGATGTCATTTCTTGTCAGTCGTTCAACGAAAAAATGAGGAACAGATTGATGCGATGCCTATGCACGTCAAGGTGGCACGTGCGGAGCAAATCTTCCAATGGTCCCGCGACTGGATCATGCGACAGGTTCTCGCCGAAAAAGGTCCGATGTCCACGCAGAGGCTCAGGCTTGAAATCGCCCTGAAGATGTACGGCCATGAAATGCCCGTACGACAATTGACTGAAAAAACCCCTCGCTGATGTTCCCCATTGAAGCGTTTCGTCGAACAGTCGAACAGTTCACTGGGAATTGCCATTGAGAATCCAGGGACATCACTTCTATAGTTGTGTGTCGGGTAGAGTTGTGTGTCGAGCACGGTTTCGTCGGATTGTTTTGGGGGAGTGTGAATGTCACGGGCACGCCGGAATACCGATTTGTTTGCCCTGCTGCTGGCTTGCTGCTGCCTGACGCCAGCGGGTTGGTGTGACGAACTGCCGGACCGATTACTGACGGTGGCAACTGCAGAACGGTTTCTGGACGGTGAACTGCAGGATCTGACAGGTTACACTCACCTTGAAGACTCGGCCGCAGACCTGCTGCAAATGTGGCAGGGACCTTTGCATCTGAAGGGCCTGGCATCACTGACCGATGAACAGGCTGAAAGTTTAAGTCGGCATCACGGTCCGCTGCTCGACCTGCAGGGCCTGAAGTCTGTCTCAGATCAGCAGGTCGAAAGTCTCAGTTTTTATTCAGGTGATATTGACCTGTCAGGCCTGACATCACTGACCGACAGCCAGGCGGAAAGTCTGCGACATCATGAATTGCATGCTCTGCGTCTGAATGGCCTGACGTCGCTGTCCGATCACCAGCTGGAAAGACTCTGCACTCGCCAGGGCGATCTGGAATTGGGTGGACTGACAACACTTTCTGATGCGCAGGCGTATTATCTTGGAAACCACAATAAACACCTGAAACTTGATGGAGTCCGGGCGATTTCAGATGAACAGCTGGATTTGCTGTGTCACCACATGCAGCATCTGTCATTGAATGGCCTGACGACCCTTTCTGTCTCTCAGGCGAAAAGCCTCAGTCAACGCAGAAATTCTCTGGAACTTTCGGGGCTGACTTCGCTTTCCGCCTCAGAGGCGAAAGCCTTGAATCGCCGGCAGAGCAGATCCTTTTCAGACATGTTTCGATCCGCTCTGAAATTATCGCCCAGCAGAACAGGCCTGCATTTCGATAACCGACTGACCCTTGGCGGTTTCAGTTCTCTTTCCGACATTCAGGCAAAGAACCTGATCCAGTACCGGGATGAGCTTGACTTGCCGAATCTGATCGCAATTTCTGATGAGCAGGCAAAGATCCTGAGTCGTCATGAGGGAGGGTTGATTCTCAATGGACTGACCTCCCTGACAGACACTCAGGCGCGATACCTCAGCCAGCACCAGAACGATCTGTCACTGGGCGGCCTAACGTCGATTTCTGACACGCAGGCTGAGATCCTGAGTCATCACCGGGGCAATCTGTACCTGACTGGTTTAACTGTTCTTTCCGACACGCAGTATCAGTTGCTGCAGCGGACTAAAGCGGCAGAACTGGTAATTGGTGACGTGATGCCGCTGTCAGATGCCACTCTGCAGCAGCTGATGCGCAAGAACCCGATACTCTTCCTGCATCAGTTGAAATCACTCTCAGAGACTCAGGTGAATCTGCTGGGGCGTTATCAGGGTGACATTGTGCTGGACAGATTGGCTGCAATTTCAGATCGGGACGCAGAGATTTTAAGCCATCATCAGGGGCTGCTCTCACTGAATGGCCTGAAAACCCTGACGGAGACTCAGGCGGCCTTCTTCAGCCAGCATCAGGGGCAGCTGCTGCTGGGCGGTGTGCAGTTTCTCTCTGACGCACAGGTAGAGAGTCTGAGTCATTGTCAGGGAACGCTGTCACTCGCCGGACTGCACTCGCTGTCAGATGCTCAGGCAGCCAGTCTCAGCCAGCACAAGGGTGACCTGTTGCTCAGTGCCCTGCAATCTCTGTCAGACGCGCAGGCTGACAGCCTCAGCCGGCACCGTGGGGCACTTCGTCTTTCTGCTGTGCGATCTCTGTCGGATGCTCAGGCAGCGAGCTTGAGCAGGCATCAGGGTGAACTTGAACTGTGGGGTATACGAGCTTTGTCAGACGCGCAGGCAGCAAGTCTGAGTCGTCATTCCGGGCTACTCATCCTGAGACTTCGAGAGCTGTCGGACAGTCAGGCACGCAGTCTTTCCAGACTGCAGGGACAACTCCGTCTGTCGTTCAATTCGGATCAAAGAATCTCGCCCTGGCGGGAGTAACAGCGGCGCGGAACATCACTCAGCGGTTCAGATTGCGACAGATCGCTGAACCAGAACAGACCATGGTCATAACCGTAGCCAGGGCTTCAGCCCGGACACAAACGTGAAGTCCCCTTTGGGGGAGGGCGACTTTGCAATTACTGATTACTGATCCATGGTTCGGCTAGAGCCTCACGCTCCGGTAGTGTTTGAAATCAGGCAGGAGATACCGTCTGCCGCACGGCTGACCGTGGCTGCCACAGGACACTGATCAGCGGCTGGGCCGGGGATGCAGACTGAACCACTCCATCGCCACTCAGAGTATACTGACGGGCGGTACGTACCCCGAAGCATCTTCGGCCGCAAGTTTTTCTGTTGATTACGTCCCATGTCGCACGTATCATCTGAGAAAAAAGAGACGTATAAAGGAGCAGCTGGTATGAAAAAACTGACTCTCAGTGCCTAGCCCGATGTGATTGCAGAAGCACATCGCATGGCCAGGCTTCACGGTACCAGTGTTTCGGCCATGTTTTCAAGAATCGTTCGGCTGCTGTCCCATCGAGACCATAAGCCACAACTCATTGGCCCCGCAGCAAAGCAGGCTTCAGGCCTGATCCAGTTGCCGGAAGGCAAGTCCGACCGTGATGTGCTCGAAGAAGCTCTTGCGGCAAAGCACAAGTTCCCGACATGAAGGTCTTTTTCGATACGAACATTCTGATTGATGTGCTGGCCATTCGGCAGCCTTTTTATGAGGACTCGGCGGCGCTGTGGACGCTCTCAGAACGGCGGACGATCACAGGGCTGGTTTCGGTGCTGACATTCAGCAATACGTTCTACATTGTGCGACGCCTTACGGACCTGAAAACGGCAAGACGTGCGTTGACGCTGATTCGTGATTCGTTCACACCGGTGCCTTGTGACGAAAATATCATCAACGACGCGATTGCTTCAGGATTCGTCGATTTCGAAGATGCAATTCAGTACTTAAGCGCGACGCAGGTCGAAGCGGCTTGCCTTGTCAGTCGAAACATCAGTCATTTTCCGGCATCCGGAGCTTGCCCCGTACTGACGCCAGCTGAGTTTCTTGCAGCGCATTCGTTTGAGTCGTAACGGTATTTTGAATCTTCCGGACGCACTTCATCGAAAACGTATGCGGCGAACGAGAGTCGATGGAAGAGTGCAGAACGTCGAGGGGGTACACCCTTCTTTGGGAGGGCAAAGCTCATCCCGAGCCGAAAGCGACACGGTAGCCAGGGCTTCAGCCCGGACACAAAGGTGAAGTCCCCTTCGGGGGAAGGTGAGGCTCCTGCCAAATCGGAAAAGAACGCGACAGGTAAAAAATTCTGGTGGGAGCCTCAACTCACCTGCGTCTCGGCAGCACGCCTGGTGGCCACAGGATGGACCTGCATGACTGCAGTTCTGGTATCAGCACCAAGTGCATCCAACAATCGATTGGCTCGCTCCAATGTGATGCCATGGTATTCGTTCCGTTCGTCACGGGAAACTTGAGACTCATGGACACCCAACCGCTCCGCAAGTTCCCTCTGCGTCATCCCCTGAGAAATTCGCAGGGCGACAAACAGACGCCCCATCCCGTCAAAGTTTCGTACTTCATCAAACTCGCCGCGTTTCAGCCGTTCATAGCTCTGAACCTCTTCCTTCAGCTGCAAATGAAACGACTGAATCGGGTCCAGAACACGTTTGATTTCTTCTTTTGCAAGCTTGAGTTCTTTCAATTGTTTCTCCTGCTGCCGAAGACGTTGGGACTCGCCTTTCAGACGCTGGACCGCTGCCTGGTATTCTGCTTCGTTTCGAATCATCGTTCACCTCCGATTTTGACAATTCCCTTACGCAGGCTTTGGCCCCGTGTGAGTCGAAACGCTGATGGGAATTCCAGTTCGTTTCCATGCTTGTCCCGAAGTCCAGACAACTGGCCAACATGCGGATACAGTTCGACTCGGTACACATGCCACATCGGTAGTTGACGCCTGGAGAATCCACGGCAGGCCCTTCGAGCTGACGGATCCCACGTCCAGACTTTGTAAGGATCGATGAGATTCAGATCTCGTTCCAGATGACCGCTGGCCAGGTACTGTAAATCGCATTCAAAGTAACCGTCGATGTCATTCGGATGGCATTTGTCTTCAACAAACGAGCCATCAACGTAAATCTCAGAAATCCCAACTTGCCACAACTGGCGACAAAGAATCCCAGGGTTTTCCACAAGGTGCATTCGCCATCCCATATCCCAGTTCGGGATTTTCGCCTTTCCGGCCGGACCATTGACCAGCAGACTGTCCTGCAATTCAGCCAATGTGAGAATGTAGTCGCCTGCCGGAAGCAATCCGTCGCCATTGAAAGCCGGAATTGGTGGAGAGACAGTCATAAACCAAATGTTAGTCAAGTGTGACAGATATGTCAAGCAGTACATTTGAGTCACGCATTATCATAAAGAAGGCAGCGAACAAGACGCAGATCTTCCAGACTGGTCACTCCGAAAGATTTCTGATTGACGCACCTCAGCGTCGCATGGGAGTGCAGCTCCCGAGATTTCAAACACTTGCCACGAATTGCCATAGGCAATTGGAATGGCGACTCCAGCGAAGCAATTCTCACCCATTTGCACTTCCGATCGTGACTCGATTCCCGAATCTTCAGGGAATGCAGCACAAACCCGGGACCACCGAGCACCAACTCGGGAATGCAACACAGCAACACCCGTCAGCTGACGCTGACGGCTCGCATCTGCGGGGGCTTGAACGCGGTGGACGACACGGGCTGAAGCCCATGCTACGACCACCGAGTGCAAGCTCGGGAACACTCACACACCAACCCTCGGCTCGGCAGGAGCCTCGCCCTCCCAAGGGGAACTTTGCGTGCGTTGAAAAAGGAAAAAGCGGCCGGGCCGGAATGACGCGAAGGACAAAAGTCGTCGTCTGGGCTTTAGCCCGGGCACGTAATTCTTGTCAGCCTTGAAATCCCCAGTGTTTTTTTATGGACGGGGCCGAGCAGGAATGCTCGGGCTACGGCTGTTGGCCAACAACGACAACTGAACAGTGACAGTGCACTTCGGCTCGGCAGGAGCCTCGCCCTCCCAAAGGGGACTTCCCTGGGACCTCCGAGCACCAGCTCGGTGACGCCCAACAACAACCGTCAGTTTACGCTAACGGCTCGCCTTGGGGGGGCTTGAACGCGGTGGACGACACGGGCTGAAGCCCATGCTACGACCTCCGAGCACCAGCTTGGTGACGATGCGGAGGTGAGTGGTTATCAGCCCACGGAGTGGCGGAGCAACGGGCTAACATGC
>CAXBSH010000357.1:0-6044 GCA_963977705.1 uncultured Planctomycetaceae bacterium
AGCTCTCTCCCGACGGCCAATATATTCTGGTCACGATCATCAAACGGCCGTTCTCGTACACGCTGCCCTACACTTCCTTTCCGCAGGAGATTTCGGTATGGGACATGAACGGCCAGCGAACTTACCTTGTGGCCGATGTGCCGCTGGAAGAAAACATCCCGATCGAAGGCGTGCGCACCGGCCCGCGCCATGTGAGTTGGACCAGCTGTGACCCAGCCCGACTTCTGTGGTTCGAGGCGCTCGACGGTGGCGACGGGCTGTTCTTCGTGTTCCACGACGGCACCACAGGCGTGAGCACCTACGACGCGGGCCGCTTCTTGGATACAGACAAGCCCAAGGACGGCAAGGTGGTGCTGGACTTCAAGGCAGTGGAGTATCTTTCCAGTGCGGCGATTGGCCGAGTGATGAGTCTCGACAAAAAGCTGAAGGTGGCTCAGGGGAAACTGGTGCTGTGCAATATTCGCAAGGACATCTTTGAGGTCTTCCAGCTGCTCCAGTTGCCTCGCGTCCTGACGATCTGCAACGACCTTGATCAGGCGATTGAAAAGTTTTAGTTGCTGTGGGCAAGGGGTAACTGCAACGAGCGGGAGGGCCGGGCAGCATGGCGGGTCCTGTTCAGTTTGAGACTGTGATTCCCAGTCAGATGACGGCGGGAATGGCGGTGCAGGACCGCGTTATTGGTCTGATGCAGGACCTGCAGTTTTCGATGCGTGATGTGTTTGCGATGCGATTGTCCCTTGAGGAGGCGATCAGCAACGCGATTCGTCATGGCAATCGGTACGCAGCTGACAAGCAAGTCCGGATTGAGTGTGAGTTATCGGAGTTGCTGGTGCGTGTGACGGTGCAGGACGAGGGTGAGGGGTTTAATCCGGAGCTGGTCCCGGATCCGACTCTGGAAGAGAACCTTGAGCGTCCTTTTGGCCGTGGCCTGTTGTTAATGCGGGCTTATCTGAGTGAGTGCCGGTATTCGGATTCCGGGCGTTGTCTGACCCTGGTGCGTGAGCGGAACAGTCCATTGCCGATCGTTGGCAAGTGATTCCGGTTTTCTCAGGAATTCGCCTCAGACATCCCCGTCGCGCTCGAACATGCTGCCCCAGCCCGCTATAGTCGATGTCACACCGACCGGCAGTATCGTGCCGTCAGGTTTGGGGAAAAGTGGCAGGTGATTTCAGACAGAATCCGGCGGCGTCAGCATGAAAATTCATGAGTATCAGGCGAAGCAGTTATTGCGTGCTGCGGGTGTAGCGGTACCTCAGGGCATTGTGGCTCGAACACCCGACGAGGCGGCTCAGGCCTTTACAACTCTGGGTGGCTCGCTGGCTGTCGTAAAGTCGCAGATTCACGCGGGTGGTCGTGGCAAGGGGCGATTTACAGAGCATCCAGAGCAGCGTGGTGTGGTGCTGGTGCGTTCCGCCGCAGAGGCTCAGCAGAACGCAGCTCGAATGCTGGGCAATACTCTGGTGACGATTCAGACGGGTGAGGCGGGCAAGCAGGTGAATACTCTGTTTGTCGAGCAGGGCCTGAAGATTGCTCGTGAATTGTATCTGGGAATTGTGGTGGACCGTGAGGCGGGTGGTCCGGTGTTGATCATGTCGTCGGAAGGTGGCATGGAGATTGAAGAGGTGGCGAAGCATTCGCCAGAGAAGATTCTGCAGGAGCCGTTTGATGCGGTCGCGGGTCTGTACCCGTATCAGGCGAGGAAGCTGGCTTATGCCCTGGGTCTGGACGCTGCAGCGGTCCGCAGTGCAGAAAAGTTTCTGCCGAAGATCTGCCGATTTTTCGTGGACTATGACTGCAGCATGACAGAGATCAATCCGCTGGTGGTGACCGAAGACGGTCAGATGCTGGCATTGGATGCGAAGGTGACTTTTGACGACAATGCTTTGTTCCGTCACAAGGATGTGGTGGCGCTGCGGGATTTGTCTGAGGAAGAGCCGGCAGAGGTGCGTGCTGCCGATACAGGGCTCAGCTATGTCAAGCTGAATGGCAACATTGGCTGTCTGGTGAATGGTGCTGGTCTGGCGATGAGCACGATGGACCTGATCAAGTTGCACGGTGGCGAGCCGGCCAATTTTCTGGACGTGGGTGGTGGTGCGGACGAGGATCAGGTGACGGAAGCTTTTCGCATCATTCTGGCGGACAGCAACGTGAAGGCGGTGCTGGTGAACATCTTCGGTGGGATTATGCGTTGTGACATTATTGTGTCGGCGCTGTTGAATGCCTACGAGAAGGTGGGCTTTAACGTTCCTCTGGTGGTTCGCCTTGAGGGTACGAACGTCGAGAAGGCTCGTGAGATGCTGCAGGCCAGTGGTCGTGCGATCATTGCGGCAACGGATCTGACGGATGCGGCTCAGAAGGTCGTGCGGGCATTGAATGCCTGAGTTGTGTACTGATTTCTCCGGTTATTGAACTCTTGTTTGCGAAACCCCTGTCATGAGCATTCTGGTATCGAAGGCAACTCGAGTTATTACTCAGGGCATCACTGGAAACTCCGGATTGTTTCACAGTCAGAAGTGTCGTGAGTATGCGGCTGAGTGTCAGCCGGGCGTGGACGTTTTTGTCGGCGGGGTGACTCCGGGCAAAGGCGGCACGACGGTCGATGGTTTTCCGGTTTTCAATTCTGTCCGAGAGGCTCGCGAGAAGACGGGTGCGAACACGTCCATGGTGTTTGTGCCTCCGCCGTTCTGTGCTGACGCGATTCTGGAAGCGGCGGACGCGGGGATGGAGCTGATTGTGGCGATCACCGAGGGGATACCGGTGATGGACATGCTGCGAGTCCGTCGGGGTCTGGAGAAATCCACATCGCGGCTGATTGGTCCGAACTGTCCTGGCGTGATTACTCCGGGTGTCGCGAAGATCGGGATCATGCCGGGTTACATTCACAAGCCGGGCACGATTGGGATCATCAGTAAGAGCGGTACGTTGACTTACGAGGCTGCGTGGCAGCTGGGTCGTGTGGGTCTGGGGCAGAGTACTGCGGTGGGGATTGGCGGGGACCCGATCAACGGGACCAGTTACATCGAGTTGCTGAAGATGTTCCAGGACGATCCTGGTACTGAGGGGATTCTGTTGATTGGTGAAATTGGAGGCAGTGCAGAGCAGGCTGCGGCTGAGTATATTAAGTCGCACGTGACGAAGCCGATGGCTGGATTTATTGCGGGCCAGACGGCACCTCCGGGTAAGCGGATGGGTCATGCGGGTGCGATCATTTCCGGCGGTGGCGGTACGGCTGCCGAAAAGATGGCGGCTTTGTCAGCGGCGGGAGTTGTGGTTTCTGCCAGCCCGGGTGGCATGGGCGAGGCGATGCTGCGGGCGATGCAGCGAGCTTCGTAGGTTGCTGTTGGGCGGGTGTTGTTACAGATTGAAGATGGATTGTCCGTCGCTGGCTGGCAGTGTGAAGCCATCAGGGCTCAGTCTGGTGCGTGGATCGATTCCCATCGTTGCCAGTATGGTGGCTCCGAAGTCTTCGGGGCTGACGGGTTGATCGCGGACCCATGCGGCGGTTTCGTCTGAGGCTCCGTAAACGGTACCTCCGGGGATACCGGCACCGGCCAGCATAGCGGAATAGCAATTGGGCCAGTGATCTCGTCCGATGGCTGAGGCACCGCGGCTGATTCGGGGAGTTCGTCCGAATTCGCCGGCCATTACGACAAGTGTGGAGTCGAGCAGTCCGCGATCATCGAGATCTTCGAGGAGTGTGGCCATGGCGGCGTCAGCGCGGGGCAGTGCCCAGCCAAGTCCGTTCCAGCCATTATCGAAGATGCTGATACCGGCGTTGCCGTGCATATCCCAGGTTTCGACGCTGACGAACCGATCGTTGGGAGCCAGTCCCATCCATGCGACGACGCTGACCAGGCGGACTCCGGCTTCAACCAGTCTGCGGGCGAGCAGCAGATTTTGTCCGAAGGGGTGTCTTCCGTAGCGATCGCGAACGTGGTCGGGTTCGGCATCGACGTGGAACGCATTGGCGGCGTTGGAGCTTTGCAGCAGGCTGAAGGCGCGATTCTGCAGCTGATGCAGTCGTTCGGCGGCGGGGTCTGCGGAGAGTTCGGGGGGGATTTGAGGAGTGATGTTATTGAGCAGTTGTCGGCGGGCCTGCAGGCGGCTGTTGGAGATATCGGGTGCGGAGGCGAAGGGAGTGGGGCGGAAGCCGGGCGTGGCGGGGTTATCGAGGTGTTGTTCGCCGATGAGCAGCGGGCTGCTGTTGATTCCGAGGAAGCCTCCGCTGCGATACGCGGCTTCAGCCGGGGCTGCTCCGCCGCCGAATTTCTGCAGCCAGACGTAGGGGGGGATGGCGGCTTGTGCGGGCTGCAGTCGAGTGATGATGGAGCCGAGGGAGGGTGAGTCACGGCGGGGTGTGGAGGACCCGGCCAGCAGCATTTCGTTGGCGACGTTATGGACGGGCACACGATGGCTCATGGAGCGAATGACGCAGTATTTGTCGGAGACAGCGGCAAGTGCCGGCATCAGTTCACCGACCTGCAGTCCGGGGGTTGCGGTCGCGATGGGTTTATAGGGTCCGCGGAGGTCAGCGGGTGCATGGGGTTTGGGGTCCCACGAGTCCAGCTGACTGAGTCCGCCGTATTGGAACACGAAGATACAGGATTTGGGTGTACGTGCTGACTGTTGATCAGCGGCCAGCAGCTGCGGCAGGTTCAGCAGTCTGGGCAGTTGTGTGCCGGCCATGCCGATGGCCCCTGCGTGCAGCAGGCGTCGTCTTGAGCGGAGCGATTGTGGCGAGTAATCGGGCAAGGGAGTTGTCGTTTTGCGGGACTGGGATTTGGGAGCGCAGGGCGGAAGCGTGACCGAGCCTGCAGAAGTCATGCTGACGTTTTTGTGATGCGGAATCAAGCAGAATCCGGAATGCGGGGGAAACTGCGGCGGGCCGTCGTGAGGGTTGCCATGTGTCGCCGCTGATTTTGGGGGACCGTTCTGGCACTGATAACGCTGTTTGCTCTGGTTGCCTTGATGCTTAGTCAGATTGCCCAGTCGGCGCACAGCAGTTCTGCCTGTCGCAGGACCGTTTCCGTTGCCTGGGCCCGTTTGTCCGGGGGGTAGCCGTGTTTTTTCAGAATCTTCTTCACCATCAGCCGCAGCTTCGCCCGGACACTGTCCTTGACGGTCCAGTCAATTGTCACATTGCGGCGAACGGTGTCCACCAGTTCGCGAGCGATGGTGCATAGAGCTTTGTCGCCCAGAACGGCGACCGCGCTGTCATTGACCTCCAGAGCCGAATAGAACGCTTCCTCGTCTGCGGTGAGGCCAAGTGATTCGCCGCGCTGCCGAGCCGTCCGCATATCCGTGGCGAGTGCCACCAGTTCCTCGATCACCTGGGCAGCGTCGATTGAGCGGTTCTGATATTTCCGGATCGTCTTTTCGAGCATCTCAGCGAACGAACGGGATTGAACAAGATTCTTTCGCGATCGCGATTTGATCTCGTCACTGAGCAGTTTCCGCAGAACTTCCAGCGCCAGGTTCCGCTGCGGCATGTCCCGGACTTCCGCCAGAAACTCATCTGACAAAATCGAAATGTCGGGGCTTTCCATGCCTGCGGCGGCAAAGATGTCGATCACTTCGTCCGATGCCACCGATCGCGAGATAATCTGGCGGACGGCTGCGTCGAGGTCCTCTCGGCCTGGGCCACCCCCGGCTCCGTCGGCGCCCAGTTTAGCAAACTGGGCCCGCAGACACTGGAAAAACGCCACCTCCTCGCGGAGCTTGATCGCCGCGTCATGCGTGCCCACCAGTGCGTACGCTTTCGACAATTCAGTCACCGCCTGGACAAATCGCGACTGACCATCGTCCTGCTGCAGGACAAAATCCATCGCCTCCGGGATCACACAGACTCGCTGCGATGCCGTGCCCGTGAAGAACCTGGAATAGTCGTAGCCGTGCAGAATGCCCACGACGACTTCGTATTTCTCCAGCAGGACTTCAAGAGCCTGATCGATGGGAATCGCCGTATCGGCCTGGTCAGCCTGCGTGTACTGAGCAAGTGCCTTTCTGAGTTCCACAGCGAGGCCGAGGTAATCGACGACCAGTCC
>CAXBSH010000358.1:0-5987 GCA_963977705.1 uncultured Planctomycetaceae bacterium
GGGGGCAGACACACCACCACCTTGTACTGGAGGGAATTTCTGCAGGATTACGCCACACCAGACACCGCATGCGGGATCATACAGTCAGCGTAGATTTGACGCGGAAAACCCCACCAGACATCGTTTTTCCAGATAACAAGCAGGGTTTTCCCGTATTAAAGATGACGTGTGAAAAGATCCTTAGCTATCACCTTTTGACTAGAAATCATTTTTTTTGCGAATTTCGACACCGCGATAACAAAAATCCGACGAAATCCACTGGACTCACCATCATCGATAAACTTCCAGTTATCAACCTCCGCGGTCTGGCGTGACAATCGTCCCCAGAATCGATAAAATCCCGGCCGGCTGCATGGATCCGCAGCCCGTTTGTCGTCAATTCACCTGCCATGGATGGCATATGTCTGACCCACCGTACGACTCCGCGTTTCCAGCGTCAGGGCCAGAACACTGGCTGCTGCTGGGCGTGTGCGGTGCCGGTGTCAGTAATCTGTGCCATCTGTTACGGGCGCATCATGTTCTGGTCACTGGCAGTGATTCGGATGCCGTCCGCCTGCAGCATTGGGCGGAAACTCACCGGACACAGGCTCCCGGTTCAGTCCTGCGACCATTAGCCACCATGAACTGGCAGCAACTGGACGACTGCGAACTCAGCCGGTTTTCCAGAATTGTACATTCCGTGGCAATTCCCGATCACCTGCCGCTGTTGGCCCGCGGGCGCAGTGCTGGCTGCCGGATTCAATCCCTGCCAGAAGCCCTCGGTGATTTCTGTCGTGGCAGCACACAAGTCTGCGTTGCCGGAACTCATGGAAAGACCACCACATCCGGAATGCTGTGGTGGTTACTGCAGAACAGTGGTCTGGCGACCGGACGCTATATTGGTGGCGAGTTTCAACTGAGCTCGCAGCCAGCCCATGCAGTCCGACCGGCGCGGATGGTGCTTGAAAGCTGTGAGTATCGTGATTCGTTCCTGGCATTATCTCCGGAACTGGCGATTCTGACTGGGATCGAACAGGATCATCTGGACTGGTTTGCAGCACCGGGGGCGGCAGAGGGCTCCTTTCAGCAATTTCTTTCGCGGCTGCCGACATCCGGCGTCTGCGTGGTCAATGCGGACTGCCCTGCTGCAGTGACGGTCGCAGCGAGTGTCAACCGGCGCATTACGGGTGTGGGACAGGTTAGTCAACAGGGGGCTGATTCTGCTGCCAGGACATGGACATACGCAGCCCTCAGCGACTCCGGTCAGCCGTTGTCTGCTACTGGACGGCTGAGGCAGGACGTTCTGTTGCGGCATCGCAGTGGTGAACAGGTTCGAGTGCGGCTATCGGTCCCTGGTCTGCATAATGCCGCGAATGCAGCAATGGCGGTGGCAGCGGGCGTGGAACTGGGGTTATCGCCATCACAGGCCGCTGCTGCTCTCGCCGATTTCCCCGGCATGCAGCGTCGTCTTGAGCATCGGGGGGTATGGCGTGGCGCCGATTTCTTTGATGATTACGCCCATCATCCGACGGCAGTGCAGGCCGTGCTGACGACTCTTCGCAGCTGTTTTCCCGGGCGGCGGATCCTTGCCGTATTTGAACCTCATCAGTGCAGTCGGCTGCGGGGGCTGATGTCGGCATTTGCCGGGGCCCTGAGCCTTGCGGACGAGTCGTATGTGCTGCCGGCGCTGCCAGTTCGTGAAATGGCAGCCCCCGGGGAAGCTCTGGAGCTGTCGCGGCAGCTTGTCCGGCTGATCAGAAACGGCCACAGCCAGGCAAAGATCTCAGCGGACCTTGACCACGTGGCGGTAACATTAGACCATGTAGTGCGTCCGGGGGACATCGTGGTAACACTGGGAGCAGGCAGGACAGATACGATTCATGACCAGATCAATCGAAGAATTCAGCGAGATTCTGCAGCGTGAGGCTTCACTGGCGCCACTGACATGGCTGCGGGTGGGTGGTCCGGCCGAATATCTGCTGACACCGCGTAACGAGGCTGAACTGCTGGACGTTCTGCACGTCTGTCGGGCTCAGGGAATTCCGGTCCACATTCTGGGTTCCGGATCCAATCTGCTGGTCCGGGATGCCGGTGTCCGCGGTGCGGTAATCCGTGTGACTGAGCCGGTTCTGGCGGAAATCAGCATCAGTGACACTCAGGTCACTGCCGGTGGTGGTACGCTGCTGTCCCGCCTTGTGACCGAAGCAGCCCGCGCGGGACTGGGAGGTGTTGAACATCTGGTTGGGATTCCCGGCACCGTGGGTGGGGCAGTTGTGGGTAACAGCGGAGGACGTCAGGGCGACATCGGGCAGCTGGTGCAGTCCATTCGAGTGCTGACGCAGGACGGCGAAGTTGCAGTGCGACGCGGCGATGAATTGTCATTCGCGTATCGTCGCAGCAGCTTTCAGGATGCGCTGGTACTTTCGGTCACTCTGCAGCTGCAGCGTGACGACTCTGAAGAGCTGACTCGCCGCATGCGTAAGAACTGGATCATGAAACGATCGACTCAGCCGCTGGCAGATCAGTCGGCTGGCTGTATCTTCCGCAATCCGCGTGGCCTGAGTGCTGGTGCCTTGATTGAGCAGAGTGGACTGAAGAATGCCGCCAGCGGCAAGGCTCGTGTCAGCGAACGGCACGCCAATTTTATCGTGACGGAAGCAGGGGCCACTGCGACGGACGTTGAAGAGCTGATCGAACGCATCCGCCGCACGATTGCCCAGAAGTATTCCGTGGATCTCGATCTGGAAATCCGCGTGTGGTAGGAACTCCTGTCAGAATTCTGGTGCTCTGCGGAGGGCATTCGGCCGAACGAGAAATCAGTCTCGCCAGTGGCCGCAGCACAGTCGCCAGTCTCTGCCAGTTCGGTTATCCGGCCGAACTTCTGGATACCATCGACCCAGCCTGCACGGACCTGCGACTGCGGCAGGCGGATCTGATTGTTCCGATGCTGCATGGCATGGGTGGGGAAGATGGCAGTCTGCAGCAGCGTCTGCAGCGTCTGAGTATTCCGTGGCTGGGCAGTTCTCCGGCTGCCTGTGAACTCACCTTCAACAAGCTGCGAACTCGCCAGCTGCTGCAATCCATTGGGATACCGATTCCAGCCGGGACTGCCGTTCGGAAACAGGAGTCTCAGCGAACTGTGCTGCAGTCCATTGCTGACCTGCGCTGGCCCCTTGTTGTCAAACCTGCAGAGCAGGGCTCCAGCATCGGTATCAGCATCATTCAGGTGCCGGCTCAACTGCCTGCCGCGCTGGCCGAGGCATTCCGCTGGGGTGACGAATGTCTGATCGAGGAGTTTGTGGAGGGTCGTGAAATCACGGTTTCGCTGGCTGGCAGTCAGGTTCTTCCGCTGGTGGAGATCCTGCCCTCGGGAAACTGGTACGACTACGCAGCCAAGTATCAATCCCCGACAACTCGTTACGTCGTCAATCCCCTGCAGATCCCGGCAGCACTACCGGCAGCGGCAGTTCGTGCAGTGCAGGCTGCTGGTGCCTCTGACCTGACTCGCACGGATATCCGTCTGCGTGCCGATGGCAGTTTCGCTGTGCTGGAGATCAACACGATTCCCGGGATGACGGACCACAGCCTTGTACCGATGGCTGCAGCGGCGCTGGGATTGACGATCGGACAGCTGCTGGATCCACTGATCCGGCAGAAACTCAGCCTGCACAGATCAGCCGCCTGAATGGAACTGCGGACGAAGGATTCCACGGATGCAGGGGACCTGGCAACAGACCGCACGACACTTTGGCGAATACGCTGTGTTTCGCGTTCTGCTGTTTATTGTGCAGTGTCTGCCGCACCGCACTGCATTTGCTCTGGCCGATGCACTGGCGTGGCTGATTTGTCAGCTGCCCCCGCGCTGGAATCGCTATTCGGTGGCTGCTGAAAACCTGCGGACCGCGTTTGGTGCAGAGCTGTCGGACGCTGAAGTACAACGACTGTTCTTCGGGATGTGGCGACATTTGTTTCGCATGGTCTGCGAGATGGTGCAGCTGCCGCGTCGATTTCGCCTCGCAGACTGTGCGGAGGTGCTGACATTTGAGGGGCGTGAGCAGTGTGTGCGGGCGATTCTGGAAGGTCGACCGGTGCTGTTTCTGAGCGGACACTTTGGTAACTGGGAAATCAGTGTAGCGACTTTCGGGCACTTCGGATTTCCATCAGCGGTCGTAGCTCGCGATCTGGATAACCCGTGGCTGCATCGCTGGTTTCAGAGATTTCGTGAATCCACCGGCAATCAGCTGGTATCCAAAGCGGGTGCGGGTGCCGAGGTCTCAGATGTGCTGCAGCGCGGCGGGATGGCATCGCTGCTGTGTGATCAGGATGCAGGTCGCAGCGGAGTCTTTGTGGACTTTTTTGGTCGACCGGCGTCTACGTTCAAGTCCATCGCACTGCTGGCACTGCAGTACAACGCGATGGTGGTTGTCGGGGGAGCGTGGCGACTGCCGGCAGATCAACAGAGAACGGCCCGCTGGGTGCGTTTCTGTCTGACGACGGAAGCGGTCCTTGATCCACAGCATTATCAGACCGAGGACGCGATTGAACGCCTGACTCAGGATTTTACAGCGGCCCTTGAGCGTTTGATCCGCAAAGCTCCTGAGCAGTACTTCTGGGTTCATCGCCGCTGGAAAACACCTGTAGGTGCTCGTCGACGTCGCGGCGGCTGATATGCTCACCTTGTGGCTGCAGTACTCCGCACCTGTCCATTCCGCGGGTCAATCTGCAGCTGCAGATCTTCATGCTGATCGACAAAGAATACAAAGCCGTTGAACATCTCATCCACGGTCTGCAGTCCGTATCCGACGGCCTTCGCAGGATCCGGATTGAACGGGTTGAATACAGAATTATCGAAGTGTGCGATCGCACGAATCTCGGTTCCGCTGGGCAGCAGTCGGGTTCCCGGTCTCAGCTCGTAGCCCAGCTGCCATTCAAAGTTGTAGTTAGGGATCTGCAGCAGCGTGGTAGCGGGCTGGCCGGGCATCGTTGCCACAAACGTCATATCACGTCCCCGCACATGCATGTGGGTAAACATGCCCAGCAGATCAATGTCGCGATCCAGTCTGCGTGCCGCCTGCACCTCATACGCCGGCTCAAACGGCGGGATCTTCCAGCGACGCGGGTCAAGCAGAAAGTGTCGCAGCTGCTTTCTGACTGCCGTTCGCGGAAAACGCAGACCCACCTGAATCCGACACTGTTCACGACGGCCCGTTGTGGTGTAATGAATCTGCAGTCCGAGCGCAGAACCGGCCGGAATTCGAAACGCCGCACCGTTCCCGAATCGCCCCAGATCCATCGGCTGACCACCGGGTACATAACCGGTGATGAATGTTTCTTCACCGACACCATCACTGGACACGTACGCCATGTTGCAGTGATGCACAACTCCGGGATTGAGTGGACGAATTTCAAACGCCTCGACCCACGTTTCCTGCAGAAACACCCATGGCAGCACCGTGTATCGGTAGGGCACAAATCCCGTCTCGGGAATACTGTGCTGGCCCAGCATGCTGATCACCATATCAGGTTTCCCGATTCGCCATTCGCTGTCCGGGGCTGGCGGGGGTTCCGGTGCCTGTGACAGATTACCGGCTGGACCTCCGGCTGCGACCCACGCCAGCAGTGCCCGCCGCTGTTCGTCAGTCAGTGAACTGTCATTCTGAAACTGTCCATGACTGCCTGCGGCGTACCACGGTGGCATGGTTTCATTACTGACCACTTCGGCAATCATCTGTCGATTGGCGACGGCATCATCATAGCTGAGCAGCGAGAAGGGAGCGGCAGACTGCGGTCGATGACAACCGGCACATTTCTGATACACCAGTGACCCGATTCCGTCAGCCCACGTGACCGCAGGACCGGGAACAGCAGGCGCACTGAGCAGGCACCCATCGACCGGGGTTTCCGGGACAGCCACAGGCTGACCCTGCAGCAGCTGCTGCAGAGCCAGTTCGAGATCGTCTCTGGTGGCGACTGGTCGGGCACCACCCGGCCGCTGCTGATCATCAATT
>CAXBSH010000359.1:0-5948 GCA_963977705.1 uncultured Planctomycetaceae bacterium
GTACTGTCGCCCGAGTCATAGACATTGCCCGCCGCACCCGGTACGTTCGCCGTGTTCTCCATCGCGTAATTGTGTGGCCAGAACTCCATCTGACCCCGCGCAGACTTGCCCGCCTGTAAACCCGGAACGTCCGTGAAAATCTCCAGACCACTCACCGGCTGCTGGAAAAACGCAGCACTGGCAAATGTCGGAATTCCCAGCTGCTTCGGCTGCTTCGTAAAAGCGTCCAGTGACACAAACACGTTCTGCATCTTCCCGGAACCCTCCGTCAGTTCCAGCAGATACGCCACTCGATCAAATGCCGCAATGTCCGCACTGTGATCAGCCGTCGGCGCCGGGGCTGGACCCAGCCTCGCAAGGTCATAGTCATAAACCAGTCGATACTCTTTGGAAATCGACAGACCACTCAGAAACGATGGCACTTCACCCAGCCGGAAGGCTCCTGTCGGCAGCCCCGTGCCACCACTCAGGTTGGGTTCCGCCAGCAGATGCCACGCAAACCGGACTGCTGTCGGCTGCGCCACCTTTGCCGATCGCAGCACAACCGTGGACGACCCCTCAATCACTGCCTCCGCCGGATGAAATCCTCCTGAACCCGGGCCAATGATCTCAAAGTGACTCAATGGCTTGCCATCCCGCGATTTCAACCCGCCCGCCGCATTTCGGAAATGCACCTTCAAGACGCCATCTGCGGATTCCAGTCGCTCCGCCTCCGGACCAGCCGCGACCAGCTCTTCCCGGCCGTAATCGTGCTTCAAAGCCCACAAGGCCAGTCGCTGACCCACGTCCTGCTTGTTCGGCGGATGAATGTCATTCAGCGTCGCAATGTCATTGATGACCACCATACCGCTGTGAGGAATCGCCTGCTGAGCAGCAGCCTGCGCCTCCCAGAACTGAGCCAGTACCGTGGGATCCTGACTGCCGTAATTAAACGGAGCAATCTGCACGTAGTAAAACGGAAACTCGCGGCCCCATAAAGCCCGCCAGCCACCGACCAATGCCTTCATCTTTTCCAGATACAGCATCCCCTCCGTATGATTGCTCTCACCCTGATACCAGATCGCTCCTCGAATCCCAAATCCCGCCAGCATGTGAATCATGCCGTTGTACAGAACCGTAGGAGCTGCGTTGCCCTCAAACGGAGCCAGCTCGGCCGGAAAGGCGGGGCTGGGAGCCACCTGCTGCCCCGACTGCAGCCCCTCGCGCGCCACCTTCAGCCACGCCTCGGTCGCCTCCAGATGAGCCTGCAGGCGACTTTGATACTGTGGGGTTCCCGGAGTCCTTCCGGTGACCGACTGAGCAATGTCGGCCAGCGCCGGAACCTGCTGAAAACCAATCGGCGGAGTCCACGGTTCAATCCGAGTGCCACCCCAGGACGAATTCACAAGCCCAATCGGAACGTTCAGCTCCTGATGCAGCTTACGAGCCATGTAATAGCCGCAGGCCGTAAAGCCTGCAGCCGTCTGCGGTGAACACACCTGCCACTGACCGTCAAATGTATCCCGGGCCGTCGGAGCCGCCACCAGCGGTACCTTGATGTGCCGGATCGCCGGATAGTCGGCCGCTGCAATCTCTGCCGCAGCGTTCGCACTGATCGCCACCGTCCACTCCATGTTCGACTGACCCGAACACAGCCACACCTCACCCACCAGCACGTCTGCCAGTTCAATGCGGTTCCGACCCTCGACCTGAAACACAACCGGCGTTGCACTGGCCTGCAGCGCCGGCAGCTCTACCGACCAGCGACCATCTGCACCCGCCTCCGCAGATGCCTTGCCCGCACCCAGTGTCACCTGCACACGCTCACCCGCGTCTGCCCAGCCCCAGACCTTCACCGGCTGCTCACGCTGCAGCACCATGTGGTTGCCAAACACACTGGCCAGCCGCACATCGGCCGAAACCCGCTGCAGACCTGCCACCACCAACAACGCAGCCAGTGCAAACACACCAGCTTGAATACTTCGAAAACTTCGCATCTGTTCTACCTGTTTCCGTCAGTCAAAAAATCAAGCTGGCAGAATCCTTACAGGCTCTGCCAGCCCTTCGTTGTTTTCGAGGCTGCTGTGAAATCTGCCGACGCAGATTCACTTGCGGATGGGCTTCTTACTCTCAGCGTCGCTGTCTGCATTCTTCGCACCCGCGAAGGTGGCCGCCTGCAGCTCGTCCAGACCATCCCGCTCCTCGTAAGGCCGCGACTGGAAATACCAGTCAGACCACAGCTTGTACGATTTCGTTCGCCAGTCGTTCGCATTTTTCAGACGCTGATCAGCCGGGTCCGTCGCCGTCAGTCCACCCAGCGGGTCCAGCGACATCCCAAAACCGGTGGGCCGTCGAGCAATAAAGCGCAGAGCCATCTCGGCCTCAATGTTCACATCCACGTTGCCGTCCTTCAGACCCTCCAGCATCTGCGGAACCAGCGCGAAGTTGCCCGTACGACCCAGCGCCCAATAGACGGAACGGCGGACCTGAGCATTCGGGTGGCGAATCAGCTTCTTCAGTCGCTCAACCTCACCCACCAACTTGTCCGGATCATCAATCGACTGCACCGATAACACCACGTCGTCAGCGATCGAACTGTCATTCTCATCCAGCTTCGAAAAGTCGATGTTTTCCATGGATGCCAGCAGCAGATCCAGCTCCGTTGGCTCTTTCGCCTTCTTCTTGTCGCCAAACGGATTCCCCTTGTCAGCACGCTGCTGACCCTTGCCGTACAAGGTCTTCAGAATCTGATCTGTCGATCGCATATAATACAACAGCGCCAGACTGGTCCCCGTCACCGGACCGGAATGAGTCGGGAAACTGCCGTCCTGCTGCTGCAGTGTCAACAGGCCATCACCATACACCAGATACCAGTCCTGACCGTTGATCTTCCCCAACTCACCCACCGCCGCCGCACGCTCAATGCAATAATAGAAATACATGTTGTGCTCCACCCGGCTGACCGGCTGGAAGTTGTTCATGTTCCACGAAAAGGCACGGTCGACTCGAGCATCCATCTGGCCGAAACCAAGCGATGGCGAATAGCCCGTAAATGCCGCAGCAATCTGCCCCGGCTCAACCTCCTCCTCAACCTTCTCCAAAGCACCAAAGGCCAACTCCTGCTTCTGCTCGGTGGCCGATGCCTTTGGTCGAGAACCATGCAGCATGATCCGACACACTCCCAGACTGCCCGAACCCGCCATCGTCATGTTATGAGTCGAGCTGCCCATGCCAGGGCCCTCGTTCGTGCCCGGTCGATAAGGCCAGCCACCGTCGCCATTACCACTGCGCATCAGAAAGTCGGCCGCCCGCTCTACACACTCAGGAGAAATCGTGCAGCCCGCTCGCTGACAGGCCCACAACGCCAGCACCGCATACTGCGACATACTGATGTCACCGGCGGTCGTCGGAGTATCGCTCCAGGATCCGTTGGATCGCTGCACCGACTGCACATAGTTGGCAATCACCTGCAGGTTCGGCACATAACGCTCTTTGTCCAGATCCGCCATCAGCATCGCATCCACACCCGCACCATAGATGTGGTCATAACTGCCCACCGGTTGATAACGCTGACCCGCAGATCGCTCGGCCGCAGCCGCTAAGGCACGCTGAATGATCCCGTCAGACTTCGAGATTCCGCATTTGTACATGGCGTAAGCCGCCAGCACCTGCTCGCCCCCATGAGTCCCCGCGGTACGCTCCTGCCGCAGATACGCCAAACCCTTCTCGACAGCCGCGTCAAACCGCGGCACCGTCGTACTGCGACGCTCGCCGTCCGCCCCGAACGCCAGACCCGCCCCCGACCGCAACACTGCCACCAACAGCAGCAGCCGCAGCAAAACCGAGGAAAATCCAGTCAAAAACGGAGTTCGCGTGTGCATGTGTTTACCCTTGACCTGTCGCCCCAGCACCCAACGGTACTCGCAGACAACCACAATCCTCCCCCGCCATTCCACCCCTGTCAATTTCCGTAACAGTCAGCAGGCAGCAGTCAGCCCTGAGCCCTCACTCCCTCACTCCCTCACTCCTACCCCTACCGAGCTGCCGCCTCTAAATTCTGCATGTGGTCCCGGTACTGCTGATCCAGCTGTGACCAGCCGACTTCCGCAATCCGCGAAAATGACGGCTCCGTCAATAACTCATCAGCGTCCGGGCGATACACCTGAGCCAGCAGTTCGATCAGATCGTCCCGATACAACCCGTCTTCATAGTGCATCAGAAAATGTGCGTAGCCGGCGGCCTGAGTATACAGGGGGCTGATCTGCGGATGAGACTGAAACTGCTCCTTGCCCAACGCAAAAAACTGCTGGGCCGGCAGGTAAAACTGATACGCCGGATCCAGCATGCGCTGCCACGCTGTCTCAAACCGGATGTACTGAGGATTGCCCAGCGTCACATGCCCCTCATCATCCGTTTCAAACGATTCAAAATAGCAGGCCAGACCCTCGATCAGCCAGAAGTTTGAGTTCTGGCACAGAATCCATTCGTCAACCTGACGCTGCCGCAGTCGAGCTGCTCGTGCGCGTGCCGCCACCCGCCGCGCGTCGGCTGTCGCCACGTCCAGAATCTGATGCGTCGCCTCATGAAACAGCGTCGACAGATCCTGCTTTTCCGGGTTGCGATAGAAGTAACATGTGCGATCCGGCTGCCAGTACAGTCCGTTCGTTTCAATGTTGGGGGGCACCTTCCCCTGCACGCGTTTCTGGTATTCATCGCGAGTCGCATAATAGTGCACTTCCATCGGGCGAGTCCGGCGGGCCGACGACGGTCGTCCGGCTTTTTCAAAACGTTCCTGCAGCGACTTCGGAGTCTCAAAGAAGGCGGCAAAGTTCTGCTGCAGCCACGCATGAAAAATCTCCAGCTTGGTCGACAGCTGCACGCCCTCTTCCAGGCTGACATTTGTCTTCACCAGAAAATGCTCGCTGGGAATCTCCCACGCATTACGAAACTCACGCCGCAGCTCGCCCTCCTTCTCACTGCTGATCCAGTCGCCCTTCCACGGACGCTGACCGCTTTCGTAACGAGACAGGTTGGCGGCTATGACCCAGCCGAACTGCGGATGCCAGACCTGCGGCTTCGCTCCGCTGCGCATCTGCTTTTCAAACGCCGAGACCCACTCACCAGCATACGTTGGATCGTCTCGGCGAGTCGGATCGTTGAACTGTTCCTGCCCCAGCACCGAACGAGCAAATTTGTGGTCCGGATCGATGCGCACCACATCGGCAATCAGATCAAAAGCCAGTGACGGAAAACCGGCCCGCAGCGCCGAGCGGGCCAGAGTATAGATCTCGGCCGCACGAGCCGTTCGCAACTTCTGCAGCCGCTGCTGAAACACCTGCTCGTCAGACGACAGACTGGTGCCTGCATCAGGTACCACCAACCGCGGCAGCTCCGGATCCTCGGTGTCTGACTGAAAGTCCTGCTGCAGTGACTGCAGTTCGGCGATCGCGTCCGTCAGGCCACGGTCCTGACACCAGCTCTGCAGAGCCTGCAAGTCCTGCTCCAACCCCTCCAGAATCACCGTCCGCCGCTCACGCAGCTGCCGATGTCGGCGATCACGAGTCTCCTCGTCAGCTGACAACACCCCGGACAGACACACCAGCCCCACCACGGTCACCAGCACACACCGCAGCAGTACGTGGCACCACCCGCCCGCCTGCCAACCCCGACATCCCCAGTCACCCGCCCCACGCAAGACCGGCAGTACCACGGGCACCAGACCCCTTTGACGATCCAACCGACGGCAAACAGCAGTCATCATCACTGATCCCTGACAACAAAATCCAACCGAGCCTCCGACCCCGGCAGTCTCTCAACCACCCAATATAACAACTCCCCCCGCCAGCAACCACACCACTCTGAGAGCAGTGGTCAGCGATCAGTGATCAGTGATCAGTGGTCAGTGGGGTTGTGCTTGGGAGGGCGAGGCTCCTGCCGAGTCGCAGGGGTGGAGTTGCGGTACGGGGGGT
>CAXBSH010000360.1:0-5948 GCA_963977705.1 uncultured Planctomycetaceae bacterium
GATATTGGTCAGTGACTGGAGTTCAGACGTGTGCTCTTCCGATCTGTCGTTTCCGGCATTCCCTGTCCTGGCTGGCACAGCTGCTGATCCTGCTGGCCATTGTAGCCGCCGCCGCCGACCCACGCTGGAACTCCACTCAGACAGAGCAGCGTCTGGTACTGATCGTCGATGTTTCAGCCAGCATGCAGGCCTCCGAAGCTCGTGGTCAACGACTTGAACTTGCTCGCACAAGAGCACTGCAGATTATCAATGGGCTGCCAGCCGGCACACAGGTCGCTGTCATCGCAGCCAACCATCGCCCGGAAATCCTGTGCAGCATGACCGATCATATTCCCGATCTGCTGCGCGCCGTAACCTCAGTAGAACCCTCTGCTGCTCCCGGACGCCCCGACCTCGCCGTCTCCATCGCTTCCAGCCTCCTGGGAGACACAAACGCCGCGTCAATCCTGCTGCTGTCCGATCGCTGCTTCGACGCCACATCGCTGCCGGCAGAACCCCGACTGACCATCGAGACTGTCGGGACCTCGCTGCCGAACATCGGCATCGTGGGGTTTCAGGCCCTGCGAAACTCGGATGACCCCTTGTCCGCCGAATTACTGGTCGCCGTCCGCAATGCTTCCTCGCTGCCTGCAGAAGCTGTTCTGCAGCTGCGGATGAACGAAACACTCAGCCATGTTGAACGACTCAGCCTGGCACCTGAAGAAACAACCTCAAAAACGTTTCCTCGCGTGGGACCAGCAGGAGGCATCTGGCAGGCCGAACTGCGCGAAATCCGGTTTCTTCAGAATGCTGCGGATTCCACGACCTCGGCCCCGATAACCGCAGCCCTCCCGGTAACCACAGCCCCAGTGGATGCTCTGGCTATCGACAACACTGCTGCTGCTGTGCTGCCTGCAGCAACCAGACAGACAGTGCAACTCATCAGTGCCAATGGCTATTTTGTCCAGAAAGTCCTTGAAGCTGATCCCCTGATTGATCTGCAGGTGCAGTCCGCCATCACTGAATCACCCACAAACAAACCAGCACAGATCACAATCCTGCACGAACTGGTGCCTGCAAAGCTGCCAGCCGGGCCCGTCATCGTACTGGACCCGCGAGCCGACTGCGATGCCTGGGCCCTGAAGGAAACTCGCCAGAATCCACTGCCATCACCTGCTGTGGAAACGCATCCCATCACCAGAAACTTTCGCCTTGATGATGTGCTGATACCTGCTGCCACGGAACTGGAGTTCCGCCTGCCTGCTCGTGTCCTCGCCGTCGCAGAAGACGGTCTGCCCCTGTGCGTGCTGCTGCAGCGACCCACTGGCCCCGTACTGGTCGTCCCTCTGCAACTGACGCAAAGTGACCTCGCTTTCCGCACGGTCTTTCCGATTCTGATTTCGAACACTCTGCGCTGGTTTGCCAACACCACCCACCTGACGGCTTCAGCCCTGCAGGCCGGGCAGCAGATCGCAGTGCCACTGCCCAGTGCCACATTCGCTCAGCGGACAGCTGCGGAATCAGACATTCAGCAGGTTCTGCTCAGGTCCCCCGCAGGTCGATCAGGACTGATCCCACTCGTTCGCACTGATGACGGTTCAGCAGAACTGACGGCCCTGACTGGTCCACTGTGTGAAACTGGTTTGTGGTCGGTCGAACCCACCGGAACGCTTGCCGGAATCAGCGTGCCCTCAGAGTCCGCCGTAACCATTGCCGTGAATGTTGCGTCTGCCGCCGAGTCGGATCTGCGGCCCCCAGGCCCTGTCAGCGAACCTGCCTCGGCCGACTCACGAACACCCCGTTCCGGCAGCAGACCGCTCTGGTTCTGGATTTGTTGTACAGCTGCTTTCCTGCTGATACTGGAATGGTTCCTGTATCAACGTCGCTGGATCACCTGAAGCCACCATGATTTTCGAATTCGCTCAACCGGTACTGCTGCTGCTGGCGATTCCTTCCGGAATCCTGCTCTGGCTGCTGTATCGTCGCAGCCTCAGCGACTTCCCGCTCCGACAGCGTCAACTCAGTCTTGCTGTCCGTGGCCTGTTACTTGTCCTGCTGCTCTGTAGTGCGGCGGGGATGACTCTGCTGAAATCGTCGACAACTCCATGGGTCGTGTTTGTGACAGATATCAGCCGAAGTATCGGACCTGAAGGGCGCAAGGTGGCGGCTGAATTCCTGAACTCTGCAGAACAGGTCCGAGCCGGTCGTCCGGCCACATGGATTTCCTTCGCGGGCAGCCCTGAGGCACCTCTGTCGTCTTTCCCTGAGCTGCAAGCGGCCTCCGACTCGAAGTCGCAATCGCCCCGAACAGAGCCCGCTCCTCCACAGACGCCAGACACCACGACGCAGCCCCCCGCGACCGATATTGAACGGGCTCTGGAACTGGCCATCGCAACTGTTCCCCCCGGCTTCGTGCCCCGGATTCTGTTGCTGAGTGACGGCAATCAGACGGCCGGTGACGCCATCGCAGCAGCCTCACGAGGCGTGGCAGAAATCTGGACGGTCCCGCTGCCTCCGCCACAGGCTCCCGAAGTGCAGATTGCCGCCCTGCAGGCTCCGGAACAGGTTCGTCAGGGAGAACCCTTTGTTGTAGAGGCTGAGATCTCAGCCAATCATCCTGACGAAGCTGTTGTGGAACTCTTTCGCGGTGAATTTCGTGCGGCAGCCCAGCGAGTGACGCTGCAGGCAGGTTCCAATACCGTCCGCTTCGAACAAACGGTTGATCAGGATCGTATCGCCGAGTTTCGCGTCAGGATTTCCGGACTACAGCAGGACACGCTGCTCGATAACAATACGGATCAGATCCTTGTCAGCGCATCCGGCAAGCCCCGAGTCTTACTGGTGGAATCAGACCCGGATCAGATTCAGGAACTGGCTTTCGCCCTGGAAGAGCAGGGGATTCCGGTCGACGTTCGTCCCATCGCAGGATTGCCGGAATCACTGGACGCCCTGCAGAACTATGAGCTGCTGATACTTTCCAATGTCCCAGCACTGCAGGTATCGCGTCAGCAGATGGATGTCATTCAGACATGGGTACGGGACTTTGGTGGTGGCTTCCTGATGCTGGGCGGTGATCAGTCGTTCGGACTGGGGGGCTATTATCAGACCCCCATCGACGAATTACTTCCGGTCCGCAGTGACTTTGAGAAGGAACAGGAGAAACCATCGCTGGGGATGGTTCTGGTCATCGACCGATCGGGGTCCATGGAAGGTGAGAAACTGGATATGGCTCGCGCGGCAGCTCGGTCGGCCGTGGACCTGCTGGGACCTCGCGATCAGGTTGCCGTGCTGGCCTTCGACGATCAGACGTGGGTCATTTCCGAGTTGCAGGCGGCCGCCAACCGCAGCCGTATCGCGGACCAGATCAGCAGAATTCAGCCGGGCGGAGGAACCAACATGTTTCCGGCGATGGAATCGGCCTTCGAAACTCTGAACGCGGCCAGCCTGCGGCTGAGACACGTCATTATGCTGACCGACGGGATCTCCAACAGCGGAAACTTTGAGGGCCTTGCCCGCCAGATGGCGGCAGCCCGCATGACTGTTTCGGTCGTGGCACTTGGCCCTGAGGACGCCACGGATATTCGCCTGCTCAAGTCCATTGCGACGCTCGGTCGCGGACGATTTTATCACGCCGTGGATCCGGCGCAGGTGCCGCGAATTTTTGCCAAAGAGACGCTGACTGCAGGAAAAGCGGCAATCAATGAGGAACCGTTCCTGCCGCAGATTGTCAGAGCGACGAAGGCCCTTGCTGATATCGAGCTCGAGTCTGCTCCGCTGCTGCTTGGCAGCGTTGTCACTCGCCCCAAAGCAGCAGCAGAAGTGATTCTGTCAACTGAAAAGGGCGACCCGCTGCTGGCATGGTGGCGTTATGGACTGGGAATGACCGGCGCATTCACCTCTGATGCCAAAAATCGCTGGGCTGCCGAATGGATTACCTGGCCGGGCTTCGGCAAATTCTGGACACAGACAGCCCGCCAGCTGATGCGCCCCGGTGGCAACCAGAATGTCAGCCTGACTGTGCAACGGACGGGCCAACAGGCGGTGATCACTGTCGATGCTCTGCTGCCGGACGGGACTTTTCTGAACTCCGCACAAGCCCGCCTCAAAGTCAGCAGTCCCGATCTGCAGCAGCAGGATCTGGACCTTGTGCAGACAGCTCCCGGTCGATACGAAGCCCGTCTGCAACTCGACACTCCGGGTATCTGGAATCTGGAAGCTGCAGTGACTGAGTCCAATCAGCCCCCATTGAGAATTTCTCGTCCGCTGTATGCCGGTCGTTCGGACGAGCTGCGACTGCGTCCCGTGAATCAGGAACTGCTGCAGCAGCTGGCGACAATCAGTGGCGGGGTCGCCAATCCGGAACCGGCTGACGTCTTTCGTGCATCCAGCCGCCAGACCCGCAGATCAATCCCCCTGCGGACGTGGCTGCTGAGTGCCGCAGCGATCCTGCTGTTGCTGGATATCGCACTACGACGCATCGAACTGCAGCCGCGCAGACTTTCTACAGGACAGCCGCCAGGTACATCCACAGGAGTCGCAGCACCATGAAGCATACTCCCGGCCTGACGCAGATGCTCCGACCATTCCAGCAGCGACAACGCCTGATGCGAATCTGGCAGGCAGCTGCGCGAGCCCTGCTGATCACCTCCTCGTTCGTCACCGCAATCACTTTGACAGCATCCTGTTTTGGCTTTTCGTGGTCGCCGGCTCTGCCGCTGTTGCTGGCTGTCGTCGCGGCAGCAATTGCAGCACTGAGTGTTCTGCTCAGAACCTCAACCCTCCGCGAGACGGCTCGCTGGCTGGATCAGACGTTGCAGCTCAAAGACCGCTTGTCATCAGCACTGCAGTTTCAGCAGGAGCCGGACCTGACACCGGTCCAGCAGCTGCAGATCGCCGACGCCCATCAGCAGCTGGCCCGTTTTACTGCAGAACACGTCGTTCCACTGGTAACACCTGTCGACTGGAAGCGCGGTCTGGCCCTCACAGCCATCGCAACTCTGCTGACCGTCATCGGGCCCTTTCGGTGGTCCGGCGCCGCCGTTGGCACTGCTGCAGGAACAACAGCGGTGCGGGAAGGTCAGCGCATGCAGGCCGAGCTGGCGCCGCTGGAAGAAGCTGCTCGAGAATCCACCGACAAGGACCTGCAACAGACCTTGCAATCCATGAATCGCACTCTTCAGGAATTACAGACGCAGCCACTGCCCCCCGAGGAAGCATTTGCAAAATTGGCCGAGATGGAGAATTCACTGCAGCAGCTGCAGCAAAAACTTAATAACCCGGCGACAATGCAGCAGTTGAAAGACGTCGGCGAAGCGATGTCGGCTGCAGATGAACTGGAAGATGTTGGGAACCTGCTGAGTAGCGGAAAACTGGATCAGGCGGCCGCTGAGCTGGCCAAAACTCAGGCCCCCCAGCTGGATCGCAGTGAACGACGCGCCGTAGCGGAAAAACTGCAGCAGTTGCAGCAACAATTCCAGCAGTCTGCCAAACCCCAGGGATCACAGAAAGTAGCGGATGCCGCCGGCAGGATGTCTGAAGGTCTGCAGAATCAGGATGCACAGAAATTCCAGGAGGCAGCTGAAGGCCTTGCGTCCGAAGCCAAACGTCTGGCCGGACAGAAAAAACTGTCTGAACTGCTGCAGCAGCAGATGCAGAGCCTCGCACAGGCTCGTTCGGAATTCGAAAGTGAAGCCGGAAATCAGGCTCAGGGACAGGGTCGCGGCGGAAATAAAGCCGGGAAAGGATCTGCTGGTGATCCTCGTGGCCAACAGACAGCTCAGTCGGCCGCTGGCAGTGAACTACGACTCACCGGCGAAGATTCCGGAACCGGGGCTGCCGAAACAGAGAAATCCGAAGGGCAGCCTCAGGATCAGCAGGCGGAACGCGAGTATCGTCAGAATGCCCAGCGGTATGAGGCTCTGAACGAGGCGGCATTGCGATCTGAGCCCATTCCCCCCGGCCAGAAAAGC
>CAXBSH010000361.1:0-5913 GCA_963977705.1 uncultured Planctomycetaceae bacterium
ACCGTCTGAAAGCAAGTGAGCATGAGTGTGAGCAATCCTTTCAGCGCCAAATTACCATTGGCAGGCTGCACATTGATCGCGGCCCCTGTTATCCTCAGGCGGTGGCACTGCAGCGGCAAGCATTCGCTTGAGCAGTGTGTGCTTTTGAGCAGTGAGCTGACTGTGTGTTGTGATTTCGGAGTCTGCTGATGAAAGCTGTCGTTGCTGTGCTGTGTGTCGGCTGGTTGCTGGGCCATGGGGCGATCTGTCGGGCAGAGCTGCTGGCGGGAATCGGGCGTGCTGAGATTTCCGAAAAGTCTGTTCCGCAGAATGATCCGCTGTACGTCAAGGCGCTGGTGCTGAAGCAGGGAGACGAAATTGCAGTCCTGATTACTGTGGATGCCGTATCAATCGGAGGGATCGGGCATATTCCGGACACGTGGTTGCCCGAGGTTCGTCAGACGCTGCAGCAGACGCTTGGCATTCCTCCGCTCAGCGTGTTTGCAAACGCCAGTCACTGTCATGGTGTGGTTGGTCGGGATGTGGGCGAACGGACGGTGGAAGCGGTAACAACCGCGTGGAAGTCGCTGCAGCCGGTGCGTGCTGGTGCGGGGATCGGGCAGGAGGTGCGAATTATGGAGAATCGTCGTCTGCAGCTGGCGGACGGCAGCGAGGCAGACGTGCGGCGTGCCTACTCCATGCCATGGGATGATGAAGTGACAGGAATTGGGCCAGTGGATCCGGAGATCGGGTTATTGCAGCTGAATCGAATGGACGGAACACCGCTGGCTGTGGTGTACAATTTCGCCTGCCATCCGATTCATGGTGTGCCGGCTGGTGTCAGCACGGCGGACTTTCCCGGTTATGCCTCTGCAGTTATCGAAGAGACGCTGGGGCATGGATCGCTGGCATTTTTTGTGCAGGGCTGCGCTGGTGACATCAATCCGGTGATTTACAAGGACGTTGCCGCACCGCACGACTGTGAACCGTTTGGAAATATGCTGGGGCTGAATGTACTGCGAGGCCTTCGCACGATTACTCTGTTTTCAGACGACATACCGCTGCGGGCACTGAATCACAGTCTGCAGCTGCCGCGTGCGACGGATTATGCGGATCGCATTCGTGCGATTGAGCAGGAGCAGCTGCGGATGCTGAGTGCGCTGCAGGGTACCAATCTCAATTTTCGCACCTTTGTACCAATGTATATCCAGCACAGTCTGAATCCGGAGTATCCGGGGTTTTATGCGCATCGATACATGCTGGATGAGCGACTGGGGCGGAACGACATGCGGAAGCTGGATACCGAGAATCGGGCCAGTCTGGATGCTTACGTCGAGAACATTCGAACGATGGAGAAGCTGACGAAGCTGCAGACCAATCTGAATCTGCTGAAAATGCATCAGCGGCGGACTGAGGCTGCTGGTGATACGCCGCTGGTGGCTGAAGTGGGTGGTCTGCGAGTGGGGGAATTTGTGCTGACAACATTTCCGGGGGAAGTGACGGTGCAGATCGGGCTGAACATCAAGCAGGCGTCGCCGCACAGGCTGACCTTCGTCGCGGGCTACACGAATGGGTATATCTGGTATACGCCAACTTCTCAGCAGCGCGGCAACAGTGGTTTTGCGCAGGAAGACTGCGACTCAATTGTGGCTCCGCAGTGGCAGCCGTTATTTGAATCGAAGGTTGCCGAACTGTTGCAGCAGTTGTGAATCTGAGACTGTCACGGGAATGCAGTTGGGTGTCTGTGGCGTCGGTTGTGTTCGGAATGCCTGCCGATAAGATGGCGGTTGTGTGAACAATCCGCGAATTTTCCGTACTCCGAGGTTCCGCGGGCACGTCTGCCGTGGTCTGGACGGCGGTGCGGGCCTGTTGCTTCGGAAGTTTTGCCGGTTTTTTTCCGGCAGCCCTCGTCAAAGTCTGGTTTCGATGCCCACGTCACAGTCGCCGTCGCAGGACAGTTTTCCATCACAGTCTGAACCTATGGGGCAGCTGGCAATTCTAGCGGGCTCCGGTAACCCGCTGTTTGCAGGTCGCATCGCCGAGTGTCTGGGGGTTTCGCTCACACCTGGTCAGGCTCAGGTGTTCAGCGAGGGAAACGTATTTGTTCGCGTGCTGGAAAACGTGCGAGGACGTGATTGCTTTGTGGTTCAGGGTGTGCATCGTCCGGTGAACGACAACTTTGTGGAGCTGCTGTTCTGGATTGATGCCCTGAAGCGTGCCAGTGCGTCGCAGGTCACGGCCGTTATCCCCTACTTCAGCTATGCCAAGGGGGATAAGAAGGATGAGCCGCGAGTTTCGATTCGGGCGCGGGTCTGTGCCGATGCAATCGAGAAAGCGGGGGCTGATCGAGTATTGACAATGGATCTGCACAGCCCGCAGATTCAGGGATTTTTCAGTGTACCGGTGGACCATCTCTATGCTCGCAAGGTGATCTGCGATCATGTGCGGTCCCTGCAGATTCCGGATCTGGTGGTTTGCAGTCCGGACGTGGGTTTTGCCAAATCGGCATCGGCCTATGCGAATCTGCTGGGGGTGCCGGTGGTGATCGGCAATAAGCAGCGGAAGGATCATACCGAAACGGCGCAGGTTCTGGAGGTGATCGGCGACGTCAGAGGGCGTAACGTGCTCATGGTGGATGATTTTACGATCACCGGTGGCTCATTGGTCAGCATGGCTGAGGTACTTAAGTCGCGTGGAGCTCTGAACATCTATGCGGCGGTTTCTCACGGAGTGCTGTCGCGTGGAGCGGTGCAGAAGATTGAACGCAGCGAGATTGTGCGGATGTTTATGACGGACACGATCGAGCCACATCTTGAGGATCTGGGTACTCGGATTGAAGTGATCTCTGTGGCACCACTGTTTGCCCAGGCGATCGAGTCGATTCATCGTCGGACCAGCGTCAGCATGCTGTTCCCGGACGTACGTTCTCTGTAGGACTGTGCGATGACACGGCTGTCCCCGATGATGGAGCGGTACCAGGCGGTAAAGGCCGAGCATCCTGGAGCGATGCTGTTGTTTCGGATGGGGGATTTCTATGAGTTGTTTCATGAGGATGCTCAGAACGCTGCCCGTGTACTGGGACTGACTCTGACAACTCGCGATCGAAACTCGGACAATCCGATTCCGATGGCCGGGTTTCCGTGGCAGCAGCTTGACGCATATCTGCAGAAGTTGGTGCAGGCGGGGATTCGTGCGGCGATCTGTGATCAGGTTGAGGATCCGAAGAAGGCGAAGGGACTGGTGCGTCGCGAGGTGACTCGTGTGGTCACCCCCGGAACGCTGACTGATGACCAGATGCTGGATCCGCGGCAGAGTAATTTTCTGGCCAGTGTTGCTCCTTCGAAGACTGGCATAGGACTGGCGTGGCTGGAATTGTCGACCGGCCGTTTTCAGCTGACAGACCTTGAGCCGGCTCAGTTGGCCGATGAGTTGGCAAGGATACGTCCGGCGGAGTGTCTGTTGCCGGAAAGTGCTGCTGCGGATGATGGTCCGTTGTCCAGCCGGCGCATGGAGGGGCAGAGTTTTGTTATTACGACTCGACCGGACTGGTGTTTTGCTCGTGACGAAGCTCGGCGCCTGCTGAACGAGCACTTTGGCACGGCGACGCTGGAGGGATTTGATGTTGAGGAGACTTCGGCGGTCACGGCCGCCGGGGCTCTGCTGGATTATGTTCGGGAAACGTCACGGTCGGCTCTGCCACATATTGTGCGACTGGAATATTTTCGTCGCGGTCGACATCTGGTGATTGACGAGGCGACGCGTCGCAGTCTTGAGTTGACTCAGACAATCCGTGACGGCCGTCGGGAATACACATTGCTGGGGGTTCTCGACGAAACGTGTACTCCCATGGGATCTCGTCTGCTGGCCGAATGGCTGTCCAGTCCGTTACTGGATCTGCAGCAGATTGGTCAGCGACAGGATGCGATTGCTGAGCTGCTGGAGGATTCAGGACTGCGTGATGATTTACGGACGCAGCTGAAGCAGACATGGGATTTGCAGCGTTTGACGTCTCGTGTGGCCACCGGGCGTTGCAGTCCGCGGGATCTGGTCTGTCTCGCGCGGACGCTGGAGCAACTTCCGAAACTCAGGGCTCGCCTGACTGCGAGGAATTCCGCCAGACTGCAGATGCTGGAGCAGCGTATCGAGTTGTGTCCGGAGGTGCATACGGCGATCACAGCCGCAATTGTTGAGAATCCGCCGGCAACCGCGGTCGAGGGCGGGGTCATTCGTGAAGGTTTCAATGCGGCTCTGGATGAGTATCGGGATCTGAAACGTGGTGGCGAACGCTGGATGGCCGCATATCAGGCCAAAGAGATTGAGCGAACCGGAATCAGCAGTCTGAAGATCGGTCGAAACAGTGTCTTCGGGTTCTATCTGGAGGTGACCGCTGCGAATCGTGATCGTGTCCCGGCAGACTATATTCGCAAGCAGACGCTGAAGAATCAGGAGCGTTTCATCACTCCGGAACTGAAGGAGTACGAGGACAAGGTTCTGCGGGCGGAAGATCGGGCTCTGGCGCTTGAGCTGGAGCTGTTTTCGGCACTCCGCGAGCAGGTGCTGGCGTGGGTACCGCAACTGCTGCGAACGGCCGAGGCGCTGGCGGAAATCGATGTCCTGGCTGGGTTGGCGGAAGTTGCCGGCACAGCCCGATATTGTCGGCCCGAGCTGCTGGAATCCGCTACGCTGGAAATCCGTGATGGTCGCCACCCGGTGCTGGATCGTCTGCTGCCACCGGGACAATTTGTGCCGAATGATGTGCTGCTGGGAGTCTCTGCGGAGTCAGAGGGACGACCTTCGGCCGGCCGAGTGCAGATCATTACCGGCCCGAACATGGCCGGAAAGAGCACCTACATCCGTCAGGCGGCATTGATCACAATCATGGCCCAGATTGGTTCCTTCGTACCTGCGCGAGTCGCACGAGTCGGGCTGGCAGATCGTGTGTTTGCCCGAGTGGGAGCCAGTGACGAACTGGCACGTGGCCAGAGTACGTTCATGGTGGAAATGACGGAGACGGCACGGATTCTGAATTCCGCTACTGCTCGCAGTCTGGTGATCCTTGATGAAATTGGTCGTGGTACCAGTACCTATGATGGGATCTCGCTGGCCTGGGCGATCACCGAACATCTGCATGATGAGATCGGCTGTCGTACCATGTTTGCCACTCACTATCACGAACTGACAGATCTGACTACGACACTCAGTCAGGCATCCAACTGGAATGTGGCTGTCAGAGAAAGTAATGATGATGTGGTGTTCCTGCATCGCATCGTTTCAGGTGCGGCAGGACGCAGTTATGGGATTCATGTGGCCCGCATCGCCGGGGTACCGCGCGGTGTGACGGAACGTGCCACATCAATTCTGAAGACACTGGAACAGGATCATCTGCAGGCGGACGGTCGTCCCAAAGTGCCGCAGCGTGAAACCAGTCCTCAGAAGCGGCAGCAGAAAGCTTTGTTTGAACTGCCCGAGGATCCTCTGGTGGATGAATTGCGCAAGATCCAGGTGGATCACCTGACACCGATGCAGGCGTTGCAGGAGCTGTATCGTCTGCGACAGCAGCTTGAGAGTCGTTGATTGTCGTTGTGATCTGGCAGCCAGTCGCGGATAATAAAGCGCCGTCTCGCGAGGTTGAAGCTGCTGCTGAACCGAACGGGTGATCGCAAGCCTTATGGCTCGGCACAATTATGGCCCTGTGAAAACGGGATCAACGAAAAATCCTCTGCGCACATGCAGGTTGCGGTTTGATGGGGTTGGCGAAAAACACGCTGGATGCTGCTTCCGTGCGAGGAAGAACACAACCGCTCAGACGCAAACGACAGCCCCCGTCAGCTTCCCGCCCAGGGACCACCGAGCACCAGTTCGGTAACAGTGTGGCACGCAAACACCCGTCAGTTTACGCTAACGACTGGCCTGTGGGGGGGCTTGAACGTGGTG
>CAXBSH010000362.1:0-5887 GCA_963977705.1 uncultured Planctomycetaceae bacterium
TCAGGGATGGGGCCGAGCAGGAATGCTCGGGCTACATTTTGTCCCTCGCGTCAGGAATGCTCGGGCTACATTTTGGCTGACCACTGACTACTGAGAACTGACGACTTCTTTCGGCTCGGCAGGAGCCTCGCCCTCCCAAGGGGGACCTAACGTGCACTCACCACTGGCAACTGACCACTGACCACCGTGCCCTTCGGTGGTGAAGAATCATCAACACTCAGACCGCACAGCAGCATCGCGCACAGCAGGTGACGCAGGGCCTGAAAAATGCCGATATTCGGTCGCGCGGAGCGGTTCACAGGACGGGATTCCGATACGGAATCCCCCGGAACAGCCATACCACGCAACTCGTTCATCGCAACCGTACAATTGATTACCAATTGCATTCTGTTTTTCGTGCCCGTTAGAATCTGGTCCTGCTCTGACGCGAGGGACAAGAGTTGTGGTCCGGGCTTTGGGCCGGGCGCGAACGTCTCGTCACCCTTGGAAACGTCGGTGTATTTCAGGGGCTGGGGCCGAGCAGGAATGCTCGGGTTACCTTTTGTGCCTGGCGTCTGGTCTGTCCGGCCGTGGCTCTGTTCTGGAAACGGTCATGCTCAGTATGCAGAATTTTGACATCACTGACATCTGTGGCTGTCGGCGCCTCAGGCCATCGGGTGCCGCACGCAGACTGTGCCTGCTGGCTGTGATCGCGGCGTTGTATGTCGGCGTGTTGCCTCCGTGCGTGGCTCAGTCTACGGTCAAATTCTCTGACGCCCAGCTGACATTCTTCGAAACTCAGATTCGGCCGGTGCTTGTTGAGTCCTGTTATGAGTGTCACTCACAAACATCCCGTCCACTACAGGGTGGGCTCAGGCTGGATTACCGGGACGGGCTTCTGCAGGGGGGTGACTCTGGTCCGGCTGTGTCACTACAGCAGCCAGCCGACAGCCTGCTGCTGAAGGCTCTGCGACATGATGGACTGCAGATGCCCCCCAAAGGCCGTCTTTCTGACGACACGATCCAGCACTTTCAGACATGGATTGAACAGGGGCTACCGGACCCGCGAACTTCCGATCAACCACTGATTTCCCGGCAGATCGACATCGCTGCAGGTCGGCAGCACTGGGCGTTTCAGCCGATTACGGATTCTGCAGTCTCCGCGCTGGTGACATCCGACTGGCCGTTGGGCCGTGTTGATCAGTTTGTGCTGGCCCGTTTGCAGCAGGCCGGGTTAACCCCGCAACCGGATGCCGAACGGCATGTGTGGCTGCGTCGAGTTAGTCTGGATCTGACCGGTCTGCCACCCACGCCGGAACAGATCGCTGAGTTTACGAATGATGCGACGCCTCAGGCTTATGAAAAGGTGGTCGATCGTCTGCTGCAGTCACGCGCATTCGCGGAACGCTGGGCACGCCACTGGCTTGATCTGACGGGCTATGCAGACCAGGTGGGGACCTCCAATGAAGTGTTCGCTGAGCATGCGTGGCGTTATCGAGATTATGTGATTGAAGCATTCCACAGCGATCTTCCGTGGGACCAGTTTGTGATTCAGCAGATTGCTGGTGACTTGTTGCCGGCTGAGTCGGCCCAGCAGCGTGCCAGGCAGCTGACAGCAACTGGATTCCTGCTGGTGGGTGACGTAGAGATCGTCAATCCGGATAAGCTGAAGCTGGAGACGGATCATATTGATTTTCAGTTATCGCGAATCGGGACAGCATTTCTGGGAATGACGCTGGGTTGCGCTCGTTGTCACGATCACAAGTTCGATCCGATCGGGCTGGAAGACTACTACGGAATGGCCGGTACACTTCGCAGCACGGTTTCGACTCGCAAAATCGATCACGGGATCTGGAGCGGGCTGAATGTGCGAGAGCTTCCCGAAACTGCTGAGCAGCAGCAGTCGCGGGAACAGGCTCTGGCAGCCGAACAGGGGCGGATTGCTGCAATGAAGGCTGAAGAGCAGCAGCTGAAGCAGCAACTGGAAGAGTTACAGGGGCAATTGCAGCAGCCGGATGCGGACAAGTCAGCCCTTGAGAAACGGCGGGACGAACTGCAGAAGCAACAGGGTCAGTTGCCGCGAGCGATTCGACATGCGGAGTTTTTCCTGCCCGCCGTTCCCCGCGCATTTGCACTCGAAGATGCAGCCACGCCGGTCGACATGCCGATTGCGATTCGCGGCAATCCCTATGCGATCGGACGGGTGATTCCGCGAGGTATTCTGCGGGTGGCCGCATGGGATGCCGGTCCGATCATGCCCAGTGACCAGAGCGGACGATTGCAGCTGGCTCAATGGCTGGCCGATCGCAGGAATCCGTTGTTGCCGCGAGTGACTGTGAATCGTATCTGGGCCCGATTATTTGGCCGGGGGCTGGTTCCGACAGTGGATTATTTCGGTACGCGCGGCGAACGTCCCAGCCACCCGGAGCTGCTTGACCATCTGGCCAGTCGACTGATTTCCGAGGGCTGGTCACAGAAGGCCGTGATTCGAGCGATTGTGCTGAGCCGTACCTATCGTCTCAGTAGTGACCCTTCAGAGTCGGCTGCTGCCGTTGATCCCGACAACCGCCTGTTATGGCGGATGTCGCCGCAGCGACTGGACGCTGAATCGCTGCGAGACAGTCTGCTGGCTGTCAGCGGTCAGTTGCAGGACTGCAGTGGCGGGCCGGGACTGCCGCTGGAATTTCCTGAGAATGCCGGCAGCCTTGAACCGAAAGCTGTCAATCCTCCCAGCTTCAGTCTGCGACGCTGGCGTCCGGAGCAGGAATTTCAGCGGACGGTGTATCTGCCGGTGGTTCGCAGTAACCAGAAAGGTCCCGCTGCGCTGCGGGACCTGTTTGATTTTGTTCAACCGGCTGGAATTGCCGGCCAGCGAACTCAGACGGTCGTGGCCACTCAGGCTCTGTATCTGCTGAATAACGATCTGCCTCGCAAACGCGCACAGGCTCTGGCGGCACTGCTGCTGACATTACCGGACGATCAGCAGCAGCGACTGCAGTTGCTGTGGCTGCGAGTTCTGAATCGGCCGGTGTCTGACGAGGAATTGGTGGCAGCCCGTCAATTCCTTGAGTCTTTCGCTGGTTCATCTGATGGATGGACGGAATTGTGTCATGCCCTGTTCGCTTCCAACGAATTTCTCTTTCGTCTCTGACGGCCTGAGTTTTCCATGTCAAAGATAATGACTCGAAGATCGTGTCTGCAGCATGCGGCCTGTGGTTTTGGCAGCGTTGCGCTGGCAGATCTGCTGCATGCGGAACAGCAACGTACCAGGTCGCCTCAGCCGCATTTTGCAGCGAGGGCAAGTCGAGTGATTTTCCTGTTCATGCAGGGCGGTCCCTCACAGCTTGATCTGTTTGATCCCAAACCGTTTATTCAGCAGAAGCATGGGCAACCCATCGATTCACCGCTCAGCAGTCATGTGCTGCAGGTGGGCACGGAACGATTCCTGGCCCTCGGGACGGCTGTACCGGTTCGACCGCGCGGGCATTGTGGCACTCCGATTTCCGATCTGCTGCCACATCTTGCGGGGATTGCTGATGAGATCTGTCTGTTGAAGGGCATGAGTGCGGACAATCCGCAGCATATGCCTGCTGAACTGCAGTTGCATACCGGGGCCCTGAACGATGCGCGTCCTTCGATGGGGGCGTGGATCAGTTATGGACTGGGTTCAGAGAATCACAATCTGCCCGCATTCATCACGATCAATCCGCACGCTGATGTGCGCTATCACGGGTCCTCATGGCTGCCGGCTGAACATCAGGGTACCCGGCTCAATGCAGCTTCCGACGCCGGCACAGCGCCAATTGACAACCTCAGGAATCTTTCTGCTGATCAGCAGGTACAGCGGCGACGGATTGACTTCCTGCAGCGACAGAATCAACGACTGCAGCAGGCAGTACCAGATGCCTCGATGCAGGGAATGATCGAAGCTATGGAACTGGCGTTCCGCATGCAGACCACGACTCCGCAGCTTGTCGATCTGTCTGCCGAAACGCAACAGACTCAGGAACTTTACGGTGTGGGTGGTAAGGAGACGGATCGGAACGGTCGAGCATGTCTGCTGGCTCGACGGTTGAGTGAAGCTGGAGTCCGTTTTGTGCAGGTGACGATGGGGGGGTGGGACCATCACGGAGACATTCGAGGCAATCTGCCCCGTCTGTGTGCTCAAACTGATCAGCCAGTGGCCGCACTGATCAGAGACCTGAAGCAGCGGGGATTGCTGGACGATACGCTGGTGGTCTGGTGTGGTGAATTCGGACGGACGCCGTGGAGTCAGGATCTGAGCGGTACAGCACCGATCGAAACGCATGGTCGGGAACATCAGCCGGAAAGTTTTTGTGCATGGATGGCGGGAGGCGGTGTTCGTCCGGGGTTTGTCTGGGGTGAGACAGACGATCTGGGATACCGGGTCATCAACGGACGGATTCATATTCATGATCTGCACGCGACGATCCTGCATCAATTGGGTCTTGATCACACGCAGTTGACGTGGAATCACATTGGCCGTGACTATCGCCTGACGGACGTTTACGGCACCGTCGCGCATGAAATCCTTGGCTGACGCGATGTACCGCGGGGCGACTGTTTTCAACTGAGCTATGTGCCCTGGTCTTTCCACAGGGTGGGCTTCAGCCCGCTCGCAGATTGATGATGAGCTACTGTCAATTTCTTGCGACCGGAGTGATCTGGACGGTTGGCTTGTTTGACCCGCATCATGCGGATTGACCATCACACCGTACGCCCTTGTCATTACCCAGGAAACCCGTTGCCTCTCATCCACCGACAATTTGGCCAACGGCCATAGTCAACGTAGGCTCGGGCAACGCCCGAGGAAGAACCCAGCCGAAAACCATTAATTTCCTCTTCCGCAGCAGCGGAGCGGCATCACAAACATCGCATTATTAGGATCGACGAAAAATCATGACCGCACCTGCAGGTTGCAGTTGAATGGGGTTGGCGAAAACGCACGGGATCCAGCTTCTGTGCCAGGAAGAACACAACCGCTCAGATGCGGACAAAAACATCCGTCAGCTGACGCGAACGACTCGCTTGGGGGGGCTTGAACGCGGTGGACGACACGGGCTGAAGCCCATGCTGGGACGACCGAGCACCAGCTCGGTGACCGCTGAACAACAGCATCTTGCAGCTTATGCTAACAGCTCGCATGGGGTGGGGGCAGCTAGCTGCCTAGTGTGGGCCAAAGGCGGCCGGGCAGGAATGATGCAAGGGACAAAAGTCGTAGTCTGGGCTTTAGCCCGGGCCCGAACCTCTCGGCACCCTTGAAATCCCCGGTGTTTTTTAATGGATGGGGCCGAGCAGGAATGCTCGGGCTACGGTTGACGTCGAACAACGACAGTTGAAGACTGACAGTTTTCTTCGGCTCGGCAGGAGCCTCGCCCTCCCAAGGGGAGCTTTGCTGGGACCACCGAGCACCAGCTCGGTGACGCGGCACAACCGCACCCGTCAGCTGACGCTAACGACTCGCTTGGGGGGGCTTGAATGCGGTGGACGACACGGGCTGAAGCCCATTATACGACCGCCGAGCAACAGCTTGGTACCGATGCCGAGGCTCCCGTTAGCTGAGTGGTTATCAGCCCACGGAATGGCTGAGCGATGGGTCAACGTGCGCCGCGTTGCGGCTTTATTTGGGCAACAGGTGGTCGAGCAGGAATAACGTGAGGGACAAAAGTCGTAGTCTGGGCTTCAGCCCGGGCACGAACTTCTTGTCACCCTTGAAATCCCCAGCGTTTTTCGGGGAACGGGGCCGAGCAGGAATGCTCGGGCTACATTTTGTCCTCGGCATCAGGAATGCCCGGGCGCCATTTTGGCTGACCACTGAGCTACTGAGAACTGACGACTTCTTTCGGCTCGGCAGGCGCCTCGCCCTCCCAAGGGGGACTTCGCTGGG
>CAXBSH010000363.1:0-5885 GCA_963977705.1 uncultured Planctomycetaceae bacterium
GAGGACGAGGAGAGTACCGGCAGCAGTTCAGGTCTGAACGGTTCGGGTACCAGCGGGTTGAGTGGGGCGGGCACCAGCGGGCTGTCAGGTTCGGGGACGTCGGGCCTGAATGGTGGCGGCTCGGGGGCGACCTCCGGCAGTGGTACGACGGGGGCCTCTGGTTCATCAGCATCGTCGTCGACATCGGCGACGGGTGAGCTGGATGGTAACGCCTATGGCGAATCGATGATTGATCCTGAGACGGTGTCAACGACTTATACCAGTGGACTGGTGGGCACAGCGACAGATCTGCAGCTGTTTGTGAGTCGGCCTGATCCGAATCTTGCTTATGTTTCCTCGCAGGAGTTATCGACTCTGGACCAGCGGACCGGTGATCTGGTGATTATTCGGTATCTGATGGCTGATAAGCAGGGTGCCGGGCTGGGTTCAGAGATTGCTGACCGGGAGGCTCCGGGGCAGGACGGTGGGCCGGTGGGTCTGGCGCGAATGTCTGGAGATCTGTATGGATTGAGTACAGCGGTGGAGAACTCCGAGGACAGTCCTCAATTGGCAGCAGCAAAGTTGCTGGCTCGTGAAGTTTCTTCTGTGCAGTTTCGCTATTTCGATGGGATTGCGTGGCAGGAGGAGTGGGACAGTACGGCGTTGAATGCCTTACCGAAGGCGATTGAGATTGTGCTGACGGTGCGTGACGAGGAGCAGGCTGCGAATGCTTCGTTTCTTGACGAGCCGGATCCTTATGCATTGCCGTCCACGACTCATCGTGTGGTTGTACCGATTCCGGTTGCTGAGCCAGTTGTAGCGGAGCAGGTACTGTGAGAAGGTTATCTGCAGACAGCAGGTGGGGATCGCAGCGTCGGGGTGGCTTTGTGCTGCTGGTGGTGACTGTCGTTGTGATTCTGTTGTCTCTGGCGGCGTACAGTTATCTGGGAGAGATGGACACAGAGAACCGTGCGGCGGGGATGTTTGGACGTGATGTCGAGGCTCGGATGGCGGCGGAGTCCGGTGTCGAGTATGTGGCGGCGCAAATTGGACTGCGGCAGACAGATTCGACTCTGGATCTTTACGATGATGCCTCGATGTTCAGTCGGCAGCCGATTGGTGGTGGTGGTGAAGCGCGTGGTCAGGTCCGATTTTCGGTGCTCAGTCCCAGCATGGTGGGGGCCTTTGATTCGCTGCCTCGTGCCGGTCTGACGACAGAAACAGCTCGCTTCAATGTGAATCGTCTGCTGGAACTGGAGAACGACACGGATGATACGACTGATCCGTATACGGCAGTCAGTTTCATTCCGAACATGTCGGAAGACATCTGTAATGCGATACTTGACTGGATTGATTCGGACGAGGAAGCGCGGGCTGGCGGTGCTGAATCCAGCACGTATGAGGCGTTGGCAGTACCCTATTCAGCGAGAAATGCCCCGATGCAGTCGATTGACGAGCTGCTGCAGGTACAGGGAGTGACTCCACAGCTGTTTTACGGTGAGGATGCGAATCGTAATGGTCAGCTGGATCCGAATGAAGATGATGGTGGTGAAAGCGCGCCGGCAGACGATCAGGATGGGGCACTTGATTTTGGTTTGCGCGATTATCTGACGGTGTCCAGTCGAGAGCGAAACATTCAGACGACAGGTGAGAAGAAGATCAACATCAACAACGGGATCGTGGCTGAGATGTTTGATTTTCTGGAGGAGTCATTTGATACGGAAACTGCCACGTTTGTGACGGGGTATCGCCTTACGGGTGATCAGCAGGCGGATGCTCAGGCGCAGGGCAAGCTGACGATAGAGCAGCAGCAGCTGGTGGACTGGATTGCGAAGAATCTGGCGAATGGCGAGTTGGGAAAAGTCACGCGCGGTGGCATGGATCTGTCAAATCCACCACAAGCCTCGTTTCGATCCATGTACGACCTGATTGACGCTCAGGTATCAGTGACCGTAAATGGTGCTGCGCAGACGCTGAACAGTCCATGGTCATCGACCGATCCGGCGGGCCTGATGGAGCAGATGCTGTTGCTGGAGGAGAAGCTGACGTGGTTGAACGACGAGTTCATTGATGGTCGGATTAACGTGAATATCGCTCCGCGAGAGGTACTGCTGGCGATACCGGATATGACGGAGACGATCGCGGATGCAATTCTGGGGGCTCGACCACCGGCTGGCGAAAATTCCGTGCAGGCGGCACAGGTGATGTCGTTACGCCGATCACCGGTCTGGTTGCTGACGGAGGGGCTGGTGGATGTTCCGACATTCAAGCGACTGGGACCGTGGCTGACAACGACGGGGGATGTCTATTCATTTCAGGTTTTGGGGCATTTTGATCAGGGCGGCCCGACGACTCGACTTGAAGCCATGGTGGACGGGACGAAGAAGCCGCCGCGGATTGTTTTTCAGCGTGATCTGACGGGTCTGGGGCGTGGGTTTGCCCCTGCGGTTCTTGATGGGGTTATTGACGAGTGACGGGGATGTGGCGTCTGCAGTGATCCGCTGTAATCGTCATATTCGTGTTAAACGATGCATTCTCCATCGGGCTGGGGGTTGGGTGGCTGGATTTTGCGGTGGATCGGTGTCGGCAGGCGGATGGTGGTGTTGATTGATGTAGTTTCTGAGTATTGACAGAATCCGGAAGAGTGACGGCGATGTCAGAGATCATCATTGAGTGGGATCGCGAGCGTTTGCTGGTGGTTCAGGGTCGAGTGGCCGGGCGGCGGGTCGAGCTGAGCCTTGCTGAAGAGTTGCCGCGCGGTGAGAACTCTGAAGATACGCTCGATATCGTGCAGCGTCTGCGACAGTTATTCCCGAGCGGGTCGGACAAGCGTCGTTTGTCGGCGACTGTGGTGTTTCCGCGTCAGCAGGTCACAGTGCATCGGATTCAGCTGCCCCCGGTGGCTGATACGGAAGTTCCGGACCTGTTGAAGATGCAGGCGGCTCTGAAGCTGACGGTACCGGTGGACACTGTGGCGATGGATTTTACTCCATTGCCAAGGCAGCCTTCTGCGGCGACTCGTGATGTGCTGCTGGTGACGGTGCCGAATGATCAGCTGGCTCTGGTTCGCCGTACTCTGGGAGATGCCGGGCTGGATCTGGCCGAGGCGCGTGTCAGTGGCTACTGTGTGGCGCAGTTGCTGGAGTCGGCGGGACTATTGCGTGAGAGCGCGGATGGTTCTCGCGTGGATGTTGTGGCAGTCATGCGGTCAGACTTTCTGGAACTGACCTTTCTTCGTGGTGGTGAAGTTCTGTTTTCGCATAGTGGCGCATCGTGGTCGGCGGCCGATGCGATTGAGCGTACTCTGCGTGCGGAACTGTCGCGGGCGCGGATGTCGGCTGCGGACGTTCTGGTTGATCAGCAGATCGGTCGTATCGTGCTGCTGGGGGCTCATGAAATCACGGCAGCGGTCACTGATCAGTTGTCTGCTCGATTTGACGGTGCGACGATTGAGCGAGTGGATCCATCGGTGCTGGTCACGGCGGCGGGTGATGGATTAGTGGCCGATATGGCAGCAGCGGCCGGTGCGCTACTGTCGCGTCAAAGCAGCAGTGTGCAGACGATTGATTTTGTGAATCCACGGCGTGCGCCGGAAAAACGGGATCTGCGACGTGTCAAGGTGTTGGGGGGGGGCGCTTGCGGCTGTGGTGCTGTTTGCAGGCATCTGGAGCTACCGCCAGGGAAGGATCGCCGACCTGAGTGGGCAAAAGTCGCGCTGGGATGCGGATAACGCAGAGATTCGTGAACGGCTGCAGGCTGGCGAAAAGGACCTTGAGTGGGCTGACAAAATTGGTCGGTGGGTCGATCGTGATGTGGAATGGCTGGATGAAGTTGATCGACTGCGGCAGCTGATGCCTGGGACTGATCGAATGTTTGTGGATAACTTTGCCTTTTCGACGGTCCAGCAGGGCGGTGTGGGACTGATGCGATTTGATGCGTGGGCGAAGTCAGAGGCTGAGATCAATGATTTCGGACGTCGATTGGCAGAGGCTGGATATCGCGTGAAGCCATATGAGACGGATGTGCGTCCGGCGGCGGTATCGCAGGAGTATCAGATCAAGGTGACGATGGAGCTGGTGCTGCCGGAGGGGCGAGAGGACGCGGGGGCTGCTGAAAACGCGTCCTGAAAAGGGCGCGGCTGGCGGGGCCCTGGGTGTGTGAAGCATGGTGTCAGTTGGGAAAGTCTGGGCGATGGACGAGCAGAAACGTACAAAATTGCTGGCAGCTGGTCTGGGGGCCGTAGTCGCCGTGTACTTCGGCCAGTCCGTTGTCTCCAGTTGGGTGATGGGTCCGATCAGAGACCTTGAGCGCAAAGTCGCCTCGGCCGAAAGTCAGGCGGAGAAACTGGCGGATGACGAGATCCAGCTGAATGTGGCGCAGCGCAATCTGAAGGACTGGAAACAGATCAGTCTGCCGGGTGACATTGATACGGCACAGCGTCTGTATCGTGAATGGGTCTTTGATCTGGCAAGGCAGTGCGGATTTTCGGGATCTGGTTTTGAAGTCGTTCCGGGGGCTCGTTCCGCACAGAAAGAATTCAGCACGGTGACCGTGGAGGTGAAGAAGGCGGAGGTTGACCTGCAGGGGCTGGCACGATTCCTGTATCTGTTTGATCAGTCGGCACTTCTGCAGCGGATCAGTGGAGTCAAGATTGACAGTCCGGGAGCCACAGGGAACCCGCGTCTGAATGTGACTCTGACAGCCGAGGGCATGAGTGTCGCGGGAACGGACAATCGATCGGAATTACTGCCGCGGACGCAGCTTGTTGGCGCGGTTGATGAAAAGGCTGCACTACTGAAGGTCGTTCCCAACGAACAGTTTCCCGTTCAGGCAGAAGGCTTTGAGCCATTTCTTGTGCGACTGGATCGCGAACTGGTTCAGGTTACAGAAGTCTCAGAGGCGGGCTGGAAGATCGAACGCGGTTTTGCTGGTACCAGGCCAGCGGCGCACATTGATCAGTCGACTGTTGAGTTATTTCCTGTGCTGTGGGATCGCAGCAAGCGACGGATCGAAGATTTTCAGGCTCTGGTTCAGGCGTCGCCGTTTGTTCTGCCGGCGGCACCCAAAACTTTCAGTCCTCGCGTGGCTGGGGTATCTGACAAGACAATTCGACCTGGTGAGGCGGTCAGTCTGACAGCGAAGCTGGACAACGCCGACCCGGAACTTGGTACGGCGGCTTTTGCTCTGGAGGATGCTGCGGAGGGGATGGCGATCGATGCGGCAACCGGGCAGTTCACATGGACGCCGGCTGAGGCACTGGCCCCCGGGAAGTATTCGGCGGTCGTAGCAGCCGTGCAGTCTGGAAATCCTGCGCAGAAAATCAGTTCAAAGCTGACCATCACAATTCAGGAACAGAATGCTGCTCCCAAAATTTCACTGCAGCAGGCTGCTGTTGTTGTGCTGGGGCGTGAATTCAGTGCTCAGGCGTCAGCCACGGACGATGGTCCGGCGGACTCATTGAAGTACAGTCTTGGCGGGGGGGCTCCGGAAGGACTTGGAATTGATGCTCGCACCGGTCTGCTGAAGTGGACACCGGCTCGGTCATTTACTCCGGGTAAGTACGACGTCACTGTCAACGTGACGGATGGTGGTCGGGATTCAAAGTCCGCGACGGCAAAGATCTCACTGGATGTGCAGGATGATTTCGCGGCGATGACCACACTGACTGGAACCGTGTCCCGTGATGGTACGTGGTTCGCGTGGCTGCGTAATCGTGCCACGGGTGTGACCTTGAAGATGAAGGCCGGAGAGACGGTAAGGATTTCTGAAATCGCTGCCGAGATCACGGAGATTACGGCTCGTTACGTACGGCTGAAGGATGCTGCCGGCATCTGGAAACTGGCGCTGGGTGGGGCTCTGCGAGATCGCGTCCTTGAGACGCCGGCTGAACCGCAGCCGGTAGCAGT
>CAXBSH010000364.1:0-5838 GCA_963977705.1 uncultured Planctomycetaceae bacterium
GCGACCTATCAGCCCGCTGATCAGCAAATTCTCGTCTTCCGGTCGATTCATGGTCCTGAGATCTTTATAGGCCCGCTGACACTTCTTCCGCACCGACCGGGCCAGTCATAATGCATCAGCAGCCGTGTTCATGTTCAACTGTTCGAAAAGATTTCCTTGACAATATTACCTTCTACATCCGTCAGACGAAAATCTCGTCCGCCATAATTATATGTCAGTTGTTCATGATCAAGCCCCAACAGCGCAAGCAGAGTGGCGTGTAAATCGCTCGTGTGCATCCGACCTTCCACCGCTTTCAACCCGAACTCGTCAGTAGCTCCCCATGAAAATCCGGCTTTTACTCCTGCACCAGCCAGCCACATAGGGAATCCCGTGATGTTGTGATCACGACCATCAACTCCCTGAGCCGTAGGCATACGTCCAAATTCACTTCCGAACAGGACAAGTGTATCTTCGAGAAGACCGCGTTGCTGAAGATCGGCAAGCAGTGCAGCGGTTGGCTGATCCGTGGCCGAGGCATTACTGATCAGGCCATTATGCAGATTATTGTGATGATCCCAGCCACCCTGTCGAACTTCAACAAATCTCACACCAGCCTCACTCAACCGCCGTGCGAGCAGACACTGACGGGCGAAGCTTCCCTGCGGACCATCCTTCACACCGTAGGCTTTGAGTACGTGAGCTGGCTCTGACGATAAGTCGAGCAGTTGCGGGACATCACGCTGCATCCGAAAGGCCAGCTCGTAGGACTCAATGATTCCATCCAGTGCCGCAGGGGCATCAGCCTGCTGACCCAGGCCACGATTCAGGGACTGCAGGAAATCAACCTGTTGTCTTTGCAGTACTGAAAGCTGGCTGGCACGCAGATTTGGCAGGTGGCCGGTGTCCGTAACCTTTGTTCCCTGGTAGTAGGCCGGAAGAAAGGCGGTACCATAATTGATGGCGCCGCCAAAATTCGGAGATGGATTGATTGTGATGTACCCGGGAAGATCTGCGTTTTCCGTACCCAGCCCGTAGAGCAGCCACGCGCCGACGGATGGACGTGTCAACGAAGCGATCTTTGCGCCGGTGTGCAGTTGAATGACCGCCTGAGGATGCGCTGGAGTATCAGTGTGCAGTGCCCGAAGAAAGCAAAATTTGTCAACATGTTTCGCCACGTTCGGATAGAGTTCCGAAACCCATGCGCCTGTTTCACCGTGCTGGGCAAATCGAAACTTTGACGCGACAAGACGGCCGCCTCCAGGTCCCGATTTCCCGTCGTTTTCCTGCAGCACTTTTTTGTACTCGAACGTGTCGACATGCGACATCGCACCTTCCATAAACAGGAAGATGATTCGCTTCGCCTTCACGGGGAAGTGTGGGGACTTCTGGGCCAGCGGACTCTGTGCCCGAACCGTCTGTGCAGTCGCTGGCCGCTCGTTTGCAAGCATTCCAGCGAGTGCAAGATAGCCAAATCCGGCACTGGAATTCTTTAGTAACTCCCGGCGCGACAGGGACGCAGTACTTAACATCAGTGGTTCCATCATCAATCTCCATACGAAAATTATTTTATCCAAACTAATCAATCTGGTTCGTTTTGCTGATTCTCGCTATCACCGCACGTGGAGAAACTCTGCACTGCCCATCACCGCGTGGATCAGAGCCTGCCATCCGGCGATCTGCGGTGTCCGGGCGAGGATTTGCTCCTCCGGATCGGCCACTTCTTCCTGTGCAACGTCGTCGGGGTTCGCCAGTTGGGCAGCCTGAGCCTGCGATGCTGCCAGCTGCGGATCGGCGTGAATTTTCCCGGTCAATGATCCTGCCTCATGATCTTTTCCTTCTGATGTTGCCGTGACTCCATCTTCAACTTGGCTGAAGTGTTCGGCGAGCAGCGACTCGGCAGTCGCTGAGAACTGCCCGACGAACTCCGCCGCAGCCATGCTTTCCGCAGGCGAAGGGACTCTTCCGAGCAGCCGCAGATAAACTTCTCCAATGCGATCCTCGTCACTCACAGCGACTTCGGACAGGTGTTCCGCGAGTTCGAGAGACTGTCGGCGTACGAATGCGTCGTTAAGAAGATACAGCGACTGGGAGGGGACGGTCGTCGTTTCGCGATCGCCCGTCACCAGTCCCTGTTCGGCAAAGTCAAATACATCCAGTGATTTCGGAACGAGGGTTCGCAGGAGCGGCAGGTAGACACTGCGACGTTTGCTGTTAGCTGCATAATCCAGAATACTCTTTGCCTCCGGCCCGTTATTGCGAAGCTCAATCACCCTTAAAGCGGCGGCGACCGAGCCCGGTTCCGGGGAGGTATCAAGACGCCCCGCAGCCACAAGCTGTGCATCGCGAATCTCCTCAGCTGTCAAACGACGCGAAGAATGTCGCCACAACAGGCGATTTTCCGGGTCTTTGGCAAGCTGTTCAGGGGAACCACTGGAGCTGAGGCGGTAGCTTCTCGACAACACGATGCCCCGAATCAGCTTCTTCAACGACCATCCGGATTCAATCAGGCGACCAGCCAGATGATCGAGCAATTCAGGGTGCGACGGTGGTTCTCCCATGATCCCGAAGTTATCTGTAGTTCGAACAATGCCTGCACCGAACAAATGGTGCCAAACACGGTTGACGATCACACGCGAAGTGAGCGAATTCCGGGGATCTGTGAGCCACTGCGCGAGTTGCAGCCGACCGCTTGTACCATTCGGGATAACTGGAGTCGACGGGCCTTCGATCAAGCTCAGAAATCCGCGCGGTATTTTGGGTCCGGACTGCTCAGCTTCGCCACGAAACCGAATTTCCGTATCGGACGGCGTCTTTGAGTCTCTGACCCCGAGTGCGGTTTCAGATGTTGCGGCCGGATCGGACAAGGCAACATATTCGGCCTGAGCACGATTCCATTTTTGCCGCGCTATCTGCCGCAGAGGGCGTCCATTTGGCCCTGGTTTTTCAGCATCTGCACTGTCGCGGATCCGTTCGAATTCCGCCTTCGCCGTATCTGCTTTCTGTTTCGCCAGATCGATTGCCGTCTGTTGCTCTACCGACAATTCTGTCTTTTCAGAGAGCAGCAGCAGCAGGCTCGTGTCGTAATAATCAAGTCCTCCACCACCCATCCGATTACGGAGACCGGCACACAAATCCGTACTTTGGAAGATCCCCGCCAACGCGTAGTACTCTGATGCAGGAATCGGATCAAACTTGTGATCATGGCAGCGCGCACAACTGACTGATAATCCCAGCACCGATTTTGTCACTGTATCAATCTGCTCATCAACATTATCCATGATGAATCGCTCTTTGAATCGCTGATTGACATCCTTCACACCCAGTGCGAGGAAACCGGTAGCGATGAGTTGCTCCTTACGCTGTTCTTCAGAGCCAAACGGCAATAAATCACCCGCTATCTGTTCTCGCACAAATTGGTCGTACGGCTTATCCTGATTGAAAGCGTTGATGACATAGTCACGGTATTTCCATGCCTGCGGATAAGGCAGATTTCTGGCGGATCCCGTTGATTCGGCGTATCGCGCGACGTCCAGCCAGTGGCGGCCCCAGTGTTCTCCAAACGCCGGACTCGCCAGCAATCGATCCACTGCAGACTCAAATGCGTTGTGGGAGTTATCCGCCAGAAAGTTTTTCAGGTCATTTGTTGCAGGCGGCAGACCGGTCAGATCGAATGTGACACGTCGCAGCAGGGTGGCTTTGCTCGCATCGCTCACTGGTGACAAGCCAGCCTGTTCGAGCTTCGCGAGGACAAACCGGTCAATGTCGGTCATCGCCCAGTTGACGCTGAGCACCTCAGGTACAGTCGGCGTGGTCAGCGGCTGCCATGCCCAGTGTTCGCGGCGGAGTTCCCCGTAGTGCTCGGTCATCTGTCCGAGGTCGTCCGGAGCTTCCGGGGGCGGCCAGAACGCCCCTGCCGATATCCATTGGCTCAGAGTCGCCGTCTCTTCGTCTGATATTTGGGCATCCGGAGGCATCCGCAGCTGCGGGTCCGTGTGGCTGACCGCACGAATCAGCAAGCTCTGTTCCGGCTGTCCCACGATAATCGCCGGGCCGCGTCCGCCGCCCGCAAGGATCCCCTTTCGATCATCCAACCGAAGTCCACCAGCAGCTTTGTTGTCAGCCGAATGACAATTATAGCAGTGGCCTGCGAGTATCGGGCGAACCTTCTTTTCGAAGTATTCACTGGCAGCCAGCTGATCTTCAGCCATTGCTGCGGAATCGACCATTGCCAGAAATATGATGACTTTCCGAAGTATGCTGTGGACTTTGAACATAATCGAGCCCCTCTCATTCCTGCAACAACATGTGCTGTGCTCACCAGCTGGCAGACTCCAGCACCCGGAATTCAGTACACTCAGGACTTCACTCGCCCCTCTGCAAGATCAAAGTCAATCACATTATCACCTGACTTGACTTCACGATCGAAGAGCACTTCAACCTTCTCTTTGTAGCCATCCGGAAGTGGCGGAGTCACCATCAGGCCAGTACTCCGATCTTCGACCTGAATTTCATCCCGCGCTGCTGTCCGTATCGTGACCTCATGACGCGCTACCAGTGCGCCCTGCCGCGACGCATTGTACTGAAGCACATAGTGGCCCTCGGCATCGGTATACGCCGACCCATACGCTCCCGGCGGATCCACTGGCTGAAAGACCACATACGCATACGGGATCGGGTGTCCTCCCTGAATGACTTTGCCGGAGACTGTTCCCAATGGTGGTCCCTCTGTACAACCAGCGAGCACAGTCAGCGTCAGCAGTACGGCATTTTTCAAACGATTGCTCATGAATGTCCTTTGGGAAAAATCGCCCCTGAAGCCAAACACAGGGATATCGATGCAGGACTACGACATCCCTGGTAAGAGTGGTCACCCAGCGGCAAGTCAGAAGTCTCCAATCACAAGCCCATCGCTCCGCCGCCCAAGACGCTGAAACAGCCCCAAACTCGCGGCAGGTGTCTCCAGATTGGGGTTGATATTGTTGAACTCAATGTTCTCGCTCAAAAATCTCACGCTGCCATCAGCAAAAAGAAACTGCGCTCCGCCTGTATGCTGGCTGCTGAAACCGCGAGTCACCGCGGGATTGCCATTCGGCTGCAGCACCGGATCATTGATCTTTACGTCCAGAATTGCGAGGTTCTGCCGCGAACCCCAGATCCCAGTCCCCGTGTAGTTCCGCTGCCCGATCCAATTGGCAGCCCAGCCCAGCTTCCAGTCACGCTCACCTACAACGAACGTGTTCGAAAGACCGTCGGTGATGTCCCTGAACTGAACCTTGCTGTCGCCCCAGAAAGTGCCATACGGATCCCGGCCATTCACGATCCAGTCCTCCGGAGTTGACCACCGCGACCCCGATATCGCCACATAATTTGATGTTGACAAATGAACGGGCTTGTTTCCAAAAAATGCAGAATACGGCGTATCCCATTCACGCCGCGAATTCTGATCTGGGGCTGTATCAGACGGACAACGATAAAACGGCAGCTTCGTAAATACCGCATAGTCACGAGCTGTATTGTTCGTCGTATTCTTCAGCAACGCATCAAGATCCACACCGTTCGTCTGAATAGTCTGAAACAGGTTCTGCTGCTCCAGCTGAGGCAGAATAAATGTGCCCCAGCCATATGAACCCAGCGCCGCCACATTCTGATTGCCAAACTTGTGCACAACTCCCGGAGGGAGCGTGCTGTAAATGTCGTGATAGTTGTGCAGAGCAAGCCCAATCTGCTTCAGATTGTTTTTGCACTGCGTCCGACGGGCTGCCTCCCGCGCCTGCTGCACCGCTGGCAGCAACAGTGACACCAAAATCGCAATAATCGCAATCACGACCAGCAACTCAATCAATGTGAACCCCCGGC
>CAXBSH010000365.1:0-5799 GCA_963977705.1 uncultured Planctomycetaceae bacterium
GGGCAACAACAACAAAACACACCAGAAAACGAAACGCAGACAGAACTCAAGCGGGCTAAAGCCCACGATACGGAAAGGAAACGCAACAACCGTAGTCTGGGCTTCAGCCCGGGCAACAACAACAAAACACACCAGAAAACGAAACGCAGACAGAACTCAAGCGGGCTAAAGCCCACGATACGGAAAGAAGCACAACAACCGTAGTCTGGGCTTCAGCCCGGGCAACAACAACAAAACACACCAGAAAACGAAACGCAGAAGGAACCCACGCGGGCTGAAGCCCACGATACGGTGACGGTGAGGGTGACGGCACCACCAACTACAACTCAGCCCAGTCGTTCACGACGGTATTTCCCGCTCTGCACGCGTTCCACCCACTCAGAATTCTCAAGATACCACCGCACGGTCCGCTCCAACCCGGAAGCAAAATCCTGCTGCGGTCGCCATCCCAGTTCGGACTGAATCTTCGTCGCATCGATCGCATAACGACGGTCGTGGCCCGGTCGATCCCGCACGTACTGAATCAGCGATGCACAGGACCCATGCGACAGCCCGGGACACAGTCGGTCCACCAGACCACAAATCTGCTGCACGATCGCAATATTCGTCTGCTCGTTATTGCCCCCAACGTTGTAACACTCGCCAACACGGCCCCGCTGCAGCACCAGCTCGATCGCCGCACAGTGGTCTTCCACGTACAACCAGTCACGCACATTCAGACCGTCGCCATACACCGGCAACGCGCGCCCCTCTAACGCATTCAGGATCATCAGTGGAATCAACTTCTCAGGAAACTGATACGGACCATAGTTGTTGGAACAGTTCGTAATCAGCACAGGCAGCCCATACGTATGCTGATAGGCTCGCACAAAATGATCAGACGCCGCCTTGCTGGCAGAATACGGACTGTTGGGCGAATACGCAGTACTCTCGGTAAACAGTCCGTCCGGCCCCAGCGACCCATACACCTCATCGGTGGACACATGCAGAAAGCGGAACGCCTCGCGGTGTTCAAGTCCCAACCCTGCCCACCAGATGCGAACCTCTTCCAGCATCCGACAGGTGCCCAGCACATTCGTTTCCACAAATGTCAGTGGCCCGTCAATCGATCGATCCACATGCGATTCAGCAGCAAAATTGACAACGGCCGTCGGCTGGTACTGCTGCAGCAAAGTCCGCACCAGCGTCCGATCACCGATGTCACCCCGGACAAATACGTGGCAGTCACCTTCCGCCGGCACGGAATCCATATTGCCAGCGTACGTCAGTTGATCCAGATTGATGATCCGCACGTCGCCACGCGCACACGCTCGTCGCACAAAGCAGCTGCCAATAAAGCCAGCACCACCGGTCAGCAGAATTGTTTTCATGAAGTATCCAGAATGAAAAACAGGAATACATCAATTCACTGGGCTTATCCACACAGTCCTGACAGCTACGCCGACGCGGAATGCTCCCACTGCCAGGCTGCAAGGCTCCAGTCGATGGCTTCTTCCACAGGCCTCAGTCGCAATCCCGCAGCCAGTGCCTTGCTGACATCCAATACGCAATTGGACCGTGGCGTTTTTGCGGCGATCGCCATAAACTGCTGATCGCTGTCAAAGAACTGAAACTGCTTTTTCGATAAACCACAATTTCGGATCATACTCACCACCTCACTGGTGGTAACCTGCCCCGAGTTCGTCAGATTGTACGTCCCAAACGGCACCCTTTGCTGCCAGCAATCAACACATGCCGCCGCAAAGTCACCCAGATGCGATAAACTGTTGGTGGCCTGCAGCAGACGCTGATACCGCAACAATTTCGAGATGTAGTTTCGACTACCGTCGCGGTGGTCGAAGGGGATCCGTAGTCGCCAGATAAAGCAATTTTCTGCTCCCAACAACAGTTCTTCACCCAGTGCCTTACACCCGGAATAGAAGCTGCAATTGTTCTGACGAAAAGAAAAATTCGGCGGATCGACTTCACGAAAGCCCGTCCCGTCTGCCCTGCATCCCGTGTAGATGCAGCCCGACGAAACATGCCCCCACGGCGTACCTGTTTGCTCACAGCACTGTCGTATAACCCCCGGTAACAGGGCATTCCCTGTCAGGCACTCGGGTTTTGCCACTTCACAGGCATCCACATTGGGTCGCCCGGTGTAACCCGCCGCGTTGATCAGAAACTGAGGCCTGACACCCGCCAGCATGTCGCACAGTTGCTGGTGCCGTGTGTAATCACACTCGCTTCGAGAAATACTGCGATGGGCGATACCGCGTTCCCGCAGCTTTGCCACAATCGCCGCTCCCACATACCCTGAACCACCAAGCACCAGAATCATTGGCTAACGCTCACTTCCCACACTCTCATAAGCCCCCCTAACGCGCTGTCACGGAGATTCCACACGCTTGCGGAACTGTTCGGGAAACCCAGGCTGATGGCGATCCACCACCACGTTCCCCATCACGATCAAATCCATATCCGTCCGCAGAAAACAGCGAATCGCCTCCTCTGGCGTTCTGACAATCGGCTCGTTTTCATTCAACGACGTGTTCAGCAGGATCGGGACACCCGTCTTGCGATGAAATTCACTTATCAACGCATGATACAGCGGATTCGTTCGCGCTGACACGGTCTGCAGACGGCCACTGCCATCCACATGCGTCACGGCTGGAATCACGGCATGCTTGTCCTTACGAATCGGAAACACTTTTTCCATATACGGCGTCGCTTCGTTGATCTCAAACCATTCACCCACATGCTCTTCGAGGATACTGGGGGCAAACGGACGGAACTTCTCGCGAAACTTGATCCGCAGATTGATGATGTCCCGCATATCCGTCCGACGCGGATCGGCAATCAACGAACGATTGCCAAGAGCCCGCGCACCGAATTCCATCTGCCCCTGAAACCAACCTGCCACTTTGCCACCGATCAACTGTTCCGTCACAAAATCCAGCAACTCACCCTCCGCCAACCGACGGTAGGGAACACCCAACCGATCCGCCGCCGCCACCGCATCGTCAGACGTAGACACACAACCCCAATACGCATGATCCTGCACAAACGTTCGAGGCTTCTGCAGCTGCCGATTCCAGACGTGGAACGCTGCGCCAAATGACGTGCCATTATCCGCCGCGCCAGCCGGTATATACACGTTTTTGAAAGGTGTCTGACTTGTGATTTTACCGTTGGCAACGGAGTTCATGGCGACGCCGCCCGTCATACACAGGTTTTCACACCCCGTCTTCGCATGCAGCCGATTCAGCAGATGCATCAGAATCTCTTCCGTCACCACCTGCAAAGACTTTGCCAGATTATCATGTCGCGATGTCAGGGGTTCATGCTTCTGTCGCGCCGGACCCAGCGTCTTTTCCAGCAAAGCACTGTAGAAGGGCTGGATCGTCGGAGCTCCATCGTTCCAGTTCATTTTGATCCCGGACCGATGATGCGTAAAAAAGTCCAGATTCAGTTCGAAGGTGTCACCCGCCGGGCGAATCATGCGGCGAAACAGATCCGCAAACTCAGGTTGACCATAGGGCGCCAATCCCATCACCTTGTACTCGTCACCATAATACGGGAACCCCAGATACATCGTCACGGCGGTATACAGGAAGCCGATCGAGTGCGGGTAATAGACTCGGTTCAGTTCCTGCCAGTCATTGCCAGCCGCCATCGCGGTCAGCGTACTGGTGAAATCTCCCATGCCATCGACCGACAGCACGGCCGCACTGTCGAACGGTGAAATCAGGAACCCTGCGGCCACATGCGTCTGGTGATGCTCAATGCGATGAAACTGCGCTGTGACAGCCTTTCTTTTCAGGCCCACAGCCTGTGCGTACTGGTCTTCCAGTGACAGTGTTCTGCCCTGCCGCTTCAGACGATCCAGCAGTGAGCGAAACGAAGGTCGGGCCTTTGCAACAAAGCCCAGTCGCCGCCAGAAGTTGGCCCGCGGATCAAACGAAATCGCCACATGCTGCACCTGCTCAGGGCGTACCCCGGCATGCTGCAGACACCAGCGAATCGACTGTGCCGGAAACCCGGCCCAGTGCTTGATCCGATTGAATCGTTCTTCTTCCACCGCAGCCACCAGCTGCCCATCCACGACCAGCGCCGCAGAAGCATCACCGTGGAACGCGTTAATACCAAGGATGTTCATAAGGCTAAAACCACTAACCCTCCGGAGTACCGGCGCGGCAACGATTGCCACCCGTAGCCTGGGCTTCAGCCCGGGAACAACTAACAAAACAAGGCAAAAACGAAACGCAGACAGAACTCAAGCGGGCTAAAGCCCACACTACAGCAGAGCCCCCAACAGTAGCCTGGGCTTCAGCCCGGGTAACTGCACCGAATCACTTTGGAACACACTTTGGTTTTAAGGGGGTGCCGGGCAGGAATGCCCGGGCTACGGTTGTGGCGTCAGCTCAAGCCCACACTATGGTCCCCGAAAACCGAACAAATGCCGATAATCGGCGGCAAAGTTCTGCTGACCGACGAAGCTTTTCGCCAGCTGCAGGGCCCCCTGACGCAGTGTATGTCTAGCCTCCGGTCCCATCGTTGACAGTTGCTGCACCGCCAACGCAAGGGCCGCTGGGTCATCCAGCGACACGTCCCATCCCGCCTGTTTATCGGCAAGGCTTCGCCAGATCGTACAATCACTGATGATGACAGGCGTCCCGACACTGAAAGATTCGAAAATTGCATGCCCGAAGTTCTCGCCCTGAGTCGGCAGAATCAGTGCATCCGCCCGAATCAGTTGGTCCCGCACAGCCCGCTCATCCAGTGCACCCGCAAAAATCACCTGCTTATCAGCCCCCAATTCGGCCGCCAGCTGCCGGCAACGCGACTCATACGCCACATCCTCCCCCGGCCCCACCAGCACCAGTTCACACGGAACACTCAGTCCCCGCAGCGATTCAATCGCCAGATGCACGTTCTTGATCGGATGAATCCGGCCCACCAGAACCAGTTTCAGCACACCATCGTCAGTCGCACGCTCGGGCAGCGAATCCAACGGCCACTGGGGAACATTCGGCACCAGCACAACGCGAGCCCCCGGGAACTGCTGCTGCACCTCCTGAACTTCCTCCGCTGACGTCGCATGAAATACGACCCGCTGCGTCAGACCCAGACCGCGCAAAAATCGCAGCACCGGCCCCTTCTTCCAGAACTTGCGATACAGTGCCGACGGTTTCAGCATGCCCCTGGGAGCCAGCACGACCTTCACATCGCGATGCCACAGCAGCACATCCAGCAGCGGCCAGAGTGCTCCGGACCACGAAAACATGCTGTTCAGATACACCGCATCCGGACGCTGACGCGACAGCAGCCGCGAAAACTCGCGCCGCCGAGCGCCCGCCTGACCGTAAAAGACCTGCGTTCCGTCCGACCAGGGCAACCACTGATTCACGCTGATCCCGTCATACGGACGCGATTCACCCAGATCGCAGCAGGACGTCAGCACCCGCACTTCGCACGAAGACGCCAACAACTGCGTCAGGTTGACCACGCTGCGAATCGGCCCCCCAGCGCGGTAGCCCGGAGCAAACCAGTCGGCACAGATCAGCAGATCAGGACGAGACAACAGAGTCTCCCGGCAGACATCACAAAAAGATCGCCGCTGATGGCCAACCGCATCAGAACAGTGTGTAAATGAACGGCGCTGCGGCCGTGCTGGACAACACCAGCAACCCACCCAGCAGCAACAGCATTGCCACGATTGGCGTCAGCCACCATTTCTTATTTGTTCGCAGGAATCCCCAGAACTCACTGAGCAGCGATCCCTCAGGCTCAGACTGAGACAACCGAACGAACTCATTC
>CAXBSH010000366.1:0-5786 GCA_963977705.1 uncultured Planctomycetaceae bacterium
CGTAGCCACCACCGCCGTAGCCACCACCGCCACCGCCGCGGCTTTCGCGAGGACGAGCCTCGTTCACCACGATCGTACGGCCGTCCAGAGTTGCGCCATTCAGTGCACGAATTGCCTCGTCACCGCCTGTCGCCATCTCAACGAAACCGAAGCCCTTTGACCGGCCGGTCTCGCGATCTGTGATCACCTTTGCAGATGTCACGCTACCATACTGAGCGAAAGCCTTCTCAAGACCTTCGGATGTGGTGGCCCAGGCCAGGCTTCCCACGAAGATGTTCTTACTCATCACACAAACCCTGAGCCTCGCAGCTCCCAAAACACCGTACGCTGCCCCAACGGCAGCTGTTAGAACACAAAAGAAACTGTTGGGGAGGAAACTGCAGGACGACTCAAAGAATAATCGAGCACTCTGTAGCATCACACCTCAAAGGACCCGGCACAGCTGAATTGACAAACAGGAATCACACCCGTTCAGACAACCTTCGCACGACCAGACCCGAGTCGCAGCCCCCCGTCACGAACGTCAACGGAGGTACCGACTCAACACAACTTTACGATCTTCGGGAAAAAATAGCAAGACGCTACCCAGCCAGACATTCCGGCATTTTCAGATTTCTCGTCGAATTTTCCGAAAAGACAGTGCGGAAGTCCTCGCTTTTACTTCCCGAATACCCACTCCACATCGTCCGTCAATTGCCATACCCTCCGAGTTTATTCAGGGTTTTCAGCATAAAATCCCAAAATTCAGCAGATTCACAGCCCGCGATGCCCCTGATCCTCACTTATACCGCTCGCACACCCATTCCCATCGAACTGGACGGAGTGACTCCGGACAGGCTGGCTGCGTTCGCTCACACTGAAATCCCGAAACTGACTGTCTTTGAAGGGAACCGAAAAGTTGCCCTCGGTGAACTGTTCACGATCTCCGGTGACGCCACTGATCAGCAATTGATCATTCAAGGTGATTTATCCGGAGTGCACTGGATCGGTGCAGGCATGCGTGCCGGGTATCTGCGAGTAGAAGGGTCGGCCGGACGACATCTGGGCAGCGGTTTGGCAGGCGGAGTCATCGAAGTTTCCGGCAGTGTCCAGGGCTGGGCTGGTGCAGAAATGCGACGCGGCCTGATTCGGATTTCCGGCAACGCGGGAAACTGCGCTGGTGGGGCATTACCAGGATCCATCCGCGGGATGACCGGCGGCACGCTGCTGATCCATGGCAACTGTGGCGATGAAGCGGGCCTCTGCATGCGCCGCGGACTGATTGCGATCGCCGGATCAGTGGGGGAGTGCGCGGGGAGAAACCTGATTGCCGGGACTCTGGTCGCAGCAGGCCCCTGTGCTCGACGGGCCGGAGCCGGCATGCGGCGAGGAACACTCGTGCTGGCCGGTGGCTGTACCGCCGACCTTCTGCCGGGGTTCAGCTTCAGTGGCCAGCTGCAGCTGACCGTCATGCGGTTACTGGAACGACGACTGCAGTCTCTGCAGTTTCCGCTCGCTGGTGCCTCCCTGAATCGCTGCCAGGCCGTCTGGCGCGGCGATCTGGCTTCAAAAGGCCTTGGTGAAATCCTGCTGCCAGTGGACTCGGTCGCCTGATTCACTCAGACTTTTCCCCGCTGGCACTATGAGAATTCCCCGGAACCTGAGAGAATTCCGCAAGCGTTGGCAGTCGTCCACACTGCTGACGGCCTCGTCAAATTGTTCCTGACCCCGGAGGAAAGCGCCATGGCATTGCGGTCCGTCTTCAGCCCATCCACGACTCGTTCTGGCCTGCTCTGTACAGCTCTGCTGATCTGCACTCTGGCCTGCTCGCCACTGTCCGCACAAAGCCGTGACCGGGATGCCAAGAAGAAGGACAGTGGCGAGAAGTCGGCCTCACCACAGCAGCTGGAATCGCGTATCAGCAAAGCCGAAGAACAGCTGCTTTCAGAATATCTGGAAGTTGCCAACGAATACTACAAGCAGGATGAAAAGGAGCTGTCGATTGCGGTGCTCGAGCGGATCGCGAAGATCAATCCGCAGATGCCCGGAATTCGCCAGCGTATGGACGGCATTCGTGAAGAACTGCTGCAGGAAAACGGCGTAAAGCTTGAGTTCGATGCTTCAAAGATCTGGATGCCTGTCGCCGAGGTTCAGGAAGGCAAGGCTCTGCGTCTGGTGGTCACGGGGGATTATCGCATGGATCTGACAACCCCGGTGACGCTGACCGGGCTGCCCACGGGCGATCCCGCAAAGGATCATGTCGGTGGTGCTCCATTCGGAGCTCTTGTGGGGATGGTATTTACGGAGGGAAAGCCGGGTGATCCGTTCCTGATCGGCGGTGGCGTTGAACACACTCCGAAAAAATCCGGCACTCTGTACCTGCGAATCAATGTTCCCGTCGCTGCAAAGTGCCGCGGCGACCTGAAGGTTCAGATCAGTGGTGCAGTCCTGCCGGTCGCGAAAAAGAGCCGTTGATCGTTTCTGTTATCGAACACTTTTCTGTGGGTCACAGCTGTGAGTAACTCAGACGATCGCCCGACCGGTGCATCGGACGACAGTGCCGGAACCACCAATCTCAGCAACCTGAGGATTGGTGAATTCCTGCTGCTGCGTCGTCTGGGCAGTGGCGGCATGGCTGATGTGTATCTGGCCGAGCAGACCAGCCTCGGCCGGCATGTGGCGGTCAAAGTTCTGAAGAATGAATCACTGCCAGGCCGCAGCGATGTGCTGCTGAAAAGGTTCGAACAGGAAGCCCGCACTGCTGGCGGAATCAGTCACCCGAATGTTGTTCAGATCATCACGACCGGTCAGGAAAAATCAATCGCATATATCGTGCAGGAGTACGTCCCTGGGCTGAATCTGAGCCAATGGATTCGGCGCCATGGCCCACCGGATTTTACCACCGGCATCAAATGGCTGCAGCAGACTGCGGCCGCTTTGACAGCCGCCGCAGATGCCGGAATTGTCCATCGTGACATTAAGCCGGAAAACATCCTGCTGAATCGGCAGGCTGTGGCAAAAGTGACGGATTTTGGACTGGCCCAGCTGAACCAGCCGGCCCCCGTCCGCATGAACCTGACACAGGCGGGCACCACGCTTGGAACACCGTGGTATATGAGCCCCGAGCAGATTCAGGGAACGAAGCTCGATCATCGTTCCGACCAGTACTCGCTTGGAGTCACAGCCTGGCATATGTTCGCCGGCCGACCACCGTTTCCCGGTCGAAACCCCATGACCGTGGCAGTCCAGCACCTGAAGGAACAGCCTCCCTCACTTGCTGCACTCCGTCCCGATCTGCCGACGCAACTGTGTTCAATCATTGAACGCATGATGTCAAAGAAGCCGGAGGATCGGTTTCCTGATGGTCGCGCACTGGAAACGGCCCTGACTGTCGCTGCCGGACTGTTGCCGAATGATCCATCACAGACATCGTTCGGCCCGCTCGCTTACCTGAAACGCTGGCGCCGGCAACTGACGCTGCTGGCCGGTGCATTACTCGCATGCACCCTGGCCACATGGGCCATCACCCGACTGACTGTCCCGGGAATTCGCCTGCCAGCACCCGTGGTGCAGCCGGAAGTCCGAAAACAGTCGTCAGCCGCACGACAGTACGCCCTCGCAATGCTGCAGCCGGATCGACGTGACCTGTGGAATGCTGTTGTACGATTCTATCCGGAATCCACCGAAGCCGAACTGGCCTCCATGCAGGTGGGAGTTGCTCTGATGTCCAGTGCTGTGCCGGATGCAGCCGATGCGTGGAAAGCCTTCGCTGCTGTTCGTGAAAAAGGCGAAGTGGCCCCCGAAAAGAAATACCTGCAACTGCTTGGTATGATCGGACAGGCGTGGACGCTTCGCGACAGGCCTCGCAGTCCGGAACTGGAACTGCTGCTGTCAGAAATCCAGCAGCAGATTGATGCCTACGAATCTGACGACCTGCTGCGGCTGGATATTGACCGGGCTCCGCTTGAGCTGCAGACGTTCTACAGCCGACTGCAGCTGACACAAAGACAGTCAGAATAAGCCGGTACCTGTCGACTCAGCCACGAAATGAATCATCGTCGATGAAATTCGGCGCTGGATAGTCCGGATCCTCTTCGAAATCTGAGTCCTCGTCGTCCAGCATCAGCAGTCCCTGCGCAGACACGTCTTCTCCGTGCAGGTCAGCATCCAGACCGAGACTGCGATCGCCGTCGTCCAGCTGATCGTCTGACAGATCCATGATATCCAGCGGTTCCTCTTCCAGCGCCTGTGCAACAGCGTCCGGATCCACCTCGTTGCGACTTCGCAGCACCAGCCGAATCGGCACTTCGCGGAACGGCGTTGCTTCGCGGAGATATCCCAGCAGATACCGTTTCCAGCCCTCATCCAGCAGCGTTGCATCATTGCAGCGGAGCATAATCGTGGGGGGTAAAGCCGAGATCTGGGAGGCAAAATAGATCCGCGGACGACGATTCTTTCGCATCGGCGGAGCATTACGCTCAATACCACCTCGAATAATCCGATTCAGACGAGCCGTGCTGATGCGCAGACTGGCCTGCTTGAACACAGACTGCGCCAGGTTCACAAGCTTGCGAATGTTACGCCCTTCCTTCGCAGTGACCACGGCCATCGGAACATGTCGCATGGATTCAAAACTGGTCGTCAGATAACGCACCCAGCGGTCAATCGTCATCCCCTGCTCAAGTGCCAGATCCCACTTGTTAACCACGAAAATACAGGGCTTGAACTGCTCGGAAATCTCTTCCACCAACTGCTTGTCAACTCGTGAAATCGTCTGAGTCGCGTCAAAGAACATCAACACCAGATCAGCTCGGCGAATGCTTCGCTGAGCCCTGACAAGACCGTAAAACTCGATGTCGTTCTCAAGGCTCTTCCGCTTGCGAACACCCGGAGTATCGATCGCGACCAGCGCTTTGCCGTCGACCTCAAAACGAATGTCAATGCTATCCCGAGTGGTACCCGGAATCTCACTCACAATCACCCGCTCGCACTCAGCCAGCTGGTTGATAAATGTGCTCTTGCCGACATTCCGACGCCCCACCACCGCCAGACGCAGATCGGCCGGAGACAACATGCGATCACCGGCGGACTGCTCTTCTTCTGTCGCCTCCGGAAGCATCTCCAGAACCTGAGCCAGCAGACCCTCACGCCCACGATTCGCCTTCACACTGGTGGTCACAAAGGGCACATCAGCCAGTTCCAGAAAACTGGCCGCTTCCTGGTCCAGCTTCGCAGAATCACACTTATTCACCACCAGCAGCACAGGATGCGATGATTTACGCAGACGCCGCGCTACCTGCTGGTCCAGTGGAGTAATTCCGGCTTTGGCATCGACCACAAACAGCAGCAGATCCGCTTCCTCAATCCCCGCCTGAATCTGACGCTCGATGTCCTCTGACAGATCGTCACTGTCAACAATGCCAATACCACCCGTGTCAATCAACTCAAAATATCGGTCGCCCTCGTGCATGATCCACGTGACTCGGTCACGCGTCACACCGGCAGTCGGATCCACAATGGAAATCAGACGATCGGCCAGCCAGTTCAGCAGCGAACTCTTTCCGACATTCGGACGACCGGTAATCGCCACTTTCGGAATTCTCATGGAACCAACTCCAGCCACCCGCAGGGATCATTGGCAGCACTCGTCAACCGCAGGGCAGGGCACATCCGCCTCACTGACCCGCTGGCTGCACGCTGCAGCAAAACGCGAGATTGTACAGGTGAGGCCCACTGTGATACAGCCGGCAGCCCCATCACCACCCGACGATTTGCGAAAGTCAGAACACCCGGCCGGGGCACCACCC
>CAXBSH010000367.1:0-5776 GCA_963977705.1 uncultured Planctomycetaceae bacterium
CACAGCCAAACCGTCCCTCCGCTGATCACCGCAGCCTCAGGCCAGGCCCGCAAACTTGCGGCCCGTCCAGAACACGGCCAGCAGCACGATAATCAATCCACCCCACAACGGATGACTCCAGATTCGCAGCGGCACAATCACCGGTGCCGGCTCAGGCATCGCTGCCAGCCGCTGCACCAGCTGCTGCACAGAAGCCACATCCGTTGACTCTCCGCGAGTCATCCGGGAAATCTCCCGCAGCACATCCGGACGCGCCGGCTGCCCCACCTGCTCACGCTCCTGACCCACCACCGCCATCCGCATCTCCAGACGAGCACCCGTCTCCGCACAGGCCGCCCGCAAAATGTACTGCCCACCCTCGCGAGGCACAAAATCGCCCGAAAACAGACCCCACGAATCCTGACCCGATGCCGCCAGCCGGATCGTCTCGGTGGCACCACTCGGAGCCACCGCCTGCACCGTTACTGCCCCCTCCCGCAACGGTTCACCACCCGCCGTCATCACGTTCGCATTCAATGTCACCGCACTGCCAGCTTCCGGACGATCGGGCGAAAAGAACAGTCGCATCGATTCACCCTGCGACATGTTCCGCTGATAAGCCATCCACCGCACAACCTGCCCCCAGAACCGATAGTGATACAGATCCTCCACACCCTTCCGCCACCGCCACGCTCCATCACTGCCCATGTACAGCACCTTGCCCGTCCCCGACGTTCGCGCCGCAATTAACGGCACTCGCCCAAATGCCGTTGATTCGGAATCATGGGTGGCCAGCACCTGAGCACCAGCGCGAGCTCGCTCGGCAGCCGCATACCAGTAAAACCCCGGCAGACCATTCCAGATCTTTTCATTCTCAACGTCGTCCGCCTCCAGTCGAGTCAACAGACTGCGACGACCTGCCTCAGTCAGAGCAAAACGACCGGGGCGAGTTGTCCCGCGACCACGCGGCACAGACGTATTCATCACCACCGGCAGTAACTCATCCAGTTCAGAATTCACCAGAGTATTCTGATTGCCCTGGATCCCCGGCAGAAACACCAGACCGCCAGCCTGAGTCCTGACAAGCTGCTTCAGACTGGCACACTGCTGCACAGAAAGACCACGAGGACCAACCCCCACATCACCCAGAAACACCACGTCATACTCAAACAACTGAGCATCCTCGGGGAATGCCGCCAGATAACCCCGACCGCCACCATTCTCAGTCAGATCCGGATGCAGCAGCAGACAGCTCACATCTACCCCCGGATCCCGCTCCAGCGCGTTCCGCAGATACCGATACTCCCACCGCGGCAGCGACTCTACAATCAGCACCTTCAACTCTTCCTCACGCACCGCAATCGGAATCTGCAGCTGATTGTTGTCCTCACGAATCTCACCGTCGCTGACCGGAATCTGCAGCGACAATGTGTACTCACCCGTCTGAGTCGGCTTCCATTCCAGAGCATCCTGGAGCTGCCCCATGCCCGGCACGCGAACCAGCTTCGTCACCGGCTCACCCTGAGTTCCCGTCAGTGTCACAGCCAGACTGGATTCCTGCGGCAGCCAGCTGGTGATGCGAAACGGAATTCGCACCGCCTTGCCCGCCACGCCGAACGTCGGAGCATCGGCGGCCGTCAGAATCAGATCCGGCAACCGCTGCTCACTGCCCACCGGCACACTGTAAATCGGGATCCCCCGTACACGCAGCTGCGAAGCCGCAACTGCTGGCGCCTCGCCGATATTCCAGTCACCATCCGAAATCACAACCAGCCCACGTAAACCCGTATGACGATCTGCCGCCGCCAGCAACGCAGACTGCAGGTCCGTACCGCCCGCTCCAATCGGCTCTGCCGCAGAAAATGGCTCAAACACGACCTGCATCCGCTGAGCAACCGGCTGCCAGACTTCAGGGCGAATCAGACCGTCAGCCGTTTCCTGACGAGTACTGACCACAGACTGAACGGCAGAATCGCGAGTCTTCATACTGCCGGAAACGTCGTGCAGCACCACCAGACGTGGTTGCTCATCCGGACGAACCTCACGCTGCAGCTCCGGCTGATTCAAAGTCACCAGCACCAGCACGATCAGCACAAATCGCAACAGCTCAAGCGCAGCGACCGCACGAGTCCGGCCACCACGGCGCCAGCTGACCACGCAACAGGCCGCGCCAGCCAGCAGCACCAGCAAAGAAAGAATCAGTGATGCCGGAGTCCAGAGAAACGTCATGAAAACTGCAGCCAGAAGAAAGCCGTTGACCCGCACGGAACACTGGTCGCCCGACACACACTCAAACACCGGACACAACCAGAGATATCGCCGGGACGGATCCCGACACCCTGTATTCTGCCCTCAAGCCTCCCCCGGAAGCAAACGATCCCCGCCAGGTTCACTCATGACAACTGCTGGTGCTGCAACCACCACAACCCGCCGGCAAACGGCCTGCATGAGCAGCATTCCACGGCAACTTTGCAAATAAACGCACCAGAAATCGCGAATTTTTCCACGCTGCCCACGCCATCGCCGCACCCGTCAGACCCGGTAACAGCAGCAACCACGGCTGCCAGATCGCCGCCAGTGACCCCGCCAGAGTACTTAAGCCCGCCACCAGACGAATCTGCCGGTCAATCGAAATCGGACGCCGAATCCCACGGTTCAACGGCAAACCAGCTGACTGCCACGCCTGAGTACCACCGTCAATCGAAATGACATTCGTGTACCCCGCCTTCTCAAACAGACCACACGCCACAATCGAACGATTGCCCGAACGACAGATAATATACAACGGCTCCTGAGCCCGCTCGCCACGCGATTCCATAATCGCCTGCGGATTCAGACCATCCAGAGGCATCAGTAATGCACCCACCGCATGCAGCTCGTAGAACTCATCCGGAGTTCGTACGTCGATCAGATCAAAGCCACCACGCTGACTGATCGGAGCAAATTCGTTGATGGTGATGCGCACAGCCACGGCAGTTCCGTTCTCGTCAGATCATGAAATCAGTCGAACGACCAAGGATCCGATCAATCAGATCCTGCGGAAAATCCACCGCCGGAGCCCGCTGAGGATCCATGTCCGTCGGATTGATCCCACAGTAAACACTCCATGGACCCAGATGCCGCCAGCGACCCGCACGCTTCGGTTCACCAGGCAGCACCGGAGTCGTACAGCGATTACAGCCAATCGTTGAATACCCTTGCTTATGCAGCGGATTCAGAATCACTTTGTTACTGGCAATGTAGCCTTCCATCTGCTCGTCATCAAAATTCGCCAGCACGTTGATTCGCAGCAGATTCAGTCGAGTATCCACAGCCAGAATCGGACAGGCGCCGCGACGTCCGCCATCAACCCGACGCAGACTGCCAATCAACGCATCATACTCGCCACGCACCTGGTCCAGCGGCTCGCTCTTCCGCAGCTCACAACACTGCTTCTGACCCTCCGGCGTCAGATACAAGACTCCCAGCTGCTCCGTTTGCTGCTCCATCGTCAATGCCGGAGTCAGAGTTCGGATCGCCAGTCCATACTCACGAGCCAGACGATCACGAGTGTCCAGAGTCTCCTGAAACAGAACACCAGTATCGACAAATACCACGGGCATTCGCACTGGCACCGACTGCAGCATGTGACAGACCACATTGCCCGCCTCCTGCATCGACGTCATCGCAGCAATCCGCTCGCCAAAAATCTCCTTCGCCCACTGCAGAAGTTCCTGCGGACTGCGGTTGTCAAACGTACGATTCAATTCGGCCAGATCGGCCTGGCTCAGACGCGCCATCGCAGAAATTCTCCACGTGAAGCAGCCACTGCACTTCACTGCCCATGAACACACAACCCCGCCAACCCAGTAGCAAAAACCCCACCCACCAGCACAAGAAATCACGCATTTTCGAGCAAAAACACTGAGTTTTTCTGAGTTTCCGGCTGTCAAGCAGAATTCAGTGAAAATCATAGCGGGAACACATTTTTGGAAAAAGTCCGGTCGGCGGATGTTGCCGGATTCCCACGCAGGTCGATAGTATTCTGAAATTCGGCCATTTTTTCCCACCAGTGATTACGTCCCCCCCTCAGGAGCCCCTGCCATGCTGGATCTGGTTTTCGGACGTTCGCGGAAGAACTGCGAAGGGACCTCACGACGCGATTTCCTGCGAGTTGGTGGACTGGGTCTGTCCTCCGTCTCCCTCGGCAACCTGCTGCAGCAGAAAGCTCGCGCTGCAGAACAGGGAATCCGCACCAGCGACAAATCGGTCATCTGGCTGTGGCTCAGCGGTGGACCTACACATGTCGAAACCTTCGACCCCAAGATGACCGCACCCGCCGAATACCGTTCCGTCACCGGCGAAGTGCAGACCAATCTGCCCGGAGTCACGCTGGGCGGAAACTTTCAGAAGATGGCACAGGTCGCCGATCGGATGGCCTTCGTGCGATCATTCGCACACACCAACAGCGGACACTCCGGCGGCACACACTACGTGATGACCGGATATGATCACCGCCTTGCTGATAACGGTGCCAATCCCAATCGCCCGTTCCTCGGTTCCATCGTCTCGCGGATTCGTGGGACCAATCACCCCAACACGGGCATCCCCACCTATGTCAGACTGGGCGGCATCTACGCCGACGGCCCGGCATTTCTTGGCACAGCCTATGGCCCCTTTGACCCGGCCGGTGAAGCCCGTCGCAATATGTCACTCACCGTCGATCAGGGTCGGCTGACCAACCGCCGCGCCATGCTCGACGGAATTGACACCGTCAATCGCCAGATCGATCGCAAAGGTCTGATGGAAGGCTTGGATTCGTTCGAACAGCAGGCCTTCAATCTGATCCTCAGTCGCTCACAACAGGCCTTCGACATGAAGTTCGAAGACCCACGAGTTGTGGATCGCTACGGACGTGGCCTCGGTGAACAGCTCCTGCTGGCCCGCCGACTCTGTGAATCCGGCTGCGGCTTCGTCACAGTCAACTACGGTGGCTGGGACATGCACAGCAACATCAAACAGGAAATGGATCGCCGCGGCCCGGAAGTCGATACCGCCGTCTCTGCACTGATTGAAGACCTCGACCAGCGCGGCATGCTCGAAAATGTGCTGCTCGTCATCAGCGGCGAATTCGGGCGCACACCAAAAGTCAATGGTAGTGGCGGTCGAGACCACTGGGCACCACTCAGCACACTGGCCTTCGCCGGCGGTGGACTGAAAATGGGGCAGGTCATCGGCGAATCTGCCGAAAAGGTCGATGTCCCCAAAACCACCCCCATCACTCCTCAGGATCTGATGGCTACCGTCTTCGATGTCCTTGGATTCGACAAACGAATTCAGTTCACCAATCAGTCTGGTCGCCCGACCTACATGATCGAAACCGGACGCCCAATCGAAGAACTGGTCTGAGAACATCGCTCAGAACTGACACAGCAAACCAGGAATGCCGGGCCTTCGTGCCCGGCATTTTTTGTTATGTCAGCCATCCCTGCCCCCCCTCCAACCGCACGAAAAACAATACCCGTCAGCTCCCGCTAACCGAGACATGGCTTTAATTATCGCGTCGTAGAGTTCCTGTTTCATCGCGGCGTGGATCGCCACGATCCGAGCAGGGTGACTGGCCCAAGTTCGTGTTTGGGCATGGGACAAGTTTCCCGCAGAGACGCTAAGAGGGATTGTCTGTGTTGCGTTTTCTCTGCGTCTCTGCGCCTCTGCGGGACATAGCTCAGGTTGCCGTTTGATGGGGTTGGCGAAAAACGTACTGGATACTGCTTCCGTGCCTCGAAAAACACAACCGCTCAGACGGAGACGACAACAC
>CAXBSH010000368.1:0-5722 GCA_963977705.1 uncultured Planctomycetaceae bacterium
CAACCGACCGTGGATGGAGACGGTAGGTCGTCTGATTTCGGCAGAGGGACGCAGTGATCGTCAGGGTGAAACCAACTTTCTGCTGGCCCATCTCAATGACCAGGCGACTCCGGCAACCGCCGTAACGGCACGGTTGTTTCTGGGGCGGCAGGTCCACTGTACTCAGTGTCACGATCATCCGTTTGTGCGTGAGCGTCGGCAGGACGAGTTCTGGGCGCTGAATGCCTTTTTCAAGCAGGCTGTGCGAGAGCCGATTGGGAAATCGGATGCAATGTCTGCGACGGTCTGGTCACTGCATGATGCTGGTGGCGAAAGCATGGCGTTTTATGAAAACCTGCGAGGGCAGCAGAAGGCAGTCCTGCCGGAATTCGACGGGCAGGTGGCTGATGCAGCAGGTTCTCGACGGGCCGCGCTGGCAAAACTGCTGGCAGAGGATCAGCAACTGCAGGTATCCCGCGCGATGGTCAATCGTGTGTGGGCCATGTTTTTCGGGTATGGCTTTACCAGCCCGATTGACGACATTGGCCCTCACAATCCGGCCAGCCATCCTGAGCTGTTTGATTATCTGACGAAGGCCTTTGCAGACTCCGGTTATGATCTTCGGCGGCTGATGACGTGGATCGCGATGTCGCGAGCATTCAGCCTGTCCAGCGAGCAGTCTGAGAAGTTCGCGACAGCAGATGATCCTCAGGAAGGTGGCATGCCCTTATTCGCTCGCATCTATCCGCGTCCGATGGGACCTGAGCAGGTTTATGATTCGCTGCGGACTGCTCTGACGTCACTGACTGGTGGCGGGCGTACGGAGACTGAAAGTGGCAGCATTCGGCATCGTCGTGAGTGGGTCGAGCAGTTTGTGCGTGCGTGGGGCACGGATGACAATGAGGAATCTCTGGTCTTTGGCAGCGATATTTCTCAGGCCCTGCTGATGATGAACGATCGGGATCTGGAACAGGCAATTCCTCGTGCGGCTGAGACTTTAGTCACCGCAGGGTCTGGTGAAGGAGTGGCAGCCTCTGCTTCACTTCGGCATCTCGCTCTGGGAACTCTGAACCGCGAGCCGACGGAACAGGAAGAGCGAGTTTTTCGGAATCGTTATCGCTCATTGGTCCGCAGTATGTCTCCGCAGGAGGCGATGAAGACGGCGGCAGAAGACATGTTGTGGGCCTATCTGAACAGCAGCGAGTTTGTGTCGGTGCACTGAGTGTTCAGGAGATTGGCGCTGGCTGCCGATCCAGAGCAAATCGAGCATGTTCGAGGAAGCAGCGAGTTGCTTCGAGGGCCGTCTGATCAGACATCAGAAAACTGTGCAGCCTTGGGATTCGAAGAAAGTCAGCGGCACCTTTCAGACGGGTACTGGCAACCGTGACTGTACCGTCGTCATCGCCGGGCAACAGCTGATTAAAACCTTCGTCGTCGCCGCGACCTCCAGCAATGACTCCGAACGGAAATGTTGGCACTGGAAGGCTGGCTACCGTACTGTCTGCGCCACCGGCTAACTCCTGTCCAGCCGGTCCCCAGATGGCCCGAAACAGGAAGAACTTCTTCAGCATGCCAGCCAGTTCAGCGCCGTAATTCGGCGTGCCCATCATGATCAGGCGATGGAAGCGTGGGTCCGGCTGGTCCTGCAGCATACGCCGCACGACAAGACCTCCCATGCTGTGGACCACGAAGCTGATTCGATCGGCAGCTTTGAGCGATTGAACGACCTGTCGCAGATAGTCGGCACAGTCAGCCAGTGAGACACGAGTGCTGGGGTAGTCAAAAGGGACGCAGAAAACAGGCTGATCTGCGAGGGCTTTTGCCACGGCGGCCAGTGATTTCGACGAGCGCCCGATGCCATGAATCAGAATGACAGCATGTCCGCTGTCCTGAGGCAGCTGGCGCATACGACAGATGGTGTCGAGCATACTGCGACAGTCGGCTTCGGTTCCCGAGGCAAATCGGCGATCTGTGGAGTCAAGCAGGCGGAAATGACCGGTGAACACATTACGCTGAATACGAAAGCCACTGCGGAATGTGACGTCGCCCCAGAACTGACGTCCTCCAAGAGTCGGCAGACCCGGCTGAGGTATCTGTTCTGCAGAGTCTTCCGGGGTGGGCATATCAGGGGAATCAGCAGGGTTTGAGGAACTCACTTCGTCCGCTGCGAGGTTGCCTGATGACGGACCACAGCAAGTCGCGACCACTGAGGCCATTCCGGCTAACAGTGTTCGGCGCTGGATCTTCATCAGAGACGTCCATACAGCAGAATAGAATTATGTCAGGAAAACAGCAGTTCCAGATCTTCCACGGACAGGTCTTTCAGAACGTTACTACTGTCATCACCGGCAAGGATCGCATCAGCCAGCTCGCGTTTCTGTTTCTGCAGTTCGGCAATCTTTTCTTCGACTGTGTCACGACAGATCAGACGGTACGCGAAGACGGTGCGAGTCTGTCCGACGCGATGCGCTCGGTCAATCGCCTGCGCTTCGACGGCAGGATTCCACCAGGGGTCCAGCAGAAACACATAATCTGCAGCTGTCAGGTTCAGACCGAGGCCCCCGGCCTTCAGACTGATCAGGAACACCGGACAGTCGGGATCATCCTGAAAATGATTCACTCGCGCTTTGCGGTCGCGAGTCTTGCCGTCAAGGTATTCATAGACAATGCCCTGACGGTCGAGATGTTCCCGCAGAATGCTGAGCATGCTGGTGAACTGCGAAAACACAAGCGCCTTGTGCCCTTCCGAAATCAGCTCCTGCAGGTGCGGCACCAGGACGTCCAGTTTGGCGTACGGTTCGGATTCGTCACCGCGTTTCAGCAGGGCCGGATGGCAGGCAGCCTGTCGCAGTCGCAACAGAGCTTCAAGCACGTGCATGCGAGTCCGGGCAATTCCCTGTTCCTGAACCAGTCCCAGCAGTGAATCTCGATAATGCAGTCGCAGCTCGTCATACAACCGTCGCTGCTCTGGTTCCATGTCGCAGACGATGGTCTCTTCCAGCCGATCCGGCAGTTCGGCGGCAACCTGCTTCTTGGTACGCCGCAGAATGAAGGGCCGCAGACCCTTGGCTACCATCTCACGCGATTCACGGCTTTCCGGATCGGCGATATGAGTCCTGAAGGCGGTGCTGCGACCCAGCATCCCCGGATTCAGAAACTCAAAGATCGACCACAGATCCCCGGCATTGTTTTCGATCGGAGTACCGCTGAGAGCCAGTCGGAAATTGGCCTTCAGCAACCGCGAAGCTCGAGCAATCTGCGACGACGGATTCTTGATGGTCTGAGCCTCATCGAGAACCACATAGTCGAAATCGATGTCCTTCAATACCGCAATGTCACGCCGGACCGTGCCGTAGGTCGTCAGAATCAGATGGAATCGACTGAAGTCCGCACGCGAATTGGCACGCTCAAGACCCGTGTACTCCATGACTTTCAAAGTCGGAGCAAAGCGGGCACATTCACTGGACCAGTTGAACATCAATGATCGCGGAACGACTACCAGTGATGGTGGCGGTGTCTTCACATCCTGCAGTCGACGCAGCAGCATCGCGAGAAACTGCACCGTCTTACCAAGACCCATGTCGTCAGCAAGACAGCCACCGAAATTGAAGTCGCCAAGAAACTTGAGCCAGGATAGACCCTCGCGCTGATAGCCACGAAGCTGACCAACAAACGTATCCGGAACTTCGACCTGCTCAAGCCCGCTGAAGTTGCGGAATCGCTCCCGCATCCGCTCGAAACCCGCATCGATTTCCACGGAATCCTGAGCCGCCAGCAGAGCATCCAGCAGGGCAGCCTGCGAAGTGGAAAACCGCAGTCCATCTTCCGTGGCCGTCCCCAGACCGGAAATCATGCCGATCTGCTCCAACCACTCCTCCGGAAGAATCCCCAGCGATCCATCATCCAGTCGGACAGTGGAGTCGCCACGTTCAAGAGCACGCAACAGCTCGGGAAACGAAACCGATCGACCCTCAAAATCCACGTCTGTGTGCACGTCGAACCAGTCCGTGTCCGAACTGACCCGGAATCGCAGCCCACCCGCCTGGCGAACCTTGCTGCCGTCCGCAAAGACGTTCCAGCCACCTTCGACCAGTTCCCGTACCGCACGCCCCAGATCGCGGCGAGCAATTTCCACGTTGACCGTCTGCTTCAGGTCACCCAGTCGACGACGGAATCCCGTCTGCCGCAGTCGCTCCCAGCAATGACCCTCAAAACTGCGGTCCCGAATAATACAGCGATTGCTCTCACGCTGGACCACAGCCCAGCGAGCACTGCTGCCCGAAACCGGCAATCCCAGATACTCAAAAATCACTTCCGCATTCAGCGAATCGTTACGCCAGCGAGTTGTCGGAGGAGCGGAAATGCGGAGCATCGGCTGAGGCTGCACACGGACCTCCTCCAACTGCAGCTCCTTCGGAAGATCCAGTCGCGGCAACGAAGGAATATCCAGCAGTCGATCCACAAAATCATGCTGATCCGACAGCGGAATCTGCAGCGGTCCGGCAACTGACAAGCCCCGCATCCACTCCGGAGCACCAAAGTCACGCAGCACCGCAATGCTGTCACTGGTCACAACGAAGCCACCCGGAATCACCAGCGGAACTTCCGAAAGTTCCAGAACCTCGTCATTACGCACCAACAGTCCACTGACACGCCAGCCCTCTGCCTCCGTGTCCCGACGCACGCGAATCGTCAGCTCCCACGGCTCACTGTCGTCCCACGTCAGATGCTGCTGCCCAGCTTCATCACTGTTCAGGATTCGCAGACGACCACTGCGACACATGTCCGGCAGAATCAACTGACCCAGCTCCCACGGCACCTGAAACCGATGCGCCGATGTTCGCAGCTCAGCCTGCTGAGTCGACCAGTTGGTACGCTCCGGAATCGCACCTGCCAGATACGACAGAAATGTCCGGTCGTCCTCATGCTCTATCTGATCCAACTCGCCCGGACGTACCTTCAGAGGCTTGATCTTGCCCCACTGACCGCCCGCTCGCCGCTGTCGCTGCGATGCCTGAATCACCAGCTTGCCGGATTCACGGCTGGCTTCAATGTCCACCTCGTAAAAGATCTGCCGCTCTTCCGAATCACCACCTTTACGGGCATCCGGAGTTCCACTCATTTCACCCGACAGCTCGGCCAGACGCGCCTCCCAGGGGCGAATCGGGCGGACCGGAGCAGCCGGACGAGCCTTCGCGCGACCACGCGGCAACCGTGATTCACCCTCAGGATCAGGACCCGCAGCTTCCAGATCGTCTGAAATCAACGGCTGACTCATGGACGGTGCCATAAACGGCAGCAAACGGCCCGGACGGATCGCCGGATTCACAAATCCACGCTGATCCGCCGCCAGCACAGTACCCCACAAATGCTTGCAGGATTTGCTCTTCGTAAACTGCTCGCAGGTGCAGAACAGGCTGATGTCCTCGGGTTGATAGCGCAGCTGAGTCTGATACTCAGCACCATCCACTACCACTCCAAAAACATTCTCTGAAGTGACGCGGATCAGCGAAACCCGCTCAGCTTCAATATACGCCGCACCGCGATGGCGCAAGTCCGCCCTGAATCGCGACTGCAATAGCTCAGCCAGTGTCATAGGTCAGCAAGTATCTGTATCAGTGGGAGTCCAGTCGTTGAAATCAGCACCGCCATTCGCGACTGCGAACTCACGCTGCCAACAAGGCAATGACTGCACTCCTGAAATTCTGTGGAGGCTGCTTCAGAACAGCCATGGACCCGCCTC
>CAXBSH010000369.1:0-5595 GCA_963977705.1 uncultured Planctomycetaceae bacterium
CCCACGTCGGGAAAGGCACTTTGAAGCCTGCGGTCCGACGCGGCAATTCTTTTGAAGCCGACCACGAGACAAAACTGCGTTGTTCGTTCCGTGAGACGTTTTATACAACGAATGATGAAAGTGGTGGGTTTCGAGTTTTGTTAGAGTTGCCTGAACAAGGTTTGACTGAACAGAAGGCTGTAATGTCTGTTCCCAACAGCATCGGGATGAACATGGTTTCAGTGAAAGCAGGTAGCTTCAATCGCGGGGCAGATCGCTCGACGGACAATCTCGGAGAGGTTGCAGATGACGAGATGCCCGTTCGCCGCATCAATATTCGCAACGACTTTTTCATTGGCGAAACTGAAGTGACCCAACGCCAGTGGACGGCTATTATGCAGAGTTCACCGTGGTCATCGGACATCAACCCACGGCCGCAGCTGGTCGGTGCAGAGTTTCCAGCCGTGTTTATTTCGTGGGAAGAAGCTACGGAGTTTTGCCGGAGGTTGAGCAAACGAGAACGGAGGGTGTATAGACTGCCCACAGAGGCCGAGTGGGAGTATTGCTGCCGCGGTGGCAATGAGTCCGTGTACAGCTACGGCGATGACTCGGCAGTTTTGTCGCTGTATGCGTGGTATTCCAGAAATTCGAAGGCAGAACTGAACGCCGTGAAGTCCAGGAAACCAAATCCTTTCGGTTTGTTTGACTGTCATGGAAATGTATCCGAATGGTGTAGTGACTGGTATGACAAAAAATATTACGAGTACGGTCCTGCTGATGATCCCAAAGGTCCGGAAAGACAAAGCCCCAGTCGCCTTGGGCATGTGATACGCGGCGGATCTTCACTTGATGAACCAAAGTGGTTGAGAAGTTCATGTCGTCTATCTTCCTTGGAGGCGTCTACTAAAATTGGTTTTCGAGTTGTTCTCGAAGCGAATTAGCAGGCCGAAGCTGTGAGTCGCTTACCGGGCATGCAGACTAACTCTTTCTGGCAAATCGCATTTTTGTATCTAAATATGATTGGCGTGGACGGCAAAGTTCAACTTGCTGTCATGGTTCCGGGTATGACACGTCTTCATTATTGAACTCGTACGTTGCTTTCCGGAGGCCCGTCGTTCAGCTCGTGCACCAGTGCCTGTGGTATTGGATGAGTTGAACTCGAACCGCCGGGCTTGCCAAGCCCGGCGGCTGAATGCATGTTAAATTGAGATGTCAAAGATCAGCGTTCCACATCAGTGACGATCACCATTTTCGCATCTGCTGCTCGATCACTTCACTGCGTTTGGTTAGTTTGAGGTTCTGCTGTGAGTTGGCCCGGGTGATGTGGTGCTGCGGCAGGTGTTGTTCAGGTGGATGACATGGTTGCGATGCGAACGCTGGGTGCTGGGTGGAGTCGTGAGCTGGAAAGACTGGTTTCCAGTGTTCGGTCAAGCCTTTGTATTTGTTCGCCATATATCACTGAGTACGGGGTTGATCTGGTGATGGCCAATCTGGAGGCTGCTGTGAGGCAGTCTGTCAGGGTGACGTTATTGACGGATCTTTCGCCGCTGAATATCGCGCAGGGGGCGACGAGACCGCAGGCTATTGAGTCGCTGGCAGCGTCGATCCCCGATCTGCGGATCTGGCATCTGCCTCGAGTGCATGCGAAGGTATTTGTGCAGGATTCCCAGTCAGCGATCGTGACGTCGGGGAACCTGACGGCTGGAGGGCTGAAGAGGAACGTTGAATATGGTGTCCTGATCTCTGACCAGACGATGGCGGCGGAAATTGAGACAGATATTCAGCACTATTCGGCTCTGGGGGCCGGTGTTTCCAGGGCCGCAATCGAACGCTGCAGTGCGATCAGTCTGCGATTGCAGGAGTTGTATTCGCAGCAGCAGACTGAACTGCGTGAGGCTTCGTCGGAATTGGAAGTCGCGCTGACGGAAGCGTCTGACGAGTTGATCAGTCTGCGACTGAGTGGCGGCGGGATGCATACGGTGTTTGCCGCGACGATCTCATACCTGCTGACGAAGTACGGCCCGTTGTCGACTCAGGAGCTGCATGTGCACATTCCTGAGCTGCATCCTGATTTATGTGATGATTCGGTGGATCGCGTGATTGCGGGAAAGCGCTTCGGTAAGAAGTGGAAACATGCTGTACGGACTGCTCAGCAGCATCTGAAGAAGCGGGCAGAGATCGAGTTACGGGACGGTGTGTGGCGATTGGTGTGATCCGTGTCGTCACAGCACTTTGACAAATTCCGCAAGGATTCTCAGGTCGTTGGTGTCTTCGGGGTTGAGTTCGATTGGGGGATAATCGGGGTTCAGGGCCTGCAGCTGGATGGATTTGTGTTGCCAGCCGTCGGGGGTTTGTTGGCGTTCGGAGTGGTAGCGTTTGATGGTGAATCGTCCGCCGTGTTCGTCTGACGCGGCGGTTCGCAATTGCACCAGCAGCAGGCGGCCTTCGCGGCTGCCGGCGGGGCAGGGGCGGAACACGCACCACGACTCGTCCGGGATGCGAGGTTCCATGGATCGTCCGCTGACTTTGCCAATAAACATCCCCATTTGCAGCGTCAATCCGGTCACAGGCGCCCAACCCTGCTCCTCCGGCTGCTGCTCGACGCTCCAGAAACCCGCACTGGCCGATAAATCGTGTACTGGCAGGCAGTCGTGATACCTCCGCGCGGCGGCAATCGTCCGCCGAAAGCCTCGCGGCCACAAAGCTTCGATCGCCACCCCGTCCGGCTCGGCCACCGGCTCCTGCGGCGTTGTGACCACCTCCGTCGCGAACCGGGCCGGTGCCACTTGCCACTGACCGTCCTCAAACCGAAAATTTACCTGAAAATTGGTGCCCGGCAGGCCCGCGTCCGGACCAAACCACTCCTGCAACAGGTCTGGCAGCTGGTTCTTACTGACGCCCTGCGGACTGGCCACATTGCAGGCCACTTTGACCAGCTTAAACACCCACTGCTGGCCGTCCGGGAGTGTGACGTTGAGTGGGCCGATGGGGCGGTCGGGATTTTCGGTCAACGAGGGCAGGAACAGGATTGGTCGACGATTGGCGTGTGAGACCTTCGCCATAAAACTGGTCTGCTGCGGTTGGTCCGTTGTGACCTGTTCAGCCTGCTGCCGACGGCCGTAATCGGTCAGACGCCAGTCGACCAGCTCCTGCGTCAGCTGCTGAAAATCTTCCTGCCGGGCCGCATCGACACCGAATGCCAGACTGAGTGTGTCCTGATCCCGGCGGAACCAGTGGCGTCCGTCCTGCTGATCCAGCCAGCGACTGATGGGCCAGCGAGTCCACCACTGCACAAAAGCCTCGTCCGTGGCCGTCCTTGCATCAATGGCAACGGCACCCCCCGTGAGGTCTCTGTGCAGTGTGTGGTGTTGCAGCAGAAAATGGCGACAGGCCAGGCAGAGCTGGCGAATGTCCAGTCCCGTCACTAAGGCGTCATGATCCAGCAACACCTGCAGCACAATCATCTTGTAGGATCTGTTGAGCCTGGTGGTTTCCAGCATCAGAAACCAGTCTTTGTACTGTTGCAGACAGTCCACCTGTTGCGGCGGCAGGTCACCTTCGGCGTCAACGAATTCGAACCAGCTGCCGGTTCCGGCGGCGAGGATGCGCGGCAGGTATCCCTGTCTGACAATTTCCGCAGCGGTTGGGCGGCGCTGCAGTTCGTCTCGCAGTCGGCGATAGGCGTCCACAGCCGCTGCTGCTCCCGTCGGCAACAGCTCCTTCAGTACATCTCGCACCTGCAGGTCCAGGTCCAGCAGACAGCCGGGGGGCAGTGGTGCCGGTTGTCCGTCCAGTACTTTGCGCAGCTGCTGCCACGAGCTGTTGTCTGAATTGAGTGCCAGCAGGTGCAGCAGTCGATGGGCAAACACTTTGTGATTGCCGACGAAGTCCAGTACCAGCAGACGAGTCTTCCCCGCACTGGCTCGCAACCCTCGTCCCAGCTGCTGCAGAAACAGGACTTTTGATTCGGTCGGACGCAGCATGATGATGCGGTCTACGGCGGGCAGGTCCAGTCCTTCGTTGAACAGATCCACGGCGCAGAGGTATTGCAGATGACCGCTGCGAAGATCGGCCAGTGATCGGCTGAGCGGGTCGGAGTGATTTCCGGCGAACACTGCTGCCGCCGTGAGACCTCGCTGTCGTAACCAGTCACGTGTGAAAATCGCATGTCGTTGCGATACGCAGAACACGATGGTGCGTGCGGCGGAGTGTTGCTGCATGGCCTGCCACAGTCGTTCCATGCGGGGACTTTGTGAGACTTCAAGTTCCAGCAGTGCGGTATCGAAGCGTCCGTTGCGCCAGGGGATGTTCTGGAAATTGACGGTATCGCGGATCCCGATGTAGTGGAACGGGACAAGGGCTTCTTCAGCGATCCCATCCGCGATGGAGGCGTGGCAGGCGAGGTTGTCATCGAACAGGCTGGCGACATCAATGCCATCGCTGCGTTCGGGTGTGGCGGTCAGGCCCAGCGTGAAGTGGGCCTGCAGTCGATTGAGCATGCGGCGCCATGTGGGGGCGTGTGCGTGGTGGACTTCGTCGATGATGGCGTAGTCGAACTGGCGGGATTCCAGCAGCTGCAGTCCGGCGGGGCGGGCGAGTTTCTGGACTGAGGCGATGACAAGTGCTCCGTGCAGCTCGCTGTGATCGGCGAGGTAGCAGGTGGTTTCGGCAGGTCCGAATTCCGGGTCGAGGACGGCGGCGAGTGCAGCTTCGGCCTGGGCGAGGATTTGTGCGCGGTGGGCGACGACGAGGATGGTGGGGCGTCGGCCCAGCTGTCTGCCGAGCTGGCGGGCATCGAGGGCGGCGAGGATGGTTTTGCCCATGCCGGTGGCGACGGCTACGAGGGCTTTCTGGAACCCCTGCTGTCGCAGTGACTGCAGGCTGTGGAGTGCTTTCAGCTGCCAGCTGCGGGGTGTGACGTCGGTGGTGGTGGGTGGCAGTTCGGCAAACAGGCTGGCGAGCGTGGCCTGCTGGCGAACGCTGGATTCGTAGTCCGTAATAACAGGCTCAGAGAGTGGCTGGGCCAGCTGCCACAGTCTGTTGAATTCGCGGCGAAAGCGATGGGCGGCGTGAGGTGCGGTGCTGGCTGAGGTGAGCAGATTCCATTCGATGCCGGATTGCAGTGCGGATCGGGACAGGTTGCTTGAGCCGACGACGAGGCAGACATCACCCGGTTCTTCGATATACCACGCTTTGGGGTGGAACGAGGTGATTGTGGGGGGGAGTTGTGCGGTGTGCAGCAGTCGGACTTCGAGGGTGTCTGGTTGTTCGGCGGGGGTGAGCTGCTGCCATGCGAGCAGCAACCGGAGTGCTCGCGGATCAGAAATGCCCAGATAGTCACTGACGAGGATGCGTACGGGTGTGAGGCGTTGTACGGCAGCGAGGATTTGCTGGGCGATGACATCGAGTCCGGAGCGTTGGACGAAGCTGGAGAGGATATCGATGTGTGTGGCGGCTGCGATGCGGAACTGCAGGTGATCCCAGAGTTGCGATTCCGGGCCTCCGGTGGACAGCGTCGGCTGGGGTTGGGTTTCGGGTGCGGGGTGGGGGGTAGATCGGAAGAGCGTCGTGTAGGGAAAGAGTGTAGATCTCGGTGGTCGCCGTATCATTAAAAAA
>CAXBSH010000370.1:0-5550 GCA_963977705.1 uncultured Planctomycetaceae bacterium
GACGCGAGAGACAAAAGCCGTAGTCTGGGCTTCAGCCCGGGCTCGCACTGTTCGTCACCCTTGAAATCTTAAAGGATGGGGCCGAGCAGGAATGCTCGGGCTACGGTTGTCGGCGAACTGCAGCACCCATCAGCTTGCGTTAACGGCTCGCCTGTGGGGGTGCTTGAATGCGGTGGACGACACGGGCTGAAGCCCATGTTACGATCACCGAGCACCAGCGCGATGACACTTATCCAACACCCGCGCCGCGCTGACACCGGAACTCAACGATGCAATAACGAAAGCCAAATCCCGCGGAGACGCGGAGACGCAGAGAAAGGACACCAACAGTAAACCTCTCAGCGTCTCAGCGTCTCTGCGGGGAAATCAAACCATTGCCGAAGACCAGCTCAGCCCACTTAGCCTCCTCCGATCGCGACCGGCTCGCGCCACGATGAAACAGGAACTCCACGACGCGATAACGAAAGCCAGGTCCCGGTTAACGTAATAACGCCCGGTTCGGCGGGAGCCTCGCCCTCCCAAGGGGAACTTCACTGACCGTGGCTCGCCCATTGGCCCGGCGTTTTCCGCGTGGTTCCGTGGTGAAACAAAACCACCACGCAAACACGGCAGCACCCGTCAGCTTACGCTAACGGCTGGTGTGGGGGAGGGGCTTGAATGCGGTGGACGACACGGGCTGAAGCCCATGTTACGATCACCGAGCGGCTTGGGGACGGGAGTAGGTTCTCCTTTGCTGAGTGGTGATCAGCCCACGGAATGGAGGAGTGGCGGGAAAATGTGCGCCGCGTGGCGGCTTTGTGTGGGTTAAGGGACTGCCGAGCAGGAATGCTCGGGCTACGGTTGTCGGCGAAGAGCACCAACTGAACACTGAACAATTGACTTCGGCTCGGCGGGAGCCTCACCCTCCCGAGTGGGTGTTGTCGGGTGGTTGGTAGTTTCGGCTCGGCGGGTGCCTCGGCCTACCGAGGGCGGGGGTACTGAATGGAAAAACACGGAAACGCAGATTTTTGCCAGCAAACCCAGTAAATCTCCTTGTTTCTTTGGGGATAGCGCGGGAATCAGGTTTGCCTCAGTGTGGAGGGTGGTTGTAAGCTGACGAGATAGATAACTGAAGTCTGCATCCTGCCCCGCTCGTATCCCACCATTTTTCGCCGCCGAAAGGACTCTGCCATGTCTGGCCGGACGTCTCATTTCCGCCATCCTCGGGCGGGTCGTCGGGCTGCGATTCAGGCGGGTGCGGTGGGGTTGCTGGGGTTGGGGATGAACCATGTGACCGGTTTGCGGTCGCTGGCGTCGGAGGTGGGTGGCGACGGGGCGTTGAAATCGCAGCGTCCGAAGTCTGTGATCTACATTTTTCTTTCTGGCGGACTGGCGCAGCACGACAGTTTCGACCCGAAGCCGGATGCTCCTTCGGACATTCGCGGCGAGTTTTCCCCGATAGCGACTCGCACTGCCGGCGTGCAGATCTGTGAGCATCTGCCGATGCTGGCAGCGTGCAGTGATCAGTGGGCGATGGTGCGTTCGCTGACTCATCCATACAACGAGCATTCGATAGGTCATCATGTGATGCTGACCGGGCGGACTCAGACGCCCGTGGGATTCAATCCGAATCGTCCGACGTCAGCCGATTATCCTTCGCTGGCGGCATTGGCGACGAAGCTGGTATCACCGCGGAACAATCTGCCTCCGGCGGCAGTACTGCCAGAGAAGCTGGTGCATGTCACTGGTCGTACGATACCCGGTCAGTTTGCGGGTGAGCTGGGTGATCGTTCTGAGCCGTGGTTTATCGAGGCCAGTCAGTATCGTGACACGTCGTATGTCCACGGTGCATTTCCGCAGTATGGGTTTCAGCGTCAGCGTGGTCGGGAAGTACCGGTGGGTTACCGCTACGAGGCTCCGCGTCTGGAGCTTTCGGGCGGACTGCTGCGGGATCAGTTTCAATCGCGTTTATCGCTGCTGCGTTCGATTGAATTTCAGCGTGCTGCGTTTGAGCGGAGTGCGGAGCAGCTGCAGTATGATCGTCATCGTGAGACGGCTGTCTCGATGCTGCTGGAGGGTCAGGTGCATCGTGCGCTGGATGTGCATACGGCGGATGACCGACTGCAGGACCGGTATGGCAGGAATTCCTTTGGCTGGTCGCTGTTGATGGCGCGGCAGCTGGTGGAGGCTGGTGTCAGTCTGGTGCAGGTGAATCTGGGCAATGACGAATCCTGGGATACTCATGAGGCTGCCTTTCGGAATCTGCGGGAGTATCTGTTGCCGCCGACGGATCGAGCGGTTTCGGCGCTGGTGGAGGATTTGTCTGAGCGGGGCATGCTGGATGACGTGCTGATTGTGATGGCTGGGGAATTCGGCAGGACTCCGAAAGTCTTCACCTTTCCGGGTGCTGAGACGAAGTTGCCGGGCCGTGATCACTGGGGTGCGGTGCAGACGGTGTTTTTTGCGGGTGGTGGAGTCCGTGGTGGTGCTGTTGTGGGTGAGTCGGATGCGACGGGCGGTTATCCGAAATCGGATGCTCAGACACCCGAAAACATGGCGGCGACGATTTATCAGGCGTTGGGATTACCGCGTGAGCTGGTGTGGAAGGACGCGTTTGAGCGACCTCATCAGGTGTATCACGGTGAGCCGATTGCGGGTCTGACCTGATTGATCATTTCTGGTTCAGCAGGATTGGGGTCTGTGTATGTTGCGAATATTCGGGCGACGGCCGTCAGCACACTGTGACGGCAGGACTCGCAGGCACTTTCTGCAGATTGGCGGACTGGCGTTGGGGGGAGCGTCGTTGCCGCAGCTTCTGGGGGCGGAGCATGCTGTGGGAGGAGTGCGGGGTCGAGTACTGCCGCACAAAGCGGTGATCATGGTTTATCTGTCGGGCGGTCCATCACATCAGGACATGTATGACCTGAAGATGGAGGCGCCACCGGAGATCCGTGGCAGCTTTCGACCGATTGCGACGAATGTGAGTGGAATTGAGATTTGTGAGCATTTGCCGCGGCTGGCGACGATGATGGATCGGGTGGCGATCATTCGTTCGCTGCATGGGTGTCCGGACCAGCATGCATCGGATCTGTGTCTGAGTGGGTATCCGATCGGGGGTCGTGGTCGTCAGGACAATCATCCGTCGCTGGGATCGGCGGTGAGCAGGCTGCAGGGGCCTGTGGATCCATCGGTGCCCCCATTCGTGGGTCTGACCATCAAGACTCGACATGCCCCTTACAGCAACCCGGGCTATCCGGGATTTCTGGGGACGGCGCATGCGGCGTTTCAGCCTGAGGGTCAGGGGATGGCTGACATGCGTTTGTCGGGTGTCACTCTGGAGGAGCTGCGGGATCGGCAGTCATTGCTGCAGAGTTTTGATCGATTTCGACGTGGTGCCGATGCACTGGCTCAGTATCGGGGCGTGGATGCGCTGACGCAGAAGGCGTTTGATGTACTGACCTCCAGTCGGCTGGTGGAGGCCCTGGATCTGGAGCGTGAGGATGCAGCAGTGCGTGATCGTTATGGTCGTGGCAGTGCTGATCCGGCGTTTGGCGAGGATGCGGGTCCGCACTGGATGGATCAGTTCCTGATGGCTCGTCGACTGGTGGAGGCGGGTGTGCGTTGTGTGACGCTGTCGTTTGGCAGCTGGGATCGTCATGGGGCGAATTTTGAGCGTCTGCCGGTGCAGTTGGCGCGATTTGATCAGGGGATTACGGCGTTGATTGAGGACCTGCATCGACGTGATCTGCAGGATGATGTGAGTGTGGTGGCGTGGGGTGAATTCGGGAGGACTCCGCGGATCAACAAGGACGGTGGCCGGGATCACTGGCCTCAGGTGTCGTGTTGTCTGCTGGCTGGCGGTGGAATGCGGACTGGTCAGGTGATTGGATCGACAAATCGTCTGGGGGAGGTGCCTCAGGATCGGCCGGTGCATTATCAGGAGGTGTTTGCGACGCTGTATCAGCGGCTGGGGATTGATGCGGGTACGGCGACAATCCCGGATCAGTCTGGTCGGCCACAGTATTTGCTGGATCAGCGGGAACCCATACGGGAGCTGATCTGACGGGTTGTGTGTTGATTTTCTGCAACATGTCGTCAGGTAGAGCGTAACTTTGCCTGTGGGCAGGAAATCGGAACGGATTTTTCTTGTGTTCTGTGAATGTTCTGTACGTGGGTTTCAGTGGAGACGGGTGGCATGCTGACTCTGAATGGATCGGCTCGTACGTTATGCAATGGGGTCACGCGGCGGGATGTGCTGCGTCTGGGGACCTTGTCTGTGGGTGGCTTAGGTCTGCCGCAGTTGTTGCGAGCTGAGCAGCAGGCGGGAGTGGGTGAATCTCGCAAAGCGGTGATCATGATTTACATGTGCGGTGCTCCGGGGCATCAGGACATGTATGACCTGAAGATGCAGGCTCCTGCAGAGATTCGTGGCGAGTTTCAGCCGATCGCGACGAATGTGCCGGGGATTGAAATCTGTGAGCACATGCCGCGTCTGGCGGGGATTATGGATTTGTGTGTACCGCTGCGTTCGGTGTATGGATCGCCTGACGGTGATCATGATTCCTTCATTTGTTACACGGGGCGTTCGAAGCGTCAGCAGCCGCCGGGTGGCTGGCCATCGTTTGGTTCCACGATTTCGCAGCTGATGGGTCCGCGGAATGCTGCGGTCCCGCCGTTTGTGGGGTTGTCTCCGGATACTGGTCATCCGCCTTATGGATCTCCGGGTCATCCTGGTTTTCTGGGCATTTCCAATTCCGCATTTCGGCCTTCCGGACCTGCTCAGAAGGACATGGTGCTGAACGGCATCGATGCGGCTCGTCTGGATGATCGTCGGCTGCTGCAGAAGTCCGTGGATCGACTGCGTGAAGCGCGGGACAATGGCGGGATGCTGGAGGCGATGGACTCGTTTACTCAGCAGGCCTTTGACATTCTGACGTCCAGTCGTCTGGTCGAGGCGCTGGATATTTCACGAGAGCCGCAGCATGTGCGTGATCGTTATGGGGAAGGTGATCCGCGGAATTTCGGCGATGGTGCTCCGCGAAACCTGCAGCACTTCCTTGTAGCTCGTCGTCTGGTGGAGGCTGGCTGTCGGGTGGTGACTCTGAATTTTGGTCGCTGGGACTTTCATTCGGACAACTTCAATGGCATGAAGAATACTCATTTGCCGCAGTTCGACCAGGGGCTGAGTGCCTTGATTGCGGATCTGCATGAGCGGGGTCTGGACAAGGATGTGGCGGTGGTGGCGTGGGGTGAATTCGGCAGGACTCCGCAGATCAACAAGGACGCGGGTCGGGATCACTGGCCGCAGGTGGGTGGTGGTTTGATTGCGGGTGGCGGATTCCGGACGGGTCAGGTGATTGGTGCGACGGATCGTCTGGGTGCTGAGATTGCGGAGCGACCGGTGCATTTTGGTGAGGTGTTGTCGACGCTGTATCGACATCTGGGGATTAGTGCGGAGACGACGTTGCGGGACTTTGCGGGGCGTCCGCAGTACGTGATGGATCAGCGACCGCCGCCGCCGGAGTTGTTGGGGTGAGGGAGTGGGAGTGAGGGAGTGAGGGAGTGAGGGAG
>CAXBSH010000371.1:0-5545 GCA_963977705.1 uncultured Planctomycetaceae bacterium
TTCCTCCCACGACCCATTGGCCTTCATTCGTGTGATTCGTGTCATTCGTGGTTGAAACTTCCCCCCAATCCCCACCAAAACCCCATGCGTTTCTCCGTGTCCCTCCGTGCCCTCCGTGGTAAAACAAAATCACCACGCACACACAACCACACCCGTCAGCTTACCCCAACAGCTCGCCTCTGGAGCGGCTTGAACGCCGTCGACCGACACGGGCTGAAGCCCATGCCACGACCACCGAGCACCAGCTCGGTGCCACCAATCCAACATCCCGCGCCGCGGTAACACACGAACCCCACGACGCAAGAGCGAAGGCCTACTCCCGCAGAGACGCAGAGAAACGAAACCAACAGAAAACCTCTCTGCGTCTCTGCGCCTCTGCGGGCAACTCAAACTATGACCGAACACGACTCGACCCACTCCGATCGCGGCTCGGCAGGAGCCTCGCCCTCCCAAGGGGACCCCACTGAGAACTGACCACTTCTTTCCGGCTCGGCAGGAGCCTCGCCCTCCCGAGAGGAACTTCTTAACACTGATTGTCGGCCATGGGCAGGAACACGCAGGAACACGCAACCAAACCAACCCGCGTTTCACCAGCCTGCCTCACCGCCACGTCAGACTCGCGGAAAACGCGCCGTAAACTCACTGCCCTCGCCCAGTTTGCTGCGCACCGTTAACGTCACCTGTAACGCCTGACACAGATGCTTCACAATCGCCAGTCCCAGACCCGATCCACCACGCTCACGCGATCGATCACGCTCCACCCGATAAAATCGCTCGAAAATCCGCCCCAACAGCTCCTCGGGAATCCCCGAACCCGTATCCCGAACCACCAATGTCGGACCATCCGCACACGCCCGTAACTCAAGCACCACCGCTCCGCCCGCTGGAGTATGCTTGATGGCGTTGTCCAGCAGATTGCTCAGGATCGTACGCACCGCCTGCTCGTCCGCTCGACCCGGCAGACTGTCCACCCCACTCACCTCAAGCTGCAGTCCGCGATTCTTCGCCACCGCCCGAAAGTCTTCACACACATCCCGACCGATCTCCGCCAGATCAAGCAGCTCCACATGCAGAATCTCACTGCCTGATTCCACCCGCGCCAACTGCAGCATCGCCAGAATTAACTGCAATAACCGCTCTGACTGCTCTTCAATCTGAGTCAAAAAGCGACGCGCTACCTCACCATCCTCTAACGCACCGTTCAGCAGCGTCTCTGTACAGGCCTGGATCACGGTCAGCGGAGTCTTCAGTTCGTGGGACACTCCACTGACAAAATCCCGCCGCATCGCCTCCAGCTGACGAACTTCCGACACGTCCCGCACCACAATCACTGCACCAGCATGAGGACCTCGCAGAATCGGAATGACAGTCAGCAGGTGGTGCGAATTTTCTCGAGATGCACGGTACTCCAGAGTTCGCAGGCTGCCCGAGTTCAGTGACTCTTCCACCGTTTCCAGAAACGCCGGAATCCGCACCGCCTCGTACAATCGATGGCCCGCCTGAATGGCAGCACCAATCGAAAGCAGTCGCCGGGAACCCGGATTCAGAAATACCAGCCGCTGCTCTCGATCAATCGCTATCACGCCCTCAATCATCGATTCAAGAACGGCTGTCAGCAGGTCAACAGATGCACCCGCAGCACGACCGGCACGCTCCAGACTGTGAATCCGATCCTGCAGCTCATCTTCCAGCTGATACAAAGCTGAAGCCACATCTCCCACCTCATCACTGCGATCAGAAACATTCAGCAGCATGTCACCACGGTCGTCACGCTGCACACCAGCATGCAGCTTCTGTGACATCACCTGCAGCGGACTGACAATCGTCCCCGCCACGATCGCCATACACAATCCACCGATCACCCACGCTGCCGTTGCGGATTTCATCAGCAAGGCACTCATCTGCTGAGAAACATCCACCGCTGACGACGCAGGAGACGTCATGATCACACTCCAGTCGCCCCCCGCAAGAACTGCACGCTGACCTGCAGCCAGCACCTCACCGGACTCCCACTGCGGTCGCACATACCTGAGACCTGAACCAGTCGCTACGGTCGTTCGCAGGACAGATGCCAGAACCGCATCATTCAAATCAGTTTGCGGCAGACCACGCGAATCATGACCACGACTGTCTGTCAGCCAGATCCGCCGCCCGCCCGTCAATCCCATGCGAATTCGCTGCAGCTCTTCACCCGCCGTCGCTGGATCTGACTGCTGCTGCAGCCGCTGGATCGTTTCGCGAAGAAAATCCTGCACCTGCTGCTCATGCATCGATATCGCATTGGAATGCATGCGAGTCTGCAGGGCCGCCACCAGACCCACTATCGCCGGTACCGACAACAGCACGTACAGGCCGACAATCTTCCAGAACAGCTTGGATCGAATCAGGGACAAACAGAACCCCGGTCGAATGGCAGACTTGAAACACGATCCATGCAGAAGCTTACCGCCGCCGCCGATTGCAGCAGTACACAGCGCCAGCACACCTCAGACATCAACACCGACCCCGCGCTGCACCACCGATCTTAGAATTCGGCTGCACAACTGTCATTGCACATTCAGCCAGTCTTAACAATACACCCGGCGTTCCTGTGTTTTGAAACGATGAGGCAGTCTGCGGCAGACATTCCGGGCATTTTCTGAAGAAATACAGCCCAATTTTGCTTGAAAACACCCCAACCTCAGATCCGCCGCTGCGTTATTCCTGCACAGCCGGTGACACCGTCCACTCGGCAATCTCCTCCTGCAGACCCGCCGCTTCTACCGGACGCCCGGATCGCTGCAGCACCTCAACCGCATCCTGCAATGCGCGCCGACAGTGCTGCGGATCAAGGGGCGCAATCAGTGGCATCCATAACAGACTGACCGCCGCCCGATCATCCTCATTCAGGCGAAACAACGCACGACCAATCAACAGCTCCGCTGGACCACGCGTCCAGCGATCCAGCTCCACTGACCTTTGCTGCCACGATTCGGCCTCCAGAAGTTCCGGACCGCCCCGCAACAGCCGTAATCGCCATAACTGCAGCTCCGCCAGCAGACCAAAATTGCTGCGTCCACTGCGCCGCAGCGATCGCAAAGTCGACTCGGACTGCACTCCCGCAGTCTCATCACCCAGCAGCACTGATGCAGCTGTCAACTGCCGAGCCAGTGATTTGGCAGACAGATCCGCCGGCACCACCCGCAGCCCCGCGTCCGCAACAAGGCGCTCGTCCCACAGCAGCGGCAGGGCCAGAATATGACGAGTCTCGGGATCGGATTCCAGAATCTGCTCAACAGTCGCCAGACACTGTTGCGATTCACCAGCTGCACGCTGGCACACCGCCAGATCACCACGAATCTCACGCAATGCCCACGGACGAGCTTCCCGGGATAAGCCCTGCTCCAGCTTCGGTAACGCTGCTCGATACCGCCGCTGCTGCATCAGAGACAATCCCTCTTCCCAGACTTCTGAACGCACAAAACGGATCGCCCTGAGCTGTCGCAGCTGCAGGACCTGAGTCTGCCCGCTGGTCAGTCGAAACACCACCGAATTTGCCGACAGATCTTCAATCAACCCCGTCAGAACTCGCGGACGCAGACCCTCGGCTGTCCGTAACTCAAGGATATCATGAGACGATGCTGGCAGCTGCAGACCAGCCTCCGGCTCATCACCGACAACAGATACCAGCCAAACAGCTTCCACACACAGCACAACCAACAGCATCGGCACACATCGCCAGCAGCCGTGCGCACGAAGTTCGGCACACTGATTTCGCAGCCGAGTGATTACCGCAGTGTGTCTGCCACCCATCATTCAGAAAGCCCCAGCACACGTCCCGTAAATCCTCGATGAAACACACCCTCCGGATCAGCACGTCGCACCCAGCTCAAAAACTCGGGCAGCTCTGAATACAGGTCCGCTCGAAATTCCCCCTCAGGAAACCACTTCCCCCAGTGCGGTCGAGCTCCATACAGACGGATCAACGCCGCTCCCACAAATCCGGCAAATCGAAGAAACTCGGGCCGCGATCGCTCATAACTGATCAGACTGATCGAATACCAGTCTTCACCATCACCCGCTGACATGGAAATCATCGCAGCATCGGCACGCACACGACGCACACAAATGGGATAATGATGACTCCACTGACCCTCAATCTCAGAAACCTCTCCCAGCAATCCTACCTGACGCAGTTGATTGCAGCTCTCTTCGGAAAGCCTCCATGAACGATCATCGGCCACACGCAGCAAATCCCTCACCAGGGCCAATGCAGTGGCAAGATCCCGCCGCCGCACAAAAAGCTCCTCCTCGATATGCCGGAATAACTCATGCTCCATCACCAACTGACGATCACTGCGATCTACTGGCTTCCAGCTTGAAACAATCGCCCATGGCAGCAGCTTCGAATAAAACAGCTTCACCAGACTGCGACTACGCAGAAACACGGCCGTCAACAGCACAATCAGATGCAGCCCAAGGTCCATCACCAGAAACCAATACACCCGGTACAACTCATCAGTCAATCGACCACCACGCTCAGTCGACTCGCAGCGACGCTGTACGTAAAAACTCCACAAATGCGGAATCAGAAAGAACTGCTGCAAAGGTGTCTCCTGTTCCATTTGCAGCACGTCCGTTAGTGACCCGGCAGCCACCATCTGCTCCTGAATCCGATACTGTGGCACAACAGAAAAAACAACCTCCGTCACGACACCCATGGCACCCAGTGAACACCGCGCCGCCCTTAACTCAGCACCGTCCTCAATCCACCGCGCCTCAACACCATCGCCAGCGCTGTTAAACTGCACTACCCGCAACCGCTGCACATAATGCGACAGACTGTGACGACCCGAACCATGAGTCGCAGTGCTGATCGCACCTGCGACCGTCTGCTCAGTAATCAACCCCACAGAAGGCAAGGTCAGACCCGATCGATTCAAGGTCTGCAGCAGTCGGAAAATCTGACACCCCGCCCCAACCGACACCAGCAGCTGACCAGCGTCTTCAAATAACCGCACTGAATCGAAGTGACGGAGATCCAGCAACAAACCCTCGGTTCGTATCAATGGACTCCACGCGTGCCGCGACCCCACAACACGAACCCCGTCCGCTCGATGCTGCAACACCAGACGACAAACCTCTGACTCCGTTCGCGGCGTCATCAACCGACCAGGACGAAATCGCACGTTACCGCCAAAATTCGTCACCTCGGAGCCGTCGTTGGCACGCTCCGACACAGACTGACCCGGTCCGGATTTCATCGCAGCCCACCTGTCCCGGAAACAGCACACCCAGACAACCGAAACTGACGCCGCTGGAAGCGTACCTGACGCAGACTTTCCGGTCGACCTGCTTCCGTACGAAACCGACACCGGAAATTCCGCACCAGATCCAGCCAGACACCCGACACACAATCCAGCCGCTGCAGAATCGGATCCAGTTCGGGCGGAATTCGGCCCGCCTTACCCGGCCGTAGCTGACGGCCCGTCCAGTCCACCAGACGCAGGTACTGATCCAGAGTCATCGGCAGACAACCGCGGTTGCTGGCACGACGGCCAGTGGC
>CAXBSH010000372.1:0-5538 GCA_963977705.1 uncultured Planctomycetaceae bacterium
GCATACGATATTGGTCAGTGACTGGAGTTCAGACGTGTGCTCTTCCGATCTGCGATAGGTGACCAGTCCGCTGGTGAAGTCCACAAACCACGCTCGTTCGGGGCGATTCTGTTGAGTTGTGGCAGACCAGCACGGAACTGAGGCTGCACCACTGAAGATGTCGGGATCCAGTGAGGGTTGTGCCAATCGGTCATTACTGATGGAACGCAGTTCACGAATTGAGGGCAGACGCCAATCGGAATGCCCGGCCAGCTGCAGGTCACGGCACAGATTTTGAGCCTCGTCCCATGTTGCGATCTGAGTGTGCAGTTTCTGCTGCCATACCAGTCCGGTCGTTTGGTCGGTCACTGTACCATCCGGGTTCTTTGTCAGCTGCGGACCGGATTTCCAGGGTGATGGCCCACGGACACAGCGAATGTGTACGGGATTCTCACCGCCCGCGTTGATTGCTTCGGTTTTGGCATGGGCACCGATACCTCCGCCGGTATTGACCTGCCAGTACTTCCCTGAGGCGTCTGGTCGCGTTGTTTCGGTCCACCAGTAGCGGGCAGCCGAGGCGGGGAACCAGCGAGTGTTCATAGCAGGGCCGTGCAGCCGGTGATCCATAATGCAGAACAGTTCCATGGGCAAAGGCAATCGCCAGTCTGTGTGTCCGGCAAGGTTGAGTTTGCGGGCGAACTGCTGGGCTTCTTCGATTGACATTGGTCCAGCGTCGGTCTGCTGCCACATCAGTCCGGTGACGGGGTCGGTGACAGTGCCATCCTGATTGTCTGTAAAGCGTGCTGCGGCCGCAGCGGGGGAATTTGATTGTGGCAGGGGCGTGGCGGACTGCTTCCCTGCCGGTTCGTCAGTCGCTGTGAGCGGAAGTGTTGAGGGCCATGACCGGAGCATGCTGGCGCCGCCGAGCAAGGCGGCGGAAAGCAGTAAGTGGCGTCGGGAGGTGGGGCGATGGCTGTTCATGACGGCGTTCCGGTGAATTGTAGGGGCTGCGATCAGTGAGAATTAGCCGCAGGCACGATTTCCTGACAGGGAATCCTGATTGCGGGTGCGAAATCAGCGGAATTCCCGGTGTTTATTGATCAACGCGAAATCATGTACGCAATCAGAAACAGCATGATCAGAGGTGTTTCACGGGATTTGCCTCAGCAGAACCGAGACGTTCGCGAAAGATTGGTTTCAGGCATCGGGGGTTTCTTACTTCGCGGTGTGTGTGTTGTCGACGGAAAGAGAATGCAGGCAGGAGCGTGGAGGAAGTTCTGTTTGTGCCTTTCAGGCTGGGTGAGGTTGAGATGCGGTCTGAGTATTTCCAGCCGTTAGCCGCCCCTGGGACCACTGAGCGGCAGTTTGGTGAGGGGGGGGCGATTGGAGGAGGAGGAGTGGGGCGAGTTCGTGTTCGGTCATGGGGTGAGTTTCCCGCAGAGACGCTGAGGCGCGGAGAGGTTTGCTTTGTGTTTCGTTTTCGAACTATGAAAAATCAAGTTGGCAGCTGCAGGTTGCCGTTTGATGGGGTTGGCGGAAAACTCACGGGATACTGCTTTCGTGCCAGGAAAACCACAACAGCTCAGGCGCAAACGCAAACACCCGTCAGCTTACGCTAACGGCTTGCCTGTTGGGAGGGTCTTGAACGGGGGGGACGACACGGGCTGAAGCCCATGCTACGACGACCGAGCACCGGTTCGGTGATGATGCCGAGGGGCCCGTTTGCTGGGTGGTTATCAGCTCACGGAATGGCTGAGCGACGGGCTAATGCGCTTCGTGGCTTTGTGTGGGCAACGGGCGGCCGGGCAGGAATGCCCGGGCTACGGTTGTGGGCGGACAACGACAACTGAACACTGACGATTGAGTTCGGCTCGGCGGTAGCCTCGCCCTCCCGAGGGGGACTTTGAGAGTCTTGGATGCAGAAGAATGTTCTTGGCTCGGCGGGAGCTTCGCCCTCCCGAGGGGGACTTACCGGGCTTTTGTTGCACCATGGGGGGGCTGTGGGCTTCTGCTGTGAGAACAGCGGCACCACTGGAGCACCACAATCGCAGCGGGCGCGTCATTTTACGCAAGGCCGTTTATTTGATTGCGATTGGCGAGGTGGTTGGGGCAGGGCTGATGCTCGTTTCTTGACAGGATTTGTCCTGCCAATCACACTGGCGATCACTGAAGGAGTGTGCATGTTGAGAGTGCGGACAATTTGTATTCTGCCGTGTTCGACCAGCTCGTCTGGCCAGAATTCGCTTTGCGTGCTGGCGGCGGTCTTTTTTGGTGTGCTGTGTGCGGGGGACTCAGCTGATGCAGACGAGTCAAAAGCAGCAGCGTGGCCGCATTTTCGAGTGACATGGGTACAGGACCATTCGGCTGGCAGTCGCGATGTTTCAGCTGCGGGCGAGTCTTTGAAACTGATGGCGTTTGACAGTCGGGACGGGCTTGGTGAGCGGGTTGTGCTGAAGTCGCTGCAGAACTATTCGCGGCCGCTGATTACTCCGGATGGGCGTCGGATTGTTTATTCGAGTCATGCGGATCGCAGTGTCTGGTGGGTGGATTTTTCGGGAGGCAGTCCGCAGAGGCTGGCGCCGGGATTCGCGCTGGACGTGTGGACTGATCCGGCGAACGGTGCGACGTGGGTGTATCTGGCTGACTGGGTTGGCAAGCCCGAGAGCTTTCGGCTGCGCAATATTCGTCGCCTGCGTCTGGATGAACCGCAGTCAGAGGAGGTTGTGTGGAAGGAGACTCAGATCAGTCCGGATAATTTTCAGTTATCGGCCAGTGGACGTCAGGCGGCAGGCGAGTTTCCGTGGCCAGCGGGTGGAGTTGCCGATCTGGTGACTGGTCAGTGGACTCGGCGGGCGACCGGATGCTGGGCATCGATGGCTCCGGATGACAGTGGCGTCAGTTGGGTGTTTGATGGCCCGCATCGCAATCTGCAGATGTTTGCGCCGGGGATAGAGCGTGGCTGGAGTGTGCCGGTGAATACGGCCCCGGAAGTTGGCGGGCATGAGGTGTTTCACCCGCGCTGGTCAAATCATACGGAGTACCTTGCATTGACGGGGCCGTATCGTGTCAATGGTCCGGTGAATACGATTTCCGGCGGTGGACCTGATGTCGAGATCTATCTGGGGCGATTCCGTGCGGACATGACTGGCGTTGCCGCGTGGCTGCGTGTGACTCGGAATGAGTCTGGTGATTTCTTCCCTGATGCATGGATTGCAGGCGGAGAGAAATCGGTGATTGATCCTGCCGCACTGAAGGCTCTGGCAACGGCTGCAGCAGCGCGTCCGGTCCAGCAGGTGCAGGTGCGGGTCAAGTGTGTGGAGGCCAGTCGCATACCGACGCTTCGCAGCATCGCGCCTTATCGCAGTGCGCTGGTTGTGCATCGTTATGAGGTGCTGGAAGTGGAATCCGGTGAATTGAAGGAGCAGCAGATACTGATTGCCCATTGGGGCATTCGTGAAGGCAGTGTCCAGACAACTTCTCGAATCCGCCCTGGTCAGACGCTGTCCATCACACTGGAAAGCTTTGATGAACATCGCGAGCTGCGAGGGGAGCGTCAGATTATGGATGGTGCGTGGACCGGTATTCCGTTGTTCTACGCCATCGGCGGGAAGAAGTGAAACGGTTGCAGCAGGCCTTGTTTTGAGAGGTTTCCGGCTTGGTTTTCAGCTCGCACCTGTTTCTGTTTTATTTTCTGCCATTGGCGCTGCTGCTGTATTTCGCGGCACCAATGAAGTTTCGGAATATCGTGCTGACGGTCGTCAGCTATGTGTTTTACGGCTGGGCGAATCCGCTGTTTGTGGTACTGATGCTGGTGTCGACGCTGATCGACTATGTGTGTGGGCTGGTGCTGGTCTCCGGCCTGCAGGACCAGTTGCCGGATCGGATTCCGATCCTGTCAAAATCCGAAGGGCGCACGATGCGCCAGAAAACGGCTCTGGTCTGTTCGATTGTTGCCAATCTCAGTCTGCTTGGTTTTTTTAAGTACTGGAATTTTGGTGCAGAGACCCTGCGGCAGCTGGCTGAGGCAGCTGGCTGGACACTGTTTGAGGCCGGTGACGTGCTGCACGTTGTGCTGCCACTGGGAATCAGTTTCTACACGTTCCAGTCCATGAGTTACTGCATTGACGTGTATCGCGGTGATGCTCGAGCCATTCGGAGTTTCTGGGATTTCGCCTGTTATGTGTCGATGTTTCCGCAGCTTGTGGCGGGTCCGATTGTGCGATTTCATGATGTCTCGCGGCAGCTGCAGAGTCGCGTTCATACGGCCGACCGAATATCGCGAGGCGTTTGCAGTTTCAGTCTGGGGCTGGCCAAGAAGGTGCTGATTGCTGATGCGCTGAGTCCTGCTGCGGATCTGGTGTTTGCTGCCGAGTCACCTTCATTTGCAGCTGCGTGGTTGGGAGTGATAGCGTGGGCGTTCCAGATTTATTTTGACTTCAGTGGCTATTCAGATATGGCGGTCGGGCTGGGCTGGATCCTGGGCTTCGATTTTTGCCCGAATTTTGACCGTCCTTATCGGGCGATCGGAATGGCGGATTTCTGGCGGCGCTGGCATATGTCGCTGTCCGGCTGGTTGCGGGACTATCTTTATATCCCACTGGGTGGCAATCGCTGCGGTTCTGTGCGGACATCCGGGAATCTGCTGGCGGTGATGCTGATCGGAGGTCTTTGGCATGGGGCGGCGTGGACCTATGTGATCTGGGGAGGGCTGCATGGCTTGCTGCTGCTGCTGGAGCGACTGCTGTTACCGAGGCGAACACGTCCCGATGCGGTGGAACAAAGCTCTGCGGCGTCAGTCAGGCGGCTGTCGATGCAACTGCTGACATTTCTGATTATCTGTCTGACATGGGTACCGTTTCGGGCCAGCAGCGTGAACGAAGCCGGGCAGCTGTTTGCAGCGCTGCTGGGGTTTGGGCGACGGGATGGGTCAACTCTGCTTGTGGATGCCCTCGTGCGACAACCGTGGACTTTGTGGATGCTGTGGCTGGCTGCTGTGATTGTGTGGACAGCACCGCAGTCGCGGGATTTTGTTGCGCAATTGACGCTGTGGCGTGTGGTTGTTTGTCTGGCTCTGCTGTGCGTCTCTGTGCTGATACTGACTCTGCAGGTTCAGCAGCCCTTTATCTACTTCATGTTTTAGGTTTCAGGGTTTCCGCGTATGCAGTTTTGTGAACCGCAATCTCCCGAGCACAGTCAGCAGGTGTCCGCGTGGACCGCATGGACAGCGATTGGCAGCTTTCTGGTCGTGCTTTTCGGTGTGCCTGTATGGCAGATGGTTCAGGAAATTCGTGAGGGAGGAGTGGAGGGGGATGGGCGTCCACAGGTTCTGGCCATCACTTCTGTGATTGAAGGCCTGCCGGATGTCTTTACGCAGTCAGAAGGAACATTTGCGGGGCGTTTGCTGCAGGTGAATGAGGAGTTGCTGCTGGGTCTGCAGGACTACGAGGCTGCCATCAGCGAATCCACATGGCTGCAGCCTGCTGCACAGCCACTGCAGAGACTGTTGTCAGCGGGTTTCCGCCGGGGGACCGCAGATGTGGTGGAGGGGCAGGGGGGCTG
>CAXBSH010000373.1:0-5490 GCA_963977705.1 uncultured Planctomycetaceae bacterium
TGTTTTGTTGTCCTTGGGCGTTGCCCAAGGCTACGTTGACTATGGCCGTTGGCCAATTGGGTGATGTTGTGTGTGTGGGTGTGTGGTGTTGGTGGGTTGTTTTGTTGTCCTTGGGCGTTGCCCAAGGCTACGTTGACTATGGCCGTTGGCCAATTGGGTGATGTTGTGTGTGTGTTGGTGTGTGGTGTTGGTGGGTTGTTTCGTTGTCCTTGGGCGTTGCCCAAGGCTACGTTGACTATGGCCGTTGGCCAATTGGGTGATGATGTGTGTGCGGGTGTGTGGTGTGGTGTTTGTGGGTTGTTGCGTTGTCCTTGGGCGTTGCCCAAGGCTACGTTGATCATGGCCGTTGGCCAAATTTGGTGCTTGTCGGGGGTTGGGGGGGTAACTGAGAGTTGGTATCGCTGGCTGGTTTGGTGTCGTCTGTGGTATGTTTGGGGGGCCGTGATTTGCGGGTGTGTTCTGACTGCTCGGTTTGGGGTGTGGGGCGTGGGGTTGGGTGTCCAGCGCGGGCTGTCGTTTGGTGCTGGACAATATTTGCTGGGGAAGGTTCAGGATGAAACGTATCGTACCTTTGCTGTGGATCTGGTTTGTTGCGGCGACGGTCTGGGGGCAGGAATCGGCGCAGCCGTTGGCCTCAAATGTGACGCGTCTGTTGCAGTCTCTGGAGTTTCTGGGTCAGCCTTTGTCGGATTTGCCGCGTGCTGAGCTGGAGGCGGCGATTCAGCAAGAGGACGGTGCAGCGATTCGGCGGATCATGGATCCTTATGTGCTGGCAGTGGTCAGTATCAATCCGGAATCGCGGGTGCGGGCGGAGCGAGGTCAGGGCGAGGTGGTGTTGCAGCAGGCGGGATTTACTGCGGCCGTGGTGCGGGTACAGAATGCGGCTGCCGTGAAGGCTCAGTTGGTTGTGCAGTCACCGCAGGCCGGTCCTTCGTACAGTGGATCGACGCGATTGTCTGTGGAGCGTCTGGATCAGCCGACATTACATCAGGTGGAGGTTCCGGCGCAAGGTCCGCGGCGGTTTGCTGTACTGGACTGGCAGACACAGCCGCCGATGTCTGCGAGTTTGTCGGGAAACATGGTGGAGTATGTGATCCTGCTGATTGGAACGAGTGATGCTGGTCGGCAGGAGATTGTGCTGCAGTTTTCGGTTGGCGAGCAGACTCAGGATCTGGGTTTTCGGGGCGAGTTGCCGGTGGTGTTTGAGAGTCGTCCGGCGGTCCCGGTGCGAGTGGAGGTGCAGGACACCGAGGATGCGGAGGCGTTTGTGCGGCTGGTGTTGCGAGACCGGCAGGGGCGTGTCTGGCCGTCTCAGATTCGTCGACTGGCCCCGGATCTGTTTTTTCAGGAGCAGATTTATCGGAAGCAGGGCGAGTTGATCTGGCTTGCCCCGGGCGAGTATGAGGTGGAGGCGTCCCGAGGGCCTGAGTATCTGCGGCAGCGGTCGGTGCTGAAGGTCGCGGCGCCCGGTTCTGTGGCGGCCGGCGCGACGACGATTCCGCAGGCGGACGCTGATGTGGCGAGATTAACTGTGCGGCCGCAGCGCTGGGTGGCTCCGTGGCAACGCGGCTGGTATTCGGGTGACCATCACATTCATGGTGCCGGATGTGCTCATTATCAGAACCCGACTCAGGGGGTATTACCTGAGGACATGTTTCGGCAGATCAGTGGTGAGGGGCTGAATGTGGGCTGTGTACTGACGTGGGGTCCGTGTTTTGAGTATCAGCGGCAGTTTTTTCGTCCTGAGGTGGATCGGTTAAGTCGTGGTCGTACGGTGATGAAGTATGATCTGGAGGTCAGTGGTTTTGGATCGCAGGCCCTTGGTCATGTGTGTCTGCTGAATCTTTCGGAGCAGGTCTATCCGGGTTCTGACGGGACGAAGGAGCAGGGTTGGCCCACATGGACAACTCCGGTGTTGCGGTGGGCGAAGCAGCAGGGCGCGACGACGGGATTTGCTCATTCCGGCAGTGGTCTGCAGATTGATCCACGGCGGGCTGCCCAGCGGCTACTGGAGCAGTTTGATGCGGATCAGAGTGGTTTACTGACGGTTGCGGAGTGTGCTGCGGCGCTGTTACCGGCAGCGTTTGAGCGGATTGACATGGACGGCGATGGTGGGCTGAGCACGGGTGAGTTGCAGTCGGCAATAGATCGGGCGGCCGACCAGCTTCCCAACGTGGCGATACCGGAAATGAACAGTGTGGGTGCGATGGAGCTGCCAGTGGCAGTGGCTGAAGGCGTGTGTGACTTCATCAGTGCCATGGATACTCCGCGGATCGCCGAATGGAATATGTGGTATCATATTCTGAATTGTGGTTTTGCGCTGAAGGCTGCCGGTGAGACGGATTTTCCGTGTATGAGCGGGATGGCGGTGGGACAGGGCCGCAGCTATGTACAGATGCAAGACTCGGTGCGGGAGTCTCTGGACTTTGGTCTCTGGTGCGAGGGTCTGGCGGCAGGTCGCAGTTATGTATCTGACGGGTATCTGCATGCATTGGATTTTCGTGCGAAAGCTGGTGGTGAGGAAGTGTCGACGGGGGGGCAATTGCAGCTGCCAGGGGCGGCTCGGGTGGCAGTGCGTACGATAATTGCGGCAGCGCCTGAGATGCCTGAGTCGATTGCGTATGCAAGTCGGGGCGAGCAGGACCGACCTCGGTGGCTGGGGGATACAGTGACGCTGCATGGAGAGCGTTCTCGGCGCTGGATTGGTGGGGGTGAACGGCGAGTGGAGTTGATAGTGAACGGTGAGGTGGCGGAGATGCGTGTGATTCCGGCGGATGGTGCCGAGCATGAGCTGGAGTTTGAAGTGTCGATTGAACGCAGCAGCTGGGTGGCGGTGCGTTGTTTTCCGCAGTTGCATACGAATCCGATCGAGGTGCTGGTGGGTGGGCGTCCCATTCGCATTTCTGCCGCCAGTGCTCGCTGGTGTGCCGAAACGATCCGGCAGTTATGGCGAGTGCGTGGGGGGAGCATTGTGGCAGTCGAGCGAGCTGCGGCGGGCGAGGCGTTTGAGCGGGCGATAGCGGAGTATGAGCGTCGGGGCCGGGAAGCGACGGGCAAGTGAGACGTGGTCCGGGCCGGGCACTGGGGGCGTGGATTGGGTGTGTGGGTGTGGTGATTTGGCAACAGATCGTCAGATTTGGCCTCGCTGCCCTGCTCTTGCGGGAATCGGCGGCATTTGTGCTTGCAATTGGTCGCGAGGGTGATCTGGGGGATGTTCCGTTCTTGTCTGCCGTCGGGGCTGCGGATAGGATGGGGGGCTGGATGGTGTCGGGGGGCGACAGTGGTTTCCGAAAAACGCAAAGCTGTGGGGCTCGAAAATGCTGCGGATCAGCGCTGATGCCGGACAGGTTCCCCACCGCTCTGCTCGGCGTGATCTGTTGCAGGCTGGCAGTCTGTCGTTGGTCAGTGGCCTGACGTTGCCTCGACTGTTGCAGGCGCGTCAGATGATGACTGCGCGTGGTGAGGTTGAGGGGCGGTTCAAATCGCGTCGTCCCGGGGCAGCTCGTTCGGTAATCCTGTTCAATCTGCTGGGTGGTCCCAGTCAGCTGGACATGTTTGATATGAAGCCCGGTGCGCCGCTGGAGATTCGTGGTTCGTTCCAGCCGATTCAGACATCCGTGCCGGGTGTGCAGATCTGTGAGTATCTGCCGAACACAGCGCGGATCATGCACAAGCTGTCTTTGATTCGTTCTGTGACTCACAACTACAATGCTCACAATCCTCTGAACATCATGACGGGTTTCAGTCTGGGGAATCCTGCTGCCCTGGTGCCGGATCCCGCTGATCCTCCGGATATCGGTGCGGTCTGTCAGTACCTGGGTCTGGGACCGGGTGACATGCCGGGGGCGGTTTGTCTGCCGTGTTATCCGGGCTGGGGTGAAAGCAGCATGTACCCCGGCATTCGTCGTCCGGGGCCATATGGTGGCTGGCTGGGCAGTCAGTATGATCCGCTGTTCAGTCTGTGTGAGCCGACCTTCAGTCATAAGCCGGACCGGCCGTATTATGGCACAGCGATCGCCCTTGGTGAGCCTCGCCTGCCGGCCGCCGATGGTCTGCCGGACATGACAGTGGAGCGTCTGGATCGTCGTCGCAGTATGCTGCAGCAGTTGGACAGCGAATTTGTGCGGGTGCAGTCAGCGGGGGCGATTGATCGTCTGGATCGGATCCAGCAGAAGGCTTTTGGGTTGCTGACCAGTGGGCGCGTGCGTGCGGCGTTTGACCTGTCGGGGGAATCGGCCGAGTTACGGCAGCGATATGGCGGTTCGTTATTTGGCAACTGCATGCTGGTAGCGCGTCGACTGGTGGAAGCGGAGGTCCCCTTTATCAGCGTGCATGCCGAGAATTTTCTGCCGCATGGTTCCTTTACCTATGACATGCACGAGAACAATTTTGCGATGTTGCGCGAGCACAATCTGCCGGTGCTGGATGCATTGCTGCCGACATTGATCGAGGACCTTGAGGAGCGGGGCTTGCTGGAGACGACACTGGTGTGGGTGATGGGCGAGATGGGTCGGTCGCCGAAGATCAACGCGAAGGCGGGTCGGGAACACTGGCCGCAGTGTGGTTTCTGTCTGCTGGCTGGTGGCGGGATCCGGCGTGGTGCGGTGTATGGCAGCTCGGACGCTATTGGTGCCTGGCCGGCGTCGAATCCGGTCTCACCGGCCGACATTGTGGCGACGATTTACCAACAGCTGGGAATTGATTCGCACCTGATGCTGCCGGACCGCACTGGTCGTCCGTTACCGATTGCTCACGGTGGCGTGCCAATTCAGGACGTGGTGGGGTGAGTTACCGTGAAGCCTGGTGATGGTGTTCGGATGCGGGAATGTCGTGGGGCTGAAAGAGCAGTTCAGAACGGGTCAAAAAGACAGGGACGCGGATTGCGCCCCTGTGCGGTTGACGTCTGTTTGCGAATCAGGCCGATGCGGTCGGCACGTTCGGTTCGCGAAGAATCGCAACCTGTCGCCAGATGACTTCATCGCCCGCCTGCAGTTCAAACTGATCAAACCCTGTAAAGCCTGTGCCGTTCCCTTTAACTGGCGAATAGCCCGTGGGTGGCGAGCCTGCGGCAGCAGGCAATTGTGATGCTGACACACCTGCTCGATAGACATAATACTGCCATGCTACAACACCACCCGGAATCCCGATTTCAGTCAGCTGATAAGTTCCCGCTGCGCGTGATTTGCCACCGAGTGTTCCGACAATATTCTTCTTGTGGGTGACGCCCAGAGATGTGATTGAAAGATGGTCGCCGCGACGCTCGAACACGTATGTGAAATTCTCTTTGTTCCGGCCCGGTTTCAGAAACGCGGCTTCAAGGAGTTCGAAAATGGTGGGATTGGCTGGAACATTTCGGCCTGTGAGGACAATGGCTGGTTTCCCAGGCAGGCTATCAAGGCTGAATACTTCGTCGTAATAGATTCCGGCAATTCGAAGGCGGACTGGATTCTGTACTGAGGGCATTCTACGTGTCCTGAAATTAAGTTGTTG
>CAXBSH010000374.1:0-5418 GCA_963977705.1 uncultured Planctomycetaceae bacterium
ATCGAGAATCAGCCCGAATCTCCAATAAACGCTGGAAATCACATACACAGAACCACGCAAGGGTGATTCAAGTTCGGGCTAAAGCCCAGACTACGACTTTTGTCCCTCGCGTCATTCCTGCCCGGCCGCCTTCTGCCCACGTAAAGCCGCGACGCGGAGCACGGTTGCCCGTCGCTCGGCCATTCCGTGAGTTGATGACCACTCAGCAAAGGGGAGCCTTGACATCGTCACCGAGCTGGTGCTCGGTGGTCGTACCATGGGCTTCAGCCCGTGTCGTCCACAGCGCCCCCTCCACACAAAGGCGAGCCGTCAGCGAAAGCTGACGGGTGTTTGCTCGCCATGCTGTCACCGAGCTGGTGCTCGATAGTCGTAGCATGGGCTTCAGCCCGTGTCGTCCACAGCGTTCAAGCCCACCCACGCGAGGCGTTAGCGCGAGCTGACGTGTGTTATCGTTTGCGTCTGAGCGATTGTGTTTTTCCTGGCACCGCAGCAGTATCCAGTGCGGTTTTCGCCAAGCCCATCAAACTGCAACCTGCAGCTCCGTACCTGATTTTTCGTTGAACCTTTTTTCAAAGGTGCCCCATGTAGCCGATCACGCTGTAGCGAGTGACAGGCTCTACATAATCGCCAATCAACGACAGACACTCGTCAAGGTCTCGGTAGGCGAATGGACCATCTGTGCGTAGTGAGCTGTCTTCGACACCCGATGGGATCATGATGCGTCGTCGCATCGCAGTGAAATCGAAGTTATCTGCCAACGGTTTGCAATCACTACGAGACATTTTGCGGCCAGTACCATGACTGATTGAATTGAGTATGTCTCCAACGCGATCACTGGCACGCACCAATACGACGTCGCCGGACATATGCGATGGCAGGATCGACAAGTCACCCGGTGCGACACGAACCGATCCCTTCCGAATCAAAGCGGCACCATCCTCAAGGATTTCATACGTGTTGTGCGGAAGATCAAGGACAAGTTCGACATCACCAAACACCTGGTTCAGGGAATCATGTATCGCAGCTCTGTTGTCAGCCGCCCACCTGACAACTCGGTCGAATTCACTGTCGAATCGAGTGGGCGAGTCAATGAAAGCGTCAACGTGTCCCGATTCATTGCGAGATCCGGTGTGAATGAGGAAATGCAGGGGACCGTCGTCATACGGTTCAAGTGCGTCGAGGAAATGGTTTCCGCCGCCGAGATCGCCAAGCCCACCCTTGTTGCGTCGAAGCAGGGCAGCAACACGATCCCATCGAGCAGGACTCAGTTCGGCAGGCGATAAATCCGATCTCAGCAAACGCATCCCACATCCACAATCCGAAACGGCAAACTTGCGCCAGTTATTCTGCCGTGTGAGCACAGCGGTCCCGGTAGGTAGTGGCGATTTGCCCGGACATGCATCCGGAAGAAACACAATCCGCTCAGCTTCCAGATCATGAGGAATCCAGGAGTGCAGCCTGCCAATCGGTTCGGCAGAGAGATTGATGATGTCCACTGTTCGATCCTGTGGAGGTAAAAGGGCATTCGAGCACACACGCACCAAAGACATCCGCCATCAGCAAAAGTTCGCAGCAGGCAGATAACCTCGTTTTACACGCATCGGCCTGAACCCTGTAGACAGCACCATTGCAGCCTATCACGCACAGCGGCACTGCCCCGAAGTCACGCGATATACGGCTCTTGAAAACCGATCAAATAATGGATGCAGTGACACACATCAGCTTCTGGCTTCAGCAGCTCTCACGCACGGGTGGAATCCGACCGCCTTCCGGGACGTGGATCGGCACCAGACTGGGCAATGCAAACCATTGGTGTTTTGGCGACTTACGCAACGCAAAACACGATTTACCTGCGGCGCCACTATGCAGGATTGAACACCACAGGCGACCTGCACCGCATCGCATCGCATCTGCAGGCATCGCAAAGGGTCGAAGTTCGGGAAAGAAAGTAGAATCAGACCGTAACAAGAACTGCTAGTCGAGGAAATCTACTTTCCACTTTCCTGCATCTGGTTTCTCTTTGCCGAATGGGCTTCAAAGCCCATTCGGCAAAGCGGAGAGGGAGGGATTCGAACCCTCGGTCCGGTTTCCCGGACACAGCATTTCCAGTGCTGCACAATCGGCCACTCTGCCACCTCTCCGAATACCACCAGCAACGCTGTCGTCACTCAGAACATGCCTGATGACTTAAGTCGGGGATGACCACTCACCACGCCGACGCACTGCTTCAAGGTACGCACTCAACAGCCGAAGCAATCAGCCTTCCGCTGATTCGCCAGCAGCCGCCAGCTCTGCCTTCCGCTGGACAGCAGCAGCTTCACGAGCTTCCAATGCGGCGACAGCCAGCAAACGACGCTTCAACTGACGGTAATCACCATTCAGGTGCCGCCACGTTGCATTACGCCCCTTGGCCTTGCCCGTAACACCCTGACCAGAAAGCTGCGTTTCAAAGGCCGACAGCTTCTGCTGAGACAATGCCAACTGACGCTCAATTCGAGTTCGGTCCTTCAACATGGCACACCAGATCACTTCAAAGCAAAAAGGATTTTTACCGCACCACTGTACACAAGATTAGCGGTCACCAAGGAACCAAGCATTGTTGCATCTTCAGCACCGTTGTTCAAACCCAAAGCGACAAAAACGCCCTCGGGAAACACGATTCCTGGCTCGAAAACTCGGGTTCTTACAGGCTTTTGTCGGTTTTTTAACCACACAGTCTTCCCGGTTTCGAGGAATCCGCTGAGATTTTCCCGTCCTTGCCCGACTTCTCTCCGGAATTTCAGCGAGATTACACGGACAGCCGACACTCAAATCCGCTCTGCCTTATCAACCGTCCACCCACCACTTTTCCAGACTCCAGTGTGCCATGTCACAACTGCTTGACCGCCTTAACTACGCTCTTGAAATGGCCTCCACTGCCGGACAACTGATCCTGCAGCACTACCGCACCGATGGCCTGCTGGTGGAATCCAAAGCCGATCAGTCACCCGTCACAGTCGCTGACCGCGGCGCCGAACTCCTGATTCGACAACAACTGCAACAACGCTTTCCGGACGATGGTGTGCTGGGTGAAGAATTCCCCGACACACCTTCCCGTAACGGCTATCGCTGGATCGTGGACCCCATCGATGGAACCAAAGCATTCGTCCACGGTGTCCCGCTTTTCGGCACCCTGATTGGTATCGAACACGACGGCCAGATGGTGGCCGGTGTCTGTCGTTTCCCGGCCATGGACGAGGTTGTCTATGCGGCCAGCGGGCACGGCTGCTGGTGGAAAATTCGCGATCTGCCCGAACGTCGCACATTCGTCCCCCCCACAGCAGATCTCAGCCACGCCCGCCTGATGTTCACCGAACCGACCCACTGGCGACAAACCGGTCGCTTCGATGCCATTGTGCAGGTTATGGATCAGGTTCGCATTGCACGCGGTTGGGGTGACTGCTACGGACACGCGCTGGTGGCCACCGGCCGCGCTGAAATTGCCATTGACCCGCTGATGTCCGCATGGGATATCGCCGCATTGATCCCCATCCTGCGCGAAGCCGGCGGCTGCTGCACCGACTGGCAGGGACAGGTAACCATCTTCGGCGGGGACGGCGTTTCCACCACGCCTGCTCTGAAAAATGCCGTCATCGACATACTCAGTAAAGCACCACCGCTGAACAGGAAATAACAACCGACAAACTGCATTCCGGCTGTTTCATCGGCCGGCATATACCGTCAACCACTGCGCCATCTGCTCAAAGACCGCATCCGGAATCGAATGTCCTTCGCCATGATTCAGCAAACCCAGCCGAATCGGGCCCGGATACAACTTCCAGACGGGCAGCGCGGCATTGATCAGCACCCACGAACGGTCACCATCGGCCGCTCCCGGGCCACTTTCACCACCCACGACCAGCAATGGACGAGGGGCTGCCAGCGCCAGCAACTGATGATGATTCAGCGGAAACTGTGGATCTCGAATCGCCGGTCCCAGGTACCACGCTGCATCCCAGTTGGTTGAACGAAACCCCAACCCACCCTCGCATGACACCGCCGCCCGCACCCGCTCATCAAATGCCGCCAGATACAGGACCTCCTTGGCGCCCAGCGAATGCCCGATCGCACTGATCTGCTGACTGTCAACCTGCTGCATGTCACTCAGTAAATCCACCGCCCGCGACGCGTCATACAGCATTTTGGCCATCCCCAGTGTTTGGGGGTGCCGACTGCGATGACGCTGCACTGCCTCATTCAGACTGCTGACATCCTGCCACAGAAAACAACGCGGACAAAACACAATGAATCCCCGCCGTGCCAGCTTCAGCCCAATCTGCATGGCATCCGGACCACTCACCCCCGCAATCTCATCGATCGACACGTTAGTCGTCTGATGCAACGCCGCAACGGCCGGGCGCTTGCCTGCATACGCAGCACCGGAGGGCAGGGGAACCGTTTCATGCGGAACCAGCAGATACCCCTGAACTCGCAAACCCGGCTCACCCGTGTACTCCACAAGCTGCCGCACAACAGTCCCCACCTGCTCACTGGTTACGACTTTTACGTCCAGCGCCGGTGGCTCAGGCATCGGCCCCAGAAACTGCAGCCACTGCTGCCGCACCAGTTTTCTCTGGACCTGCCATTGAGACAGATCGGCTGGGTCACTGCCGTCTGCAGCCAGCAGCGGAGCAATCCTGCCAGCCTGTTCCAGAACAGGCTGCGCGGGCGATCGAGTCACCTCAGTCAGCCACGCGACATCCTGTCCGCACGCTGGCCCCACTATGGCCGACAGCAACGGCAGCACAGCCAAAGCCCACAGTCTGAAAACACACCGTGTCACGAACCGCCTGCTATCGCTCATTCTGACACTCCCTCATGCCTGCCGCAGCATCCGCTCAGAAACGACACCTGCCCATTCACAGTGGCCGAGATATCCGTGCGGGACCCGGACCAGCCTGCCTTTCGATCTCACCACCGTGCACCAGCCCCCAATTGTTCAAACGGGGTATTCTGCACCGCACATCGCCCAATCGTCTTCAGTTGCGATACTCGTGATGACATTCTGAGCAGGTTTTTTCCAGCTTTGTCAACTGCTGGGCCGCCACGTCGCGGCGGTCCTGCTTCAGCGCATCAGCCAGGGCTGCCGCCTGATGCTCCGATTGCTGCAGCAGAGTGGCGCCATGGATTTCGAAGCCCTTCGCGAGGCCATCGCCTCCGACAACCCCGGCCGCGCCCGGCCGGCCCTGGCCAGCCTGGTGAATGCCACCCCGGAGGAGGCGGAGCCATTGCTGCTGCTGGGCTTGCAGCAAGACGACATGCTCCTGCGTCAGCTCAGCTGCTCTGGCCTGGGCCACAAACCCACCCCCGCTGGATGGCAGCCCCTGGTGGACACGCTCCAGGGCGACCCGGAGGTGGCAGTACGCGCCGAAGCCGCCA
>CAXBSH010000375.1:0-5413 GCA_963977705.1 uncultured Planctomycetaceae bacterium
AGCCCCAAGTTTTCCAGGGCGTGCGGTGGGGCATTTGCTCGAGCTAAAGCCCAGTCTACCTTTTTGTTCTTGGCGTCAGGTATAGCTGATCCAGGTCCCTACCTGCGATTCGGGCATACCAGGCTGCCGTAACTGGGCGGAAGTGGCCTTTTCGACAGAAAATTCGAAGAAGAACCATCCTGCCAGGCACAGCAGGAACCAAAGAGCACAGATTGCGGCAAGTGGTCTCAGCAGTCCTGAATTCTCATTGCTCATTCCTCGCTTCTGCTTCCGCAGCAGTCGTGCAGCAAAAACCAACGCCACATAGGTCAGAACGTGATTCCACGGACAAACGGGACACAGGGATTCCAGTTGCAGCAGTAAACGCCAGAACCAGAGACTTGCCAGCGATGCTGTTGACAATCCAATCACCAGCACGCGGGTCACAACCGGGTTGTTTGCGGCAGTCAACCTGCGTCCTGCGATCCACCAGAGCAGGGCAGTTGAGTAGAAACTCAGTCCAAGGACGGCGTTTGGAACAATAAACGCGCGTGCCTCAGGAGTCTGTAACACACGATCGCAATCAATTCCAACTGACCACGAACACAACCCGGTTCCCGGAGTCGCCCAACCGGCGTACAGCGCAGTAAAACGCCATGTCAGGTACACCGTGTTTAAGACCATGACGGCCAGAACCGTGGTGAGCCAGCGTTCTGCAGACTGACCACGGTTATCGTATGGCCACAGAGACATTCAGTGGTTGTGGTGGAACGCTGGGGCCTTGGCATCACCGCCGGATAGAAGATATGCCAGCAGGTCCAGAATCTGTTCCCGATCCAGCGTATTCAGCAGTGCCGTTGGCATGATGGACACATTGGATGCCACCTGATCGTCAATCGAGCTCTTCGGAATACTAACCTGCTTTGGCGGACTTCCTGACAGCAGTGTCAGCGTCTCCTCGTTTTCCTCAGCAACTACCCCGGTCTGAGTTGTGCCATCTTCCAGAGCGATCACCAATTGACGGTACTTATCGTCAATATTTCGAGAAGGCTCAAGGATCTCGCGCAACAGAGCACTGGCATCCTGCTTGTACTTTTTCACGGAGTCATCAACATTTGGACCAAGAGCCTGTCCCTGAGCTGCCGAATCAGCTTTACTCATCCGATGGCACTGTGCACAGCCAAGTGTTGAAAACAGCTGCTTGCCTGCCTCGAAATTGCGATGCTGTCCAACACGAGTCAGATCCTTTTCAAAGTCTGCATGCTTCCATTCGGTAATCCGCATTTCGTTCTGCGGATTACGTTTCAGAAAGTCCTGCAGGTCGTTGGTCACATACAGCATGCCACGCATCAAACGATGATGGCCAGGGAAGGAACACAGATACGGGTAGGCACCCTCTTCAGTCGGCGCTGTGAACTCAATCACCTCTTCCTGGCCAAAATCCACCAGTTTGCTGTGCCACAGAATCTCTGTTGAGTCCGGTACGAATCCAACGTCAAATCCCTTCGCCCCGAGGTTTATAGCGGCGAGACCTACGTCGTCAGCTTTCCCCGGTTTAACCAGCATGATGTTGTGCGGCATGAAATCGTAGTTGGCAAAGGTCAACTGCACCTTGCGTCCAGGCTTCACCGCCAGCTCCCGGACGTCGTACATCATTTTTTCAGGGATCGTTGCAATGCGAATGGTTGTTAGTTCCGGTGTGTCACTGAGCACTCCGGATTTTTTAGCCGAGGCCATTGCGGCGTCCGCGATCTTTCCACCGCGCATCGTCTTTTCGACGTTGACCCAGAAGTGTCGCACTGTGCTGGCGGCCACTCGAGCATTCGGTTCAGGTGAATTCAGAACCAGATCCAGTAACTGATAGTCACGCACGTTGTGCTGCTGATGCAGCCATAATGCCTCCAGCAGATGGTGAGCATCTTCCGATTTCTGTGGATCGAACTGCTTAATCCATTCGCGAGTAGCGGAAATCACATCCCGCGAATCCCGCTCACTCAGTTCAACTCGGGTTCTGTGGCGAATACCGTCGATCGGCGACTTCAGGTTTTCCAGCAGAGCGACAATCGGCTGGCCGTCGATCCTGGGTGACGTCTGCAATGGACGACCGACCGCCGTAATTCGGTAAACTCGACCATGCGCATGATCTCGATTCGGATCACGAACATTATGCTGCATGTGTCCGATAATCGCGTTGTGCCAGTCAGCGACATACAACGATCCATCGGGAGCAAAAATCGCGTCCGATGGACGGAAATTCTTGTCACCACTCATCAGGAGGCCACGAGACTTATCGACCGTTGTGCTGCCATCGGCATTGGTTACGGTCACCGTCAGATCGCCACCGGCAGGTTCACCCCAGACGGTGCCCGCTTCTCCATTCCGCACAAGGTCGTAGTGCTTGATCCCAAGAAATCCAATCACGTTACAGATCAGGAAATCCCCCTGCATCGAATCGGGGAAATGGGCACTGCTTACCACCTCACTGGCCGTCACCGGACGAACTTCCTTTTTCAGCAGTTCGTGCATCCGGAATCCATTTCCCTCCGGACGTACCTGAAACGCGCGACCACCCGTGCCGTCTGTTGCATACTGATAACCCCAGTAATCAAAAGATGTTCCGTGGGGATTTGGCGAGTTTTCGGCGTGCATGGCAATGGTGTAGCGACGAGGATCAAAGCGGTACATGGCCGAGGCTGTGGACTGCAGCGATGGTCCCCATGGATGCTCATGGTTGTGCACCATAAACACCCCACTTTGCCAATAGATTCCACCGTCTGGTCCAAGAATCAGGTTGTTGGCCCCGTGGTGAGTATCCGAAGAATCAAGTCCCTGCAGCAGATGAGTCCGCACATCGGCAATGTCGTCACCATCAGTGTCTTTCAGAAACAGCAGATCCGACTGACAGGTCACAATCACTCCACCGTTCCAGAATTCAAACCCCAGCGGATTCTGCACCTTTGCAAACTCAGTCACCCGGTCTGCTACACCGTTATGATCGTCATCGTGCAGAATGATCAGGGCATCATTCATAGCACCCAGTGGTTCCCACTTCGGATACGTCGGCCAGACCGCGACCCAGAGGCGATCCTGAGTGTCGAATTGAATCTGAACAGGGTTTGCAAGCTGCGGAAAACGTGCCTCGTCGGCGAACAGGCTGGCCTCGAAGCCTTCCGCTACGGCCATTTTCTTCAGGCCCTCCTCGCCGCTGATGTACTGCAGACGCCCTTCTTTTTCAGCACTGGAGCTCTGACTTCCACCGCCAACATTGGAAATTACGGGCACTGGTTTTGGCACATTACTGTCGTCTGCAACAAGTTCACGTCCGGCTGCACGAGCCCACACGACGGCGTCACGATTGGCTGTCATGACGTCCAGCATCGACAACTCTGGCTGCAGGACGTCCGCATTGCTCTGATTGTTCACGAACGTCAAAGTCGAACGGCCACCCCAGATGTCGTTCCCGTCTGATGCACGGTAGCGGTTCCACCAGTGCAGATTCACGTCCAGAACAGCCTGTCGAAGAGGCTCAAGCGACGGCGAGTAGCTGACGGGCTTTCCCAGTAGCTGGCGAGCTATCACTTCAGCAAGTTGACGATTGCCTTCCGTCGTCAGGTGTACTCCGTTGATCGTCAACGGCTGACTGGACTTTGAGTACAGTTCAAGCGACGGGTGAAACAGGTCCACAAAGGCCACACCGCATTGCTCGGCCGCTGCCGCTGTGGCTTTCGTAATCGCAGCCAGTCGAACATTCTGACTGCGACCATCCGGGAAATTGGGGCTTTTTGTATCTTCAAAGCCGATGGGACTGAACAGCACAATTCGCGGAAACTGCTGTCCGTCAGGCTTCGCAGCTCGAGTCCTGCGTACAAACTCCACCAGCTGTTTCTGATAGTCCTCAGGTGACGTGTCAAACGATTCGTTATAACCAAAGAACGCCAGCACTACCGTGGGGCGGACCAGTTGCAGGTAGGCAGTCATGGAAATCTGGCCGGAACTGCGCGGGTAGGAGTTTGGTCGATCACCACTGGTGCTCATATTCCGGAAACGAATCTGCTGGTCCTGCAATTGCGACTGCAGCAGCGTCTCCAGCCAGCCGTCGTGCTGCATTCGGTCAGCAAGACCATTTCCGAGCAATGCCACAACATCAGTCTTCCTGAACGAAAATGGCAGCACATCCCGATAATCTGCAGGTACCTCAACAAGCAGGTCTTCGTCGGCGCTGTTGCCTTCACCTGCCGCTGCAAGCATGGGCTTGCGACCAAGAGATTTTCCGGGTTTCCCATCAAATCCCAGATACGTCACAGCACCACCGGAAGCGATGTTGATTTCCATCACCTGCGGCGCTTCGATGTCCTTCTTTGTGAAAACCTCTTTTCGATCCTTGTTCAGCAAGACCAACCGAAAGCCAGCCAGTCGTGCCTCAAAGCCGGCACGATTCCAGACGGCAATTTTTTCGATTGTGGCTGGCTGACCCAGATCCAGTTCCCACCACGCGTTTTTCTCGCCGTCGTTTGATGTGTGAGTCTGACCTCCCGAGCCATATTCAGGGTTTTTATTTCCATCAATCGCACGTGATGCCTCAGCGCCACCATAGGTGCTGGACTGACTTGCCTTGCCGCTGGCTGCGATGTTTTTGCCACCACTGAAGACTTCCACTTCGGCCAGTGTCAGGATCCTGCGGTTGCCTGGTAACTCAATTCGCACATAACGGACAGCAGTGCCAGCCGTTTTTTCATCAAAAGGCATGACGACCGGGATCGCCACCCCAGCAGCAGAAAGGACTGTCGGCGGTGCCTCGCTGCAGATTTCCTGGGTGTCTTCAGCCGAAGTTGCTGGTTTGGGATCGACTGCGGCGATCGTTTGCGGTGCCAGCTTTGTCGTGTTTTCAGAAGCCGCAAAGCGTTGCCAATCGGCAAACCCAATCACTGCTACCAGCAGCGAAAACACAAGTCCCAACAACTTAGTCACAGCAGACATGCAATCAACTCCAGGGCCGTTCGACGCCGGCGGTCAGGCAGGAAGAACCTCACAAACGGTCAGAATAATGAATTTCATGGCCCGAATGTACTCCAGGCCCCGTCTGTTTTGAGGTCATTTTGAAAAGTTTGGATCGCTGTTGAATCCGGGGATTGACTTTCAACAAGGCGGAACGGGACTGAACCGTTCACGGCCGATTTCGCGAAAACTCAATTTGACGTGTCTTCCAAAGACACCCGGAGCGAAAAAAGCACTCGGGCGACCAGTCAGCGGAGACTTTTTTCGGATCAACGAAAAATCATGTGTGCACCTGCAGGTTGCAGTTTGATGGGGTTGGCGAAAAACGCAGTGGATACGGCTTCCGTGAAAGGAAAAACACAACCGCTCAGACGCACACGACAACACCCGTCTGCTTGCGCTAACGGCTCGCCTTTACGGCGGGGGGGCGTTCGGCTCG
>CAXBSH010000376.1:0-5399 GCA_963977705.1 uncultured Planctomycetaceae bacterium
CTGCTCAGATTACTGCGTGATGCCTGCATCCTGGCCGGGCCAACTGCATATCAACTCGAATCATCGGACAGCCTGCAGAAGTCTCTGGCGACAGCCGATTCCCTGATGGAGCAGCTTGCCGCACAGGATGACAGCAGCCCCGTTGTACGAATGCTGACACAGCACTATCTGCTGACAGCTCAGATGTGTTTTGTGCATGATCTGTCGACAGCCGGTTTACAGCGGTTTTCGATCTTTCGTTCTCTGCAGCTGGAAACCAGTGCTCTGACGGCCTCTGACCTGCGTTTCTTTCTGCCACTGCAGGCAGTCCATCGCATGTCGGCAGAAGACCGCTGGAAACTGTTTCAGATGGTTGTGCTCAGTGATTTGTGGCTGCTGGTGCGTGAACAGGCTCCGCAGATTGCCACCTCGTCAGCTCCAGGGGAACAGGCATCAGACCAGCAGCGATTTGACCTGATAGAAGAAATCGTACTTGCTGCTGTGCAGTCTGGGCGGGCAGACGAACTGCGGAAGACGTGGTCTGAGGGTGCGGCGATTGGCGACGTAGTCGCCCAGAAAGGGCTGCTGTTGCTGATGGCTGGAACTGAGAAGCCGGCACTGCCAGTCGGCTCACGCCGGGAACAGCGATGGCTGACCGATGACACGCCTGAAGCATCGTTTGGTGGTGGCTCTGATGCAGTGGCTGAAGTTCCAACGCGCTGCTGGTATTTTCCATGGCCACTGACAGGCCAATTTCAGATCATCAACACCATCAACTCTAAAGCAGCCAACTTGCCATGGTCCGGCTACCAGAACGTTTTTCTGGATGCCAGTGAAGTCGGCGAAGTGAAGCTGCGTTCCACATCGGGTCAGGTTCTGCAGAAAAAGCTGGTGAGCTTCGACCCAGCACGTTCGGATTCTGCGCAGCTGCTGGACGTCGCCGCGGGAAGAGTGAGGCTGTTGATTTCGGGACAGGAACTGTGGTCTGTGCAGGCAACGGGAAACTCCAGCCCGTGGCTGTTCCTGCAAAGTTCGCAGACGGAAAACATACGCGTGGATGGTCTCAGTATCACAGGAACGCCGCAGATTCCGCCTGAAGTAACATTGCTGGATTCGACCGATCTGCGTGGCTGGAGCAGTCGACTCAGTGGTCAGACGCAGCCAGATCTGCAGCTGGATTCCGTCGCAGGAACAGCGCAGCCGCCGGTTGGTGCACCCGACTGGCAGATTGTGTCGGGCGAATTAACAGGAAAACGGAGTCTGCAGCGAACTGCTCCGCTGGCGGGATTCCCGCAGGATTGCCAACCGATCGGACAGATTGTCTATCAGCGACCGTTGTCAGAGGGTGACCGGGTGAGTTGGGAGTTCGACTACCAGCCGGGGCGCAGTCAGTGCCATCCAGTGATTGGTCAAGCAGTTCTTGAAATCCTGCCAACCGGCATTTTTCTGAAACACAGCCCGAGTGCGTGGTGGGAAAAACTGGCTGGTTTCAATGGGCGTCGCATGCCATTACCTGTAGTCAATCCATCACACACACTCCGATTGGGCTGGAATCAGGCGGTACTTGAACGCACGAGCAGTGGGTTTGAACTTACGCTGAATGATCTGAATCCCATTGCATTTTCGTGGAATCCTGCCGACAGCAGATTTGGATTTACTTATTTGCGAACTCGCAGAGAAGCTCGAGTGCGAAACATCAGGCTGCGAGGCAACTGGCCAACTGAGTTTCAGCAGACGGAATTCCTGAAAGTCCTGCAGACGGCAGAACGTCCCCATCAGTCGCCCTGATCAGCGACAATCGTCTGTCCCTGAATGATTGCCGCAACCGGCTGTAATGTCAGCACGTTGTCCGCCGTTGTCGCATGGAACAGAGTCAGGCTGGCAACCGCACCTTCCGCGATTTCGGGGCAGGGCAGACCCAGCAGCTGCCGTGGATTCCTGCTGGCAAGATCCCATGTCTGCTGCAGCGGCACGCCGGTGCTTCGATGAAACTGCTGGAGGCAGTCGATAGTGCTGGCACCCGAGCCAGCCAGAAACTGTCGCTGACCAGCAACCACAATTCGTCCGTCGTCAAGAACTTCAACATCCACCGCCGCAGTTGTATATCGGCCCGGTGGACACCCCCCGAAACCTGAGACATCCGACGTCAGCACGACTCGGGATGCCGATTTACACCGGTAAATGCAGTTCAGCAGATCGGTCGGTAAGTGCCAGCCGTCTGCGATGACACTGGCAGTCAGCAGATCATCGGCCAGCTGCGGCCAGAACACGTTGTCATGCCGAGGTACCATTCCGGCACAGCCATTTCCAAGATGAGTGCTCAGTCGAGCTCCCTTTGCTGCAGCTTCATGGATCTGCTGGGCACTGGCCGAAGAATGTCCGATGGCCACACAGACACCATCTGCAGCGATCTGCGGCAGAACCGAAAGTACCCCGGGGCATTCCGGAGCCACTGTAATCAATCGCACCAGCCCTCCGGATGCCCGCTGCCAGCAGTGATATTCGGCCAGAGTACAGGGACGCACATGTGCCAGCGGATGTGCGCCCCGGGGCCCATCGAGACTGGAAATCCAGGGGCCTTCCACATGGATACCAACAATCATTCGTCGACACAGGTCACAGGCTGCTCGTGCCTGCCGCAGCACCGTCAAACCATGCTCCAGAGCCTCTGCGGAATTCGTGATGAGTGTTGGCAGACACCCCGTCAGCCCCTGCCTCGCATAGCTGTGCAGCACCTGCTGCACCTGACTGATCGTCAGTTCGGTGCTGCTGAACCAGATTCCGGCATAACCATTCACCTGCAGATCGAACAGTCCTGGTGCGGCCAAGGGCAATGTGAAAGGATCGACCGGACGGTGGATCGGCAGAACCGAGCGGATACGCGTGCCTGCAAACTCCAGACGTACACATTCGCCGGTGGACAGTAATCTCACATCCCGAACACTGCCTTCACTCATTCGCGTGTTCCTGTCATAGTCTTCAGAATTCGCACGGCGTCCATGGCTGCCACCTCAGGGGCCAGTGCAGTCTGAGCGATCCCTGAGACAACTCGTGTGATATTGTGGTCGACCGTACCGGGCTGCCCCCAGACAGATGCCGTAGCTGCTGTCATGTAGATGGACATCGTATGATGTCCAGTCCCGGGGCGTTCACCGATAATATGCAGCAGAATTCCTCGACCGACTGCGGATCCAAATACCTGTTCGCCAATTCGATAACCGGCTCGTACTCGTCCGGATGTCAACAGCAGATGCTCGTCAAACGCGAGGAATCCGGCCAGCTTCAGCTGCTTCCGCAGGGCCGCCAGCAGCTGCGAAAGCTGGTCAGCCTCCATCAGCGCAAGGGCGTTCAGGCCATCAGAGATGACAATCTGCACATCCGCTGTACCACTGCGAGTTGCCAGCAGGCGCTGCAGAATGCCCTTTGATGCATCACTCAATTCCTCACCCGAGGCCGGGTGCAGAATATAGTCGGTTCGATTCAGTGATTTCGTCGTCAACGGGACGGCATCAGGAACTGCGGCCAGAACGCTGCTATCCATTTCCTGCCAGATCGCCCGTCGCGACTGCTGATAGATTCTGTCAATCTCTGCCTGCAGGCCCGAATTCAGAAGTTCAGGTTGGGCCCCGTGGCCTTCAGCCAGAAACACGCCGCGACTGCGGACTTCTGCCATCCGTTGCTGCGCTTCCCGGCGGATCTCAGCCTCTGCCCGGTCATCACCGCGACGACGGCAGTACTGCAGATACACGGCCCCGGGATCACCAAAGGCTGGCCCCGGGGAACCGTCTTCTGTTACTACTCCCAAATCCCGATAGAACTGCCACATCCGATCATCCACGCGATAGCCAAACCTGCGACGGATATGGACATGGTCCTGATAGCCGGTCGTCAGATAACCCAGCATGGGGTCGATTCTTGTGGGCAAAGCCATCAGGTAAGCGGGATTTGCCGGCATAATCTGATCGATGCACCAGCCCAGGTCGTCAAGTGACACGTCCATATGCAGCGTTGAACAGACATCAAGGCCAATCGTCAGACCATGCAGCTTGCCCATGGCAATATCTTCAAGGCAGCAGCGCACCAGTTGTTCACGAGATCGAAACACTTCGGGACCGATAAACCCGGCCACATCATTCAGGTGTACCCACGGAGCGTGACCAGAGCCTGTGGTCTGCAGGGCTTTGGCGACGTCTGCAGTGAGCGCTCGAGCAAAACCGTATTTACGTGATTCGAAGATGACCATGTCCACGCCATGGCCGTGCCCGTTTGTGAAATCAGCGCCCTGACCCGTTTCAAAATACAGCCCAAAGCGACCGGTCCGACCGGCCGCATGCTGCCGCATCTTTTCCACGCTGATATCAAATGTCTGATTGGCACTGTCGTTTCCAGCGATACTTTGAAACCAAAGAGCAGTCGACCCCGGCGCCTGCTGCTCGACCGTTGACTGCACGTCAATATGCGAAAGCACACAATGCGGCAACACATCGGTCAATTCAAACGTCTGCAGCACATCCCGCAGACAGTTCTGTACCGCCAGTACCGAAGCGGGCTCGCTGGAGACCGGATTGGTGCCGACCAGAATATCCCCAACACCGTATGCGAACGCATCAAAGACCTGCCAGCGAATGTCGTCTGGATGATCCGTCGGCGAATTTGGCTGAATTCGCGCTCCCATGTAACCACGGGAGCCAATTTTCGATCCGGGCAGCGGGTTAAACAGCCGCGATCCCAGCTGGATCAGTTCTTCATTGGTCATCAGCCGAACAACGACTGCGATCACATCGCTGGTCAGTCCCCGCCGCAGTTGGTGCAGGTCAGGCTCTGGTAACGACAGCAAAGCTGCTTTGAGCTGAGCAAAAGTCCAAGCGCTCAGTTCCCGTTGCTTCGAGGGATCCACAGCCGAGTTGATCATGGTCAACAGGGCATCGGAAAATGGAGGATGCAGATCAATCGTCTCAAGGCGCGTTGCAAGCAGAGTCTGCCGAGCCATCTGACGCTCGGCCTCGTCGGCAGCTGCGACACCAACAATGGCATCCCCTTCCTTGGGCTCATTTGCTGCCCCCAGAATGCGGCGATAAACCGCAAGATCCCAGCCGCCCCGCTGGCTCATCAGTGTTTCAAGGCCACCGGATGAAGTTTGATCGCCCAGGACCGCAGACTCTGAGCCGAAAGCAGCCAAAGAACCGAAGGGAGTGGCGATGCCAAGAGCGAGGAAGCGACGACGATGCAGCATGCTCTGAATCCACAGTGGCTTTCTGGAACGCAACGGGTGTCGGTGGTGCGATCATTGTGCCAAACCCGTGGGGACAAATCCACCACGCGGGCCGTGAGGGGCGATGGGGGAAGGGGAAGGCGGAGGAAGGAGGAAGGAAAGTGGTGGGGGGCGAGAGGTGGAGGCGTTGACGGGCTGAAGCCCATCC
>CAXBSH010000377.1:0-5396 GCA_963977705.1 uncultured Planctomycetaceae bacterium
ATGCCCCTCACCGATGCTAGTGTTCTGAAATCCCACAGGCGAGCTGTTAGCGTAAGCTGACAGGTGTTGTCATTTGCATCTGACCGGTTGCGTTTTTCCTGAAACGGAAGCAGTATTCCGTGCATTTTTCGTCAACCCAATCACACTGCAACCTGCAGCTGCGCAAATGATTTTCCGTTGATTTGAAAATGAAACTCAATGAAATCCTCTCCGCGTCTCTGCGTCTCCGCGGGAAAATCGCCCCATGACCGAAAGCGAACTCGGCCCATTCCTCCTGCTCCTCCGATCGCGGCCACCCTCGCGCCGCGGATAAACAGGAACTCTACAGCGCAATAACGAAGGCCGTCTCCCGCAGAGGCGCAGAGACGCTGAGAAAAAGCCACTCAAGGCAATCCTCTCTGCGTCTCCGCGTCTCTGCGGGAAAATCGCCCCCTGACTGAAAGCGAACTCGGCCGATTCCTCCTGCTCCGATCGCGGCCCCTCGCGCCGCGGATAAACAGGAACTCCACGACGCAAAAACGAAGGCCAGATCCCGGTTAGTGTTAGCTGACGTGTGTTGTTGTTTGCGGCCGAGCGGTTGTGTTTTTCGTGGCACGGAAGCAGTATCCCGTGCCTATTTCGCCAATCCCATCACACTGCAACCTGCAGCTGCGCATGTGATTTTTCGTTGATCCGTTTTTTGCCACGGAATGGCACGGCGGGACTCGCCTGCGTCATTGGCCAACTTCTGTTTTTCGCCAGCAGCTTTTCGTAAGCCCCTGTCGAACTGCAAGTTGCAGGTGCGTATGGGATTTCGCGTTGATCTCCAAACGAGCGACTGAGCGGTCTTATGGAAACAGCAGACTGATGAAGACGATTGAGAAGAAGCTGAGCAGCATAGCGGTAGAGACCACGATGCCGATGACAGCGAGGGTGTGTGAGCGTCTTTCCGAAACGCAACTGAGCAGGCTGAGTACGAGTGCGACGATATTCAGTAGGGCGGCGCTGGCGGCCACGGACATCAGGCGAGTCAGTGCTGGGGCATTTGTGGAGAGTCCATTGAGTGCTGCGCGAGTTGTTGGCAGCTGCAGCAGCATCTGCCGCAGGACTGCGTAGAGTATGGCGGCGATGATGGCGAATCCGATGGCGGCCCAGCCGAGATGATCGGGGTAATCGGGCGTCTCTGTCGCCGACAGATTTTCTGCAGTACGGTCGCTGGACATAGTGGCACAGCATTCTGAGGGAGGGTGACTTCGGGGTGGTTGCGATTTGAGAATCTGTGTGGGCAGTCCCCGGTGTGTGTCAGCGTACAGATTTGGCCGTGGGAAGTCGAAGTGATTGCCGGGATTCCCACTGAAATCCTCGGTCTGCGAGCGGGGTGCCGGGCCTTACTTCTGCTATACTTTCCGTTTCCGGTCAGTTGAGATGAGCAGGTGTGGGGAAACTTCAGATATGGCTCGAACGGCGGTGCTGGGTGCGGGAGCGATGGGGACAGCCTGTGCGTGGCTGGCGGCTCAGCGGCACGGTGCGGGCGTGTCCCTGTGGGCTCGAAACGCCGACTACGCCACAGCAATTGCTCAGACACGCTGCAACCAGCGGCTGTTGCCTCAGGTGCGGCTGCCTGATGATGTACTGGTCACATCGGATGCTGCGGTGGCATTGGCATCTGCCGAGGTGGTCCTCGTCTGTGTACCGATGCGTGGGTTGCGACAGGCCTGCCAGCAGCTGCAGCCATTGATTCCGTCCACGGCTGTGCTGGTCAGTACGATCAAAGGTATAGAGAACTCAACGCTGCAGCGTCCCAGCAGTCTGCTCAGGCAGTTCTTCCCGGAACAACCGATTGTGGCACTGGGTGGCCCCTGCCATGCAGAAGAGCTGGTGCAGCGGAAGCCCACGACCATTGTCGCAGCTGCGGAAGATCAGTCGGCGGCGGAACGCATTCAGCAGCGACTGGCGACTGAGTTTCTCAGAGTTTACGCCAATTCGGATGTGCTGGGGGTCGAGCTGGGTGGGGCTCTGAAGAATGTGATTGCGATCGCTGCCGGTATTTGTGATGGTCTGGGTTTCGGTGATAATGCGCGCGCTGCCGTGATTACTCGCGGTCTCAGCGAAATGGTGCGATTCGGGGCTTTACTGGGGGCAGAGCCGGCCACGTTTTTTGGTCTGGCGGGAATTGGCGACCTGGTGGCCACCTGTACCAGCCGACACAGTCGCAATCGCTATGTAGGCGAGCAGCTGGGACGTGGATTGACGCTGCAGCAGATTGAGCAGTCCATGCAGGCTGTTGCTGAGGGTGTTCTGACTGCCCGCAGTGTGCAGCAGCTGGCAGCAGAAAGGCAAATCGAGATGCCGATTGTGGATCAGGTTTGCGCGGTACTGTTTGCGGCAAAGCCACCTCTGGAAGCAGCGGTGGATCTGATGAACAGACCGCCAAAAGCAGAAAACAGAGCCTGAAGGGCTGAGTTCAGCGAAATCAATTCGGATGGTGTACCGGCAGAGATGCCAACGGAAGCCTGGATTATTGGATCGGGAATTATGAAGTCGACTGGTGAGACAAATCTGAGCAGTGGTGGGATCCGTGTGCAGGTAACGGGCAATTTCCAGCTGCCCTGCCCGACTCAGGCTGCCGTGGCGGCAGTCGCTGATCTGTGTGCTGCGGCGCTGAATGAGCCGTTGGGTTATCCGGAACTGTCGCGCTGTATCTTTCCCGGCGACACGGTGGCTGTGGTACCCGACCCGGAAACTCCTGCGCTGGCAGAGCTGTTAACTGTGGTATTGCAGCAGCTGCAGCAGGCGGCTGATGGAACAGCGACGATATTGCTTGTTCTGCCACCCGATCCGGCCGGTCAGAAATGGGGCTGGCTGCTTGAGCAGATGCCGTCGGCACTGCAGGGGGTGCAGGTGCATCATCATGACCCTGCAGATCGCAACCAGTCGGGTTATGTTGCCAGTTCTGAGGGTGGGGAACGGTTATATCTGAACCGCCTTGTGTCAGAGGCTGACACGATAGTGACAGTGGGATTGATCTGTTTCGATCGCGAGTTGGGAATTCGGGGCACGTCCAGTGCCTTGTTTCCTGGGCTTTCCGATCGCGAGACGCAGCAGCGAACGGGTTTCGTACCGGGGCAGCTGGCGGATGTCAGTGTGGAACTGCGTCGTGGTCTGATTGATGAACTGGGCTGGTTAACGGGTACTCAGTTTACGGTCCAGGCAGTGCCGGGTGCAGCCGGCGTTCTGCAGGTGCTGGCCGGCAGTCCTGAGCAGGTGCTGGAACGTGGCCGATTGTTGTGTGAAGAGTTGTGGGAACTGGGCTCTGATGCGCGTGCCGAGGCGGTACTGGCGGCAGTGGATAGTGGTCCTTCTGGCTGGTCAACGCTGGGGCGGGCTCTGGAAAATCTGTCGGAGGTTGTGGAGCAGGGAGGCCGTCTGATAGTTGTTTGTGACGTTGAGGTTCCTGAGGGGCCGGCGATGCAGATATTGCGTCGCACTCAGGATCCGGAGAATCTGGTGCGGCCGTTGCAGCGGGATCCTCTGGAGGACAGTCGTCAGGCGATTCAGGTGATTGAGGCCTGTCAGCGGGCGCGAGTGTATCTGTTAAGCCGACTACCGGCGGAGACCGTTGAAGAGTTGGGGATGATTCCGCTGTCCAGCGAAGCCGAGTTGCAGAAGTTGTTAGCAACGCTGGATACTGTCTGGTTACTGTCCGGAGCTCAATACCTGAGATGTGTTGACTGAGCTGTGAAAAAGTGGGTTTTGTAAAGCAAACAACCACGGTCTTCCGGGAAGACCGTGGTGGCGGTGAATTGAGACGGCAAAGTGGGGCGTAGCTTACTTCTTGCCCTTGGCAGGAGCAGCAGTTGCGGCTGCGGCGCCTTCTTCGGCAGTCTTCTTCTTTTTCTTGCCCGACAGAGCCTTCTGGACGCGGACTTTGGGCAGACCCAGCGGACTGCGTCCGGGTGCGAAACGGTCTTCTTCCTGAAGTCTTGCGATCCGTTCGCCACGAGTCAGGACATTGCGAGTACGGCTGCTGCCGAGACGAATTTTGAGGGTCTTATCCAGAGACACTGAAACACTCCAGTAAACAAAAAACGCACAGATCAGATCTTCGCAGCGAGATTGTCGCAGCACTTATCGGCGCGGCAACGAATCGGAAACGGCGAAATTCCTGTAGAAATCAGTTCCGAGACGGACTGTAGACAGAATTTCCCGCTTTCTCAACTGCCTGCACCATGGATTCCCTGCAGGACGAAGGCAATCCAGCGGGCGAGAGAGGTTAACGAGGATCGAGATTGGGTGAAAGTTAAATCGCAGGGACCTCGGGGGATTTGGCCAAAATCGGCAGGTTTTGCCGGATTTCAACGGGTTTGCCGGACTTTTCGAGCTGGTTTCCGTCGAAAAGGCTGCCTCAGTCCGTCGGAGTGATAGGATTTTCCGGTGTTTGCGTCTGTTCCGGACGGTGGAAGCGTCTGGTTACCTGCTATGTCGCTGGAATTTGCCTGTCATGTGTGTGTTGTGCAGCTGGATACCCGCTGTTGGTCTGTTGCTGTCCGGGACGGTTTTCGTCTCCGGTTCAGTGTACGGGCAGCAGTCTGCCGCGGGGGCATCCGGTCGTTCGGCCCAGCAGGTGCAGGACGATCGGGCGCTGCAGGTGCAGCGACTGGTACAGGATCTGGGCGCTGATGCATTCGCTGTCCGGCAGCGGGCCAGCGCTGAGCTGCTGCGTCTGGAGGAAACCGCGTGGCCCGCCCTCAGTCAGGCTCGTGCCACGGCAACTGGCGAAGTGGCCGTACGTTTGCAGCAGCTGCAGCAGCGATTGACGGCTCGCTGGTTCCAGGCACGGCTGCAGCGACTGCAGGCTGATGCCGATGCCGCGGTGATGGCTGCCGACTGGCCAGACTGGCCTCGCTTTCTTGTGTTGACGGGCGGGTCTGATGCAGAACCTCAGCAGGCCATGCTGCTGCGTGGTTTGTTTCTGCAGATCGTGCAGTCGGAAACTGAATTGTTTGCTGCGCGAGTCTTTGATCCGGCTGCCCTGCCCGGACTGCTGGAAGTGCGTGCTCAGCGATTTGCGGAAAGTTGTGATGGTCGCGAGGACCGTCCGTTTTCCACCGGCAGCGGTCTGGCTCTGATGCTGCTGGCCAGTGATGCCTCGGTGCGACTGGTACGAGCAACGTCTGCTCATATCTCACGGGCCCTCGAGGATCCTCGATTCAACAAGCTCGTTGAAGACGGCGTGCATTCGGGAAGTGTGCGAGGCGTTGTCTCGGGCTGGCTGCTGCGGCCGGGGATCAGTGCGGACAGGCCCTTGCTGTTTGCGATGCAGCATCGATTACCGGCGGGCCGTGAACTGGCCGTGCGGATTCTGAACGGAAACCTTCGTGGGCCGCAGTTGTATTATGCGTGCATGTGTCTTGCTG
>CAXBSH010000378.1:0-5343 GCA_963977705.1 uncultured Planctomycetaceae bacterium
CAGGCCGGCGTTATTCAATCGCCATTAGTGGCTCTGCCGTCAGTACCATCAGCACCGGCGTCTGAAGTTGCTCTGACGCCTGTCGATATCACGCGCCGCTTTCTGCGGCAACTGGAACACCGCCGCACGCTGATGTGGAAACACCAGTTTGACTCGCAGATTCTGCCAGGGCTCCAGTCTGCCTGCAGTTCCTGTCATTCAGCAGGTCAGAAAGGCGGATTGCCGCTGGCCATCCTTACTGATGGTGACGAAGCGGCGTTTGCCGGGGTGGACTTCTGGCAGTCCGTCAGTACAACACTGGATCATCGGGAACACGATCCCGTGCATCACGAACTCCCGGAAAGTTTCTGTCGACAGTTCCAATACTGGGTTGCGGCGATTCCTGCGGCTGGTCTTGGCGAACAGTTCTCCGAAGATGCCGACGGAACGCGATATTTTGATCTTGGCTGGACTGCCGGTTCTGGAACTGGGCGGCGACTGACACGATTGGAGCTTCGGCACGCGGTTCGCGACCTGCTGGGAGTTGATCTGTCGGACGATCAGTTACCACCTCCAGACGGGTCTGGTGGCGAGGGTTTTGATACCAGTGCTGCCACGCTCATTATCTCGGGGCCGTGGCTGAATCGCTGGCTGACAACGTTGCAACAGATCTGCCCACAGATCATGCAGCAGCAACTGCAACACCTGGATAACCTGCAACCGTCCGACCTGTTCAGGTCTGTCCTCGTCCAGTCAACCGCTACGATTGAACAGCAGCGGGAACTGCTCAGAACGGAGCTGCTGCGGTTCATGAAGCGGGCTTGGCGGCGTCCTGCGCAGGCTGGGGAAGTGGAACAGTTACTGCAGTACTTTGAGGAATGCCGCCAGTCGCAGCTGTCCCTCGCGGAATCTCTTGCACAATGCCTGACCCGCATTCTGCTGTCGCCACGATTCCTGCTGGTACTGGAACCAGAACCGGATCAGCCTGGTCGGTATCGGCTGGACGACTACCAGTACGCCACGCGGTTGGCACTGTTTCTGTGGTCATCGATTCCCGATGAGACGCTGCTGGATGCGGCAGCAGCGGGTGAGTTGCGGTCACGGGCCGGCGTACTGCGGCAGGTGCGGCGTCTACTGTCAGACCCGCGCTCACTGGCTCTGGGGAACCGCTTTGCCATTCAATGGCTGGGCCTCGAGCAACTGGAAGTACAGCATCCGGATCAGACAGTGTTTCCTGAATACAATCCGCAGATCGCCGCCCTGCTGAAAGAACAGGCAGCCCGCACTGTCTGGCGCGCGTTCTCTGAAGGAAGGCCACTGACCGATCTGCTGGCCTCTGACGAAGTGCTTATCAATGGCCGGCTGGCTCAATGGTATGGGCTGCCATTACCGCAGACCGCCGATTGGCAGCCTTTCCGTCTGACTGATGGTCATCTCGGTGGCATCCTCACCCTCGGCGCTGTGCATATTCACACTTCATATCCTCGCCGCACCAGCCCCGTGCTGCGTGGACGCTGGATCCTGGAAACGCTGCTCGGAGAAACCGTACAACCTCCGCCCCCGGGTGTGCCAACCCTGCAGGAAAGTTCATTGCAGCACGGTTCACTGAAGGAACAACTGGAGCAGCATCGGGCTGATCCCAACTGCATCGGCTGTCATCGTCTGATGGACCCCCTTGGATTTGCACTGGAAAACTATGACCCTGTGGGGCGATACAGAACGCAGGATGCAGATTTTCCAGTGGATGCGACTGGCGAACTTCCTGACGGATCTCGCGTGGTGGGGCTGCCGGGACTGGTCTCGGTGCTTCAGCAGCCACAGCGACAGCAGCAGTTCCTGCGACTGTTCAGCCGACGATTGCTCGGGTATGCTCTTGGCAGAGAACTGGACCACTTTGATGACAGCCTGATTGATCACTGTGTTGATCGTCTTAGCCGGTCTGGCAATTCTGCAACTGTACTGCTGGAAGAAATCTCGGTAAGTGCGCCGTTCCGTAGTCGTTATGCAGTTGGAAATGGTCGCACACTACTGAAGAATTCCGCGTTATGAAGACTCGCAGACGTTTCCTGCAGGGATCCGGGGTCAGTCTTTCGCTGCCGTGGCTGGAATCACTGGCCACTGGTTCCGGCGGGCGACTGACACCACCACTGCGAGCAGCCTTCCTGCACTTTCCCAACGGCGCATGGATGGATGACTGGACTCCGGTACAAACAGGAACCAGCTATACGCTCAGCCCAATCCTGCAGCCACTGGCAGCGGTGCAGAGTGAAGTCCTCGTGCTGACCGGCCTGGATAAGGCCAATAGTCAGGATGGGGGAGGTCACAAGTCAGCCACGGCAAATTATCTGACGGGTATGCCTGTTCGTCAAACTCTGGGAAGCAACCTTAGCGCTGGAGGGATCTCTGCTGATCAGATTCTCGCTCAGAATCTCCGAGGCCAGACGCCTGTCGCGTCATTGGTACTCGGCTGTGAACCAGTACGAACCGGTGTGGATCGGATTACAAACTACACGCTTCTCTACGATTCTCTGATTTCATGGGAAACGCCCGATCGACCGGTGATTCCGGAATTAAATCCCCGAACTGTATATGATGGCCTCTTCGGGATTTCAGAACATCAGGGTCAACGAATCGCAACCAACCGTCGATTGCTGGATCTGGTGCTCGACGATGCGCGATCATTGCGACCACGCCTTGGCCGCGACGATCGCACACGACTTGATCAGTATCTCGATTCGGTACAGTCTGCTGAAAACCGCCTTCGATTTTTTGAACAGACTGCCCGTGACAGGAATCGAGAATCGCTGTGGCGACCGTCCGCCGCGGACACTCAGCGATTCTCTACCAGTCGTCAGTTGTCATATACCGATCGGGTACAGTTGATGAACGAACTGGTTGTGCTGGCCTTCCGTGGCGACGCCACTCGCACGATTGCTATGATGCTGGCGAATGATGAGACGAACCAGACCTTTCAGCATATTGGGGTCCCTGAAAACGCCCACCACGTCTCACATCATCAGGGAAACGCTGAACAGATTGACCGCTACCGACGCATCACCACATGGTACGTGCAGCAGTTTGCCGATCTGGTGACTGCCCTGCGCAATATCCCGGAAGGCGAAGGAACGCTGCTGGATCACTGCCTGCTGCTGTTCGGTTCCGGGCTTTCTGATGGGAATCGTCATGATCCCCTGAATCTGCCTGTCGTAATGGCCGGACGCGGGGGCGGTTCAGTACCCGTGGGGCAGCATCTGCGGTTCACCGGCGACAACACGCCACTGTGTAACCTGCACTGTTCGATCCTGAACGCGATGGGCCTGCCCGCAAATCAATTCGGCGACAGCAACGGACGCATTTTCTGAAGTCGACTAACCTTTTGCCGGATCGCGTATTCACCCGCTTGGCGAGTGAGATGCCTCCGGTTTGGCAGCAGCCTCGCCCTCCCAAGCGGAACTTTCTATTTCACTGAAAACTGACCACTGAAAACTGATCACTGACCACTGCCTCCGATTCCGGTTCGCCACTGGGACCACCGAGCACCAGCTCGGTGACGCGAATTCAAGGACCCTTCGGTTCGGCAGGCGCCTCGCCCTCCCAAAGGCAACTTCACTTTCACCGAAAACCGAAAACCGAAAACCCTACCTCCGCCCCGTAACCAGCCCCACAGAAACACCACCGATTCCGCTCCACAGTTTTTGTTTTGATCCACAGCCAAACTCCTCACCCACGTCTCAATGATGCCCCTGCGATTTCGTGATTCCTTTGCCCTCCTGCTTCTGCTGCCATTACTTTTCATGGCGGTCTGGATCGGCGGTCGAGTGTCCCGACTTCCACCCGGGCTCCTTGAACAAAATTCGCCCCAGTGGCAGCAGGCGGCCCGCTTTCGCCACACGCATCCGGATCTGCAGCGGTGGTCGCTGCTGACCTCCGAAATGGACCAAAACTGTCCCCTGAATCTGGCCGACACACCAGCAACTGTGCTGTGGCGCAGCCCAGCCACAGCCCTGCAGACGGTCGCTGCTCATGAACCCGCACTGGCAGCTGTTTCTGTGGATCAGCAACCCCTTGAGTCTAGCCTCTTCAACGCCACTCAGGGCTTTACCTTCGAGCTATGGTTTCGCTGGCACGATCGCGGCACTGTCATAGGAGCCAACAACAGCGGTGCCGGAACGCTGGTGGCGCTGGGGGATGGTGTTCATGATGGATTTGCCCTTTCGATCGCGTTTCCCGCCGGTATCATCGGTTACAGCCTCGGTCGACCAATTCCGCAGGCTGGAATCAGTATCGCCAGTATCACACGAACGCCACCCTCCGTCTGGACACATGTCGCAGTCGTGCAACACCTTGATCAAATGCAGCTTTACGTCAATGGACTGCTGGCTGCCTCTGCCAACTCTTCAGTCACTGTTACTCAGCCAGCCAGCTTTCGCCGGCTGCGGATTGGCTATGCTGGAAATGGTGACAGTTCCGTCCGGATGGATGTAGCGGAATGGGCGGCCTACGCGCAGCCACTTTCTGACAGTCAGATCAGTCTACTGGCCCAGGCCCCTGTTCATTCGATGTCTGACGTTCTGGCAAAAGCTCGCAGCGCCCTGTGCGCAGGGGACGCCACGCGGTGCCTGACATTACTGCAGCAGATTCCGGCTGACTGTTCCCTGTCCGCCGCTGCTCGCTTTACCGCTGCCGAATGTTGCCGCGAACAGCAACAGTGGGATGACGCACTGCAGATCTTTCAGCAGGTTCAGCAAATGCCATCGTCCGCCTCACAGCCGTGGCCCAGACTGGCACAGCTGGAAGCCCTTGCGCTGCAGGCCGGTGAACGCCGCAGCTCCTCGCTGATCGCCCGTCGCGCCCAGACAGTGAATGTAGTGGACGTGGCCGCCGGTGCAGGGGGTAATCCAGGCTTCACAGCGGCACTACAGGGCTGGCTGCAGGCTGCCACAATTCAGCAGGAACAGCGGCTGTTAGCGCAGTACACACAGTCCGTTGCACCTGTGCTGAAAACTCACTGCGGTGATTGCCACGAACAGTCCCTGTGGTTGAATCCCACGTCCAATACGCAGCCTCAGCAGCTGCTCGCTCAGAAGCTCTGGCTGCCCGTCCGCAGTCAGCTGGAATCCCGTCGCATGCCGCCCAGTGGCTGTCCCGAAATCCCCATCGCCACACGCCGACAGATCCTGCACTGGATCAACGACCTGCCCGCGCCAGGCCCCTGCGATCAGCAGCTCACGGACGCACGTCGACATACGCTCTCACCAATCGCGGCTGTCGGACGACGACTGACCAGAACCGAATTCTGTAACGCCATTGAACAACTGCTGAGCGTGACGCCACGCCAGATCGGAAGAGCACACGTCTGAACTC
>CAXBSH010000379.1:0-5340 GCA_963977705.1 uncultured Planctomycetaceae bacterium
AAAGAGCGTCGCCCCCGCGATGTTCGTCCCCCCGATCGACAGGTGCGCCTCGTACCAGCGAAATGCGCCCTCGAAGTAATTGTGAGGATTGATCACCAGCAGCGTCCGGCCATCGTCCGTGCGTTCCGGCGCAAGCGCCCACGCATTGCCGGTCTCCATGGCACGGGGCGGCCGCGATACGCCAGGCAGGTCGAGCGGGGCCATGCTCGTGACGAACGCGTGCCACAGCGCGATCGGGTCGCTCGGCTTCACCCCCTCGGCCCAGGGCGGCGCGCTTTGCTGGTGCTCCAGCAGCCACGCGTTCACGCCCATCGCGAACCCGGTACACAGCTCCACCGTGGCCTCGTCCGCGTGCGCCAGCGCATACTCCGCGAGGCGCGCATGCCCCAGCCGCAGCGCAAACTCATCCGACGCGGCCATCTTCTCCCCCGCCACCTCCGCCGCGCGGCCATTCGCCCGCCAACTCCACGACTCTTTTCAAACATCTGCACAGGGAGTCCATGATCTGCCAGAATTCTGGCCGCGCAGCAACCCGAGATCCCCGCACCGACAATGGCGATCGACGGTACGGGCTGGCAACGAGTTACTGATGTCTGACGCTGCCACGCTGCCACATCCAGTCGCCGAGCATGTTCATGGACGGGACGTGATCGGACCGTCCCGAGGACTCGCTGTTCCGGTTCAAACGGCCGATCAAACTGCCCCAGACACCACAGAATTCCTCCATAGGATGACGGATCCCGACCATCCAGTGCGTATCGATGGTTCAGATCGATCAGCAACTGAAGTGCTCGCTGCGGCGTCTCGGTCCACAACAACAACGCCTTACCCCATGTCATACGCACATTGTTGTGCAGCTCGCCATGAATCAGCAGCGACTTCTGAGCGGCATTCCAGAGTGGCTCGTGGGTTTCCCCGCGAGACAGTTGTTCCCACGAATACAGGTGCGGGCGCGGGTCTGTCGAATGCTGGTCCAGAGTTTTTCGGGCCCATGCAGGAAGAGCCGTCCACTGCTCATGATCGGGCCGATAAAAACAGAATCCATACGCCAGCTCGCGCCAGATCAGCAGTTCTTCAATGTACTTCTCGGCCCCTGCTCCACCCGCCGCTGCCGCTTCCCGAGCAATACGCAGAGGAGAAACCATGCCATAGTGCAGCCATGCGGACATGCGACTGGAGCCGTCGAGCAGAGGGTCGTTGCGTCGATCGGCATACCGTTTCAGCCCGTGTTGCCGAAACGCGTTCCAGCGTTCCAGACCGGCTGTGGTGCCACCCACTGTGTCAACCACCGGCCCAACACTGTGATCAATACGGCAGTCGGCAATCAATGCGGGCAGACTGGCCGACTGCAGATCGACCGGTGAAAACGGCAATGAAAGGGCTGAGAGTACCGGCGCTAAGGGAATCGATGAACAGACCGGCCACGGACGACTCAGTCGCTCGTCATACAACCGCTGTGTCGCCTCCCGAAACTGAAAGGCTCGTTCGAAAGCTCGGCCGGGAAGCTGCATGGGCACGATACAGGCAGTATCAACGGCCAGCAACGACGTCGCGATGCGAGATGCAAGGCCGTTCAGAAATGAGCGAGCCGGGGCAGTCGGCATGTCTTCAGTCACAACCACACAGGCTCGATCCGCCAGCAGTTTCAGGCTGTCCAGTCGCTGGCCATGTTGTTCCAGATGAAAAACGTATGTCAAACCACGATCGGCCAGTTGTTTCTGTACGTCACGAGCGCCCTGCAGGATGAACATGTGGTGGCGATCGGATGCATACGGATAGGTTTCGGAGAGTGCATGGTAGATCAACAGCGGCCGCTGCAGTTGTCCGGCTATCGTACAGGCAACATCAAGTGCCGGGTTCTCTTCGCTGCGGACGGCGGTGCACATCCAGTACAGTACGAATTCTCTGTCCGTGCGGGGGGCCGCATGAGTCACGCAGCGACAGCGTTCAACCAGATGCACAGGCAGTGACTGCAACCATTCGGGGGGCACTGATATCGACTTTGCAGCCTTCATGATGATCTCCGAATCCGCTGAGGTGTCATCGTCATCGCTGCCATGCCGGGTTCATTCAGCGTATTGGTCGGGGCAGGCCCGCCCCGGCGACAACGCTCGCTGCAATACTTCACATGCTCCCAGTCACGCGCCCAGCGACGGCGCCACTGAAATGGACGGCCACAGGCCACACACAGCTTTTCCGGAAGACTTGATTTGCGATGTTGCGCCATGCAAAGGTGCTCCTTCAACGCCCCGGGTCAGACAGAGATCGGCGGCGACTGCCATGTCTGTCATAGACTCTGCGAGCAGCAGCACGGGCAGCGGCGGAGTCACGCGCGGCGAAGATACGCTGCTGAGCCGCACGGAAGGCGGTTTCATGATGGACAATCGGGGCTGGATAGTCGCGACCGATCTGACAGCCAAACAGACCCTGCTGCAGTCGTGTGAGTCGCTGCGGCTCTGCGAGGAATTCATCCGGAACACCTTCAAGCTCAGGTACCCAGCGACGAATAAAATCGCCGCGAGGATCCTGATCGGCTGCCTGGCGGGCAGGTGAATAGATGCGAATTGCATTAATCCCCGTAACTCCGGACTGCATCTGGCACTGGCAATAATGAATCCCGGGCTCGTAGTCCAAAAACAACCGCGCCAGAAACAACGCCGGTTGTCGCCAGTGCAGCCACAGGTGGTAGGCAGCAAACGACATCAGCATCGCTCGCATACGGAAGTTGATCCAGGCGCCTGCCAGAAGTGACCGCATGCAGGCATCGACCATCGGATACCCGGTCCTGCCCTGCTGCCAAGCTTCGAACCAGTCCGTTCGAAATTCATTCTCACGCAGACCATCAAACGCCGAGTTGACATTGCGGAATTCAATCGTAGGTTCGTCTTCCAGCTTCTGAATGAAGTGGCAGTGCCACGCGAGGCGTGATTCAAAGCTGACGAGCGACTGAAACCACGCTGAGTCAACAGTTGTTCCGGACTGTTGTTCGGACCGCAGTTGCTGCAGACGCTGCCGTCCCGCGGATACCGCTTCCCGAACGGACAGGCAACCATAGGTCAGGTAAGGACTGATGCGACTGCAGGATTCAGCAGCAGTCAACGGACTGGACATCTCGCTGCGATAATTGCGCCCACGAAGCTGCAGGAATGACTGGAGGCATTCGATGGCCTGCTGGCGACCACCCGCCTGGAGGGAACAGACGCGGGGTGCTGTGAGTCCGGCTTGCTGCCACGTCAGTAGTGGGGCCGAAGTGATGCTGAGTTGAGCAGGCACAGCAGGAACTTCGGAAGGCTCGGGGATCACGAGGTGCCGCATGCGCTGTTTCCAGATCGCTGACCAGTCATCCCGACTGGATAATCTGCGTACGACCCCGTTGCTGGGGAATTCATGGCAGGGAATGCCGGCAGCTTTTGCCCACGCACGAACTCGGCGGTCGCGCTGATAGCTGATCCAGTTCCCTGTTTCTTCATGTCCGAAGATGGCGGAGATTCCGAATTCGCGGTGCAGTTCGATCAAGACGTCCGGCAGACGTCCGACCCTGAGCACAAGTTGATTTCCCAACCGCTGCAGGTCTGAGTGCAGACTGGCAAGTGATTGATTCAGGAATTCAAGGTGTGTCGGGTCGAAATCGGGGGCTTGCAGCAGTTCTGGTTCATAGACGAAAAGGCAAAGGCAGGGGCCGCGAGCGGCAGCGGCAACGAGGGGCGCATGGTCGGTCGTCCGCAGGTCGCGTCGAAACCAGACAATCTGCAGGGCCATAGCGGGTTACCGCAAAAAACGAGAAAAAATGGACTTTGTGGATCGCAGAGATCCTAGACCGAAGCCCGCAACCGGCATCCCTGAAAATTCCCTGACTGACTGGCTGATCCATGGCGACTTCCGCAAATTGTCAGCTATACTGCAGCCAACGGGATCGTAGCTCAACGGTCAGAGCAGGGGACTTAGGCGACGCGGCCTGGGCAACCGGCAGTTCGGTGTATCATCAGCGGACGGCAGAGTTGTATGGCCAAATCGATTGGGTTGCCCTGACACCATGTTGCACTCAGTTGCAACCGGGTGTCACGGTAGAATCTGTCAAATTCGGGGAACGCTGCGTTGTTTTTATCGGGCTGCAACTGTGTTGCAGACGGATGAAAGTGACATGCCAATCCCGAGCCAAGTCGCAACACAATTCGCAGTCTTTTACAGGCAGCGGGTTGGGTGGCGGAAGGTGTAGAGGCCAGACGGCAGACAGGGTATCCGCTCGGCATGAGGCAGTCAGATTGCAATCCGCAAACTGCTGTCACCACGCCTGCAACGTGTACTCTGAAGGGATGGTCCAGACCACGAACTTGAAAAAGGCGGCGAAAGCCGAAGTGGCAAGCATAATCCCTTGGTTGCAGGTTCGAATCCTGCCGGTCCCAGTTTTTTTGCCGGCGTTGCCGGCGTTGCCGGCAAAAAAACAGAGAGGAGATTTGAGAGAGTTGAGAGTAGAGGGGTAATCAGGTGCGGGTGGGGGAAGCTTGCTGGGGGACCGAATGATGGTCACTTCAGCAGTTTCAGCATGGCCTGCCCCATGCCTTCGCCGATCAGGTAATAGGTTTCCGCGTTGCCATTCCAGTGATATTCCTGCTTCAGCGGTGACTCTTCAGGTGTGCGATAGAAGCTGCGAGTTCCGACAAACGCGACTGTCCCCTGAAATTCAGGATACGTGGCTACGGCGGCCTGGGCCTTCATCAACGACAGTGCTCGCGGGTGCTTCTCCTGCTCGCCGCTCATACCCGTCTCAGCGATGACGAACGGCAACCCCGGGGCCTTGAGGTCTCGTCGAATATCACGAATGAAGTGAGCCATATTGCTTTCGTATTCGTCGTTGAATGCCTGGTTGACTCGGTCATTCCAGCCCTGATGCCAACCGATGCCCTGCAGATCCGCCTGATAGCCCTTGAGTTCGGGGATGTCTGCTGCGGGGTTTGCCAGCACCGCTTGAGCTCTTTGCAGGACTTCGTTGTAGTAGGCTCCTGTACCAGTTCCGCCGGCTGATGGTGGTCGGAAATCCTGTGCGAGGCTTTTGCCACCCCACGCAAGTTTGACCAGTAAGACTGGTTGTTTCAGGGCATCTCCGATGACGGTACCGAACCCCAGTTCCGGGCCCATGCGATCCTGCTGGACTCCGAAGCCAGCCTGCAGGCGACCGTGTCGTTGCAGATAATGGACCCAAACATCGTCACGTTGACGCCAGGTGCCATCGGGATTTCGCAGACGTGCGAATGCCGAATCCGGACGGTTTTCAGCTAGCCATTGCAGACTGCCTTTGCCGTCGTTGCGTTGAGGTTCGGCTGAGACACGACCGTGTCCCTC
>CAXBSH010000380.1:0-5306 GCA_963977705.1 uncultured Planctomycetaceae bacterium
GCCCGAGGACCTGCGTTACGCACCCACCCACAAATTGGCCAACGGCCATAGTCACCGTAGCCTTGGGCATCGCCCGAGGACCCGCGATTATGGCGTCAAACCGGCTTCCCCAGTCGGAAAATTCGATGTTTTTTGGGGAAATGGCTTAGGCGTTTGACCGGGCTGAATCCCAGTCAACGCATGGTGTGGGCGGCGTCATTCGAGGGTGGTGAAACGTTTGGAAGTTGCCCTGGTTTGCGAGGGTTAGGGGAAGTTTGTGCCCGGGCCACTGGGTTTCCAGTACAGTCAGCTCTCGGTAGGGAAATCTCGCGGTTTTCCGGTTTATGCTGAGCTGACCATCACAAATCAGCGACGCCAGCACCGCTGCTCCCGGCGATTGGATTGACGATTGGGGTGTCGTACGGGCAAACTGTGCCGACCATTCTCGGTTTCTCCTCTCCCCCTGTGTCGTGTTGTTCCGCTCTGCAGAACTCAGAATTCCGCGACACATTTTTCTCGGGTAAACGCGGTATGCACTTTCGGTTATGTCGACCACTGCTGATCTGTTGCCTGCCTCTTCTGTTTCTGACGCCGGCAGGTTGTTCATCTCAGGAATCTGTGGTGGCAACGAAAGCTGCGGTACCGGAAGTCACAGTTGCCTTCCCACAGGCACAGGACGTGCAGGACTATCAATATTTCACTGGTCGTGCGGAGCCGCGTGAGCGGGCGGAGCTGCGAGCGCGAGTTTCAGGACACCTCACAAGTGTCCCCTTTCAGCCGGGTTCTGAGATTGCGATCGGTGACGTGATCGCGGAAATTGATAAACGACCATTTGAGGCGGAGCTGCAGCGCGTGCAGGCTCAGCAGGCTGAAGCTGAGGCTCGCGCTGCCAGAACCCAGGGTACCTTTGAGCGGATTTCCGCAGCCCGTGAAAAAGGTGCCTCGTCTGAGGAAGAGTTTCGCAAGGCCCTCGGCGATCGCGATGAAGCGGCTGCCGCGGTACAGCTGGTCAAAGCGTCCCTGACTCTGGCTCAGCTGAATCTGGAGTATTGTACTTTGAAAAGTCCGATTGCCGGACGCGTCGGTGATCGGCTGGTGGATGCCGGAAACCTTGTGGCGGGCGGGCCTGCCGGTTCAACTCTGCTGACCACCGTTGTCTCAGTGGATCCTGTTCAGATCGCCTTCGAAATGGATGAAAACAGTCTGCAGCGACTGCAACTGGCCATGCGGAAGGGCGAGCTGCCGTCACCACAGGAACTGAATGTTCCTGTGCAGGCCGGCCTCGCTATTGACAACGGATCGTATCCGCTGGATGGCACGGTCAGGTTTCTGAACAATGAGGTGAATCCGGCGACGGGCACGATTCGGCTGAAAGCGGAATTCCGGAATCCGAAACAGGATCCGGGCGGCCGAGTGCTGTCGGTAGGAATGTTTGTGCGAGTGCGAGTTCCGATTGGTCCCCTGCGACAAGCTCTGCTTGTCCCGGAATCTGCGCTCGCCTCAGAGCAGGGGCAGCGTTATCTGTTTGTCGTGGATGATTCAAAGATCGCGGTGCGGTTGAACGTGGAAGTCGGCCTGCAGGTGGGCAGTCAGCGCGAAATTCGCCGCGCCTGGATTCCGGGTCGTGCAGAGAACCGCGATCTGCAGGCTACGGATCGCGTTATTGTTCGTGGTTTGCAGCGAGTCCGTGCAGGTGCTGAAGTTGCGACTGTCGAATGATTCTGTGCAGTCGACTGATGGCTTACCTCTTCTGATCTGAGACCCGAGGGATTGACTGTGGCTGCCCTGTGCCGTTTCTTCATCGATCGACCGATCTTCGCGTCCGTGTTGTCGATCGTGATTCTGATTGCTGGTGCTGTTTCTGTTCCAGGTCTGCCCATTGCGCAGTACCCGGAAATTGCTCCGCCTGTGATCTCTGTGGCCTGTATGTTTCCCGGGGCCAGTGCTGCGGTGCTGGCCGATACTGTGGCTGCACCAATCGAACAGCAGGTGACCGGCGTTGAGAACGTTCTGTACATGTCGTCCCAGTGTACGAATGACGGGCAGTACCTGCTGACGGTGACCTTTGATCTGGGTGTGGATCTGGACATGGCTCAGGTTCTTGTGCAGAACCGAGTGAATCTGGCCCTTCCCGGTCTGCCGGAAGTGGTTCGTCAGACGGGTGTCAGTGTGCGGAAGAAGTCGCCCAGTATTCTGCTGGTGATCAATTTATTTTCGCCGGACAATTCGGCCAATCAGCTGACGCTCAGCAACTATGCGACGATTAATCTGCGGGATGAGCTGGCACAGATTCCGGGAGTGGGTGATCTGCAGATGTTTGGTCAGCAGGACTATTCGATGCGGGTCTGGCTGGATCCGGATCGGATTGCTGCGCGAGGCCTGACGGTTTCGGATGTGGTCGCAGCTTTGCGCGAACAGAATGTGCAGGTCGCAGCTGGTTCACTGGCTCGGCCACCGGTTCCGTCCGGTCAGGCCTTCCAGTACTCTCTCAGTACTCAGGGCCGTCTGCAGGACGCTGGGCAGTTTTCAGAGATTATTATTCGGACGGGTCAGGCTGGTGAGATACTGCGGTTGCGTGATGTGGTTTCTGATCAGCGAACTGATCCGGTGTCCGGCGAGCTGCTGGGTGGGATTCAGCGAGGGGCAAAAAACGCTGACACCACGTGTGCACTGGACGGGCGACCGTCCGTTGGTCTGAGCATTTATCAGACGCCCGGCTCGAATGCACTGCAGACCGCCGATCGGATCCGTGCGCGGATGGCCGAATTGAAGCAGCAGTTTCCACCAGGAATTGATTACGACATTTTCTACGACACGACCCCTTTCATCAACGAATCGATTCACGAAGTTTTCAATGCACTGCGTGATGCGGTGATTCTGGTGGGTATCGTGGTGCTGCTGTTCCTGCAGTCGTGGCGTGCGACGTTGATTCCCCTGCTGGCCGTTCCGGTGGCAATCATCGGAACTTTTGCCGTCATGGGTGGTCTGGGCTTCAGCCTCAACAACCTGTCTTTGCTGGGACTGGTTCTGGCGATTGGCATCGTGGTGGATGATGCCATTGTGGTGGTGGAGGCGGTCGAGCATCATCTGGAGCACGGACTTTCGCCCCGCGAAGCGACTCGCAAAGCCATGGACGAAGTGGCCGTGCCGGTGCTTGCCATTTCGCTGGTCCTGATGGCGGTCTTCGTGCCATGTGCGTTCATCTCGGGAGTCACCGGTCAGTTTTTTAGGCAGTTTGCCGTCACGATTGCCGTGGCCACGTTCTTTTCGGCGCTGAATTCCCTGACGCTCAGTCCGGCACTGGCGGCATTGTTATTGCGTCGGAAGTCAGAACAGCGGGACATTCTTTCGCGGTTGCTGAATCTGCTGCTGGGCTGGTTCTTCCGCATCTTCAATCTGGTCTTCGATCGGCTGTCAGCCGGATATGGTCGGTTCGTGCGACGGCTGCTGCGATTTTCACTGCCCGTGATGCTGGCGTATGTGGCTCTGCTGTACGCCACGTGGTACGGCTTTACCAAGACCCCGACCGGGTTTGTCCCATCGCAGGATAAAGGCTATCTGCTGGTGAATGTGCAGTTACCCGACGCAGCCTCGCTGGAACGGACTCAGGCGGTGATGAAGCAGGTGGAATCGCTGGCACTTGGGAACGATTCTGCGGCTGAGGGAGGCGGCGTTCCGGGCATCGAGCACGTGATTTCCATTTCAGGTATGTCAATTATTCAGAATGCGAATGGTTCGAATTACGGTTCGATGTTCCTGATTCTCAGCGACTTTGATCAGCGGCGTGTGACGTCTCTCAGCTCGACGGCTATTGCTTCACGGTTGCAGCAGGCTGCGTTCCGTAGTGTTCAGGACGCGGTTGTATCGGTCTTTGGTCCTCCGGCGGTTGACGGGCTGGGCAGTGCGGGTGGTTTCAAGGTTTTGATTCAGGACCGCGCTGCCGCCGGGCTGGGGGCTTTGCAGGGGGCGGCCGACGGTCTGGCGGCTGCCAGTCTGCAGGAACCTCGACTGGCCGGCATGTTCAGCTCGTTTCGAGCCGCTACGCCACAGATGTTCGTGGACATCGATCGTGAAAAATGTAAGTCGATGGGAATTCCGCTGAACGAAGTCTTTCTGACACTGCAGGTGTGTCTGGGCGGGTACTACACGAACGACTTCAATGAATTTGGTCGATCGTGGCAGGTCAACCTGCAGGCGGATCCGCAGTTTCGACTGACTCCGGACGACGTAGGGCGTTTGCAGGTGCGGAACTCTGCGGGTGGCATGGTGCCGTTGTCAGCGATTGGAGCGGTGCGTGAAATTGGCGGTCCGGCGATGATCACTCGCTATAACGGGCTGACATCCGCCGCCATCAACGGGGCCGCACGACCTGGAGTCAGTTCGGGCGACATGATTGCAGCGGTCGAGCAGCTGGCGGCTCAGACGCTGCCTCCCGGAATGAGTTCCGCGTGGACAGAATTGACCCTGCTGCAGATTCGCGCCGGTAACACGGCGATCATCGTGTTTGCTCTGGCGGTGCTGCTGGTGTATCTGCTGCTGGCGGCTCAGTATGAAAGTCTGAGACTGCCGCTGGCAGTGATTCTGGTCGTACCCATGTGTCTGCTGTGTTCAGTGATCGGCGTGGTGCTGGCGAGGATGGACCTGAACATCTTTGTGCAGATCGGGCTGGTGGTACTGGTGGGACTGGCCAGCAAGAACGCCATTCTGATTGTGGAATTTGCGAAAGAAAAACGGGCAGCCGGGCTGAGTGTCAGTGAAGCGACGGTGGAGGCGTGTCGTGTGCGACTGAGACCGATTCTGATGACATCGTTTGCTTTTATTCTGGGCGTGATTCCTTTGGCGATTGCCGAGGGGGCAGGTGCGGAAATGCGACGCACGCTGGGAATCGCAGTGTTCTCGGGGATGTTGGGAGTGACGTTCTTCGGGATCCTGCTGACGCCAGTCTTCTTTGCACTACTGGACCGCACGCACCCGAACCAACCTGAGGCTGGCTCCTCAGCTGAAGGATAACCCGGAAGCGACCAGAAAGGTAGACTGGGCTTCAGCCCGGGCCATCCCTGCCACCGAGTGCAAAACGATCGCCCCGGCTTCAGCCCGGGCAACTGACCCAACAACCTTCGGCTCGGCAGGAGCCTCGCCCTCCCAAGGGGACTTCACTGGGACCACCGAGCACCAGCTCGGTGACGGCAGCACGACAACACCCGTGCGCTTACGCTAACGGGTCGCCAGGATGGCGGCGGGTACTTTGTTTGTGTGGGCAAAGGGCGGCCGGGCAGGAATGCCCGGGCTACGGGCGGAACGGCGAACAACGAGGACTGAAGAGTGAC
>CAXBSH010000381.1:0-5287 GCA_963977705.1 uncultured Planctomycetaceae bacterium
AACAGCCGCGGGGACACACCAACAGCCGCGGGGACACACCAACAGCCGCGGGGACACACCAACAGCCGCAGGGACACACCAACAGCCGCAGGGACAATGGGGCCACCCACTGTTGGCTGACTCACACTTCAACCGCGGGGACACACATCAACCACGGGGACACACCACCAACCGCGGGGACACACCAACAGCCGCGGGGACACACCAACAGCCGCAGGGACACACCAACAGCCGCAGGGACACACCAACAGCCGCGGCGGAAATGGGGCCACCCACTGTTGGCTGACTGACATCAAGAAGCCCCGCTGGGCAATCACCCATCGATCAATACACGCCCAGAAGTGCACTTCGGCATTCCGCATTCACCGACAGACACAACAAACAGCTGGGGCACGCCTTGTCCTCAGCGCAAACTGCTGTGTCCCCGACTGCCGCTGTGTCCCCGCCCCCCCGCAACGAGCGGTGTCCCCGGTCGGTACGGTCGGTACTTTCGCAAGTACCCCCGGGAACACTGGAGCCCCAGTTCCTCGCGTCGTTGACTAAAGGACACATGTCGCGAAAAAACTACTCGTCACAAATATGGTGTGTCCCCCGATCCCCTGTCGTCCGCCGCTCCCGTTCCCCCGATCCCTTGTTCCCCGATCCCTGCCTGATCGACAACCAACTGAACGGCAACGCGATCAGTCCATTCGCGCAATTCGCTTCACCGTTGCTCAAAGGAGACATGTTGCAAGAAAACTGCGCGTTCCCAATAGAGTGTGTCCCCCGAGTCACAGTCGCTGTGGTGTGTCCCCGCTCGCTTCCAACAGCAGGCAACAAACAACACTCCACCACGCCCCGACCGCAGGTCCACGACACCACGACAGGTCCGGTGACACGATACCCAAACCGGCCCGAGCGCGCTCGGCAATCAGACAGTCACAGGCACGGCATCAGCCAGCCGGAGCCGCCTCGGATTTCTTCTCCTCGGCACCAGCCCCCGCACCCTCTGCTGCTGGCTCCGCCTTTGCCGGCGCAGCCGTCGCTGCCGCCGCAGGACCAGCGCCCAGACCAGCATTCAAAGCCTCAAGCTGACTGGGATAATCCGGTACTGTCGAGGCCGCATAATCGCGAGTCATCCAGCGTACCAGCAGATCGAGGTCAGCATCTGACAACTGCTGAGCACTGTACGCAGGCATGCGATTCTTCGCACCGTAGTGCCGCGCTGCCCCCGGGTTGCGAATGAAGTCCTTCAGCCACGCAGCCGAACCATAACGGGCCATGATCGGATAACCACTGGCACTGGAATCGTCCGGTGCCTGCGGAAATTCCTGACCAATCGTTTCATGACAGGACGCACATGACGTGCCCGCCAATCCCCCAGCCCATGTTCCTTCCACGGCCAGCGTTTTACCCTTCTGCACCAGAGCAGAGTCATACTGCGACTGACCATGCCCTGCCTCAGCTGCCAGAAACTCGACCAGCGCCCGCACATTGTCCGCATTCTCTGCCGACTTCAGTGACTCGACATTGTCCGAAGTCCAGTTGGCCATTTCTGACCCGTCGGGATCCACGAAGTCGACATCTTCCCCGGCCGCCACTTTCTGCTTCGCCTCAGCATACCAGCCGGCATTCTTCAGCCAGCGGAAATGGTTTGAATAGTCCATCACGATCGCCTGCATCCACTCGCGCCCCGCAAAGTTCCCCAGATCCGCAGCCGTCGGTGGCGTCATCGGCGGTGCCCCCGTCTGACCGGGCTGCAGCGCGTCAGTAATCAGTGATCCACGCCCATCATGGCCGTTCCAGCGATGGCAGCTGGCACAGTGCTGAGCAAACAGACGCGGGCCCTGAGTGAACGGGTCACGCCGCAGCAAAGTCACAGCGCCTTCCACCGGAATCTTGTCCGGTCCTGCCGCCAACTCAATCGCTCGACCTGCATCCCGATGAGCTTCCGACAGCGCCGCCTGATGCCCGCGATCATTTGCGTCTTCATAAAATGCCAGCACTGTAAGTGCCACGACACCCACCGCCAGCAACCACATGAATGCTTTGTTCAGCAGATGTCCAAACTGCCCCAGCAGACGCTCCGTTAATGGCATTACGGCAATGATTCCCATGATGATTCCCGGAACGATGATCGCGCCGAAAGTCAGCCCCAGAGCCTCTACTGCATGAAACCGCAGAAACCGAAACAGGAACAGGAAATACCACTCCGGACGAGCCGCATCAAATTTGACCGCCGGATCAGCTGGTGCACTCAACTCGGCCGGACGCAGCACCGCCAGCAACAGCACTGTCGCCAGCACCGCCAGACACGCCACCGCATCCTTCAGCACCTGATCCGGCCAGAAAGTGGTATCCGGAGCATGCTTCGGATCATGCACCGTCAGACCATGCCGCCGAAACACATAGATGTGCAGCGCCAGAAAACCCACCAGCAAAGCCGGCAACATACCAGCATGCATCGCAAAGAAACGCGTCAGCGTCAGATGACCATAGTCACGACCGCCCTGTGCCAGAATCTGCACTTCAGCACCCACCACAGGAGTCGCACTCATGATGTTGGTGGTGACCTGCGTCGCATAGTAACCCTTCTGATCCCACGGCAGCAGATAACCTGTCAATGACAGACCCAGCACGATCATCATCAGCACAATGCCCAGCCAGAAATTGATTTCCCGCGGAGCTTTGTAGGCACCATCAATCACCACCTGCATCAGGTGAATCGCCATCAGCACCACCATCGCCTGCGCTGAATAATGATGCAGACCACGAATCACGTATCCCAGAAACATCTCGTGCTGAATGTAATACACGCTCTCCCACGCCGTCCGAGTGCTGGGACTGTAAGCCGACCACAGCATGAAACCCGTGATCACCTGCACGGCAAAGGTAAAGACCAGAGTACTGCCCCAGACGTAACGCCAGCGAGCCCCGCCAGGCACACGCTCATAAAGAGCCTCATGCATCAGCGATTTCACGCCGACCCGATTGTCCAGCCAGCTCAGAAGTGCATTCATCACTCAGACCCCGCAATATCTTCAGTCTCGCTGCAGCACAGCGCACAACCGCTATGGAAATCCAATACACTCAACAGTCATGTCAGACCGGAATCCTGTCCGCCGTCGCTCGACGAAAGTTCTGGAACTTCACCCAGATCTCACTGCCAGCCGCATCCGCAGCTCCACCGGTTCGCATGGAAACTTCCAGAGCATCCATGTCACGCGGAGGCACCTCGTTTGACTTGCGACCATCGAGATCAAACGCACTGGTGTGACACGGACAGAAAAAATCATTCTCTGCACGCCGGTAATTCACAGAACAACCCAGGTGCGGACAAACCGAACTGAATGCCAGGATCGGACCATCGCCCACCTTACGCAGCCAGATACTGCCGACCGGCACATTCCGAAATCGATTCCACGCATCCTCGATGTCGTCATAGACGGTGACAGAAACCGGAGTCCCGTCAGCCGGAATCGCCTCACGATTCACGTCCAGTCGCAGAAAACCCTGCTCGTCCTTCCGCGCTCCAGCCCCGCCAGCACCACCGCCAGCCTGCTTCTTACGCAGAATCGGATCAAGAAAAAACAGGCCCCCCAGAGTCGCCGGGATCGCCATCAATGCCGTACTGACAAGGGCCGTCAAACCCTGAATCAGAAGGCCTCGACGCGGCGTATCACCCGAACCACAGGCAGCACCCCCATGACAACAGGATGCGTGGCCCCCAGCCGCGTCACCTGCGGTACTTTGTGTCTCAGTCATTAGGCAGGATCCGAACGTGATAGCATTCAGAAAAGAAAATGGGTCCAGCAGATTGCTCGACCGGCAAGTTATCTCCCTATTTGAAGCACTGCTTTCCCCAAACACAAATGAACACAGCAATCCGGATGGAACGATCTCATATTGAGAAATCACCACTGAACTGATCATCAGCAACTTGAGACTGAACAAAAAAACACACATTGTGCAGGGCTTTCAATTGTAGAAAGGCCGTTCCCCGGTTTTCCCGGTTAACCAGCCGGCTCAGACTTCGGTCTGCATCCTGAACGATTTCCATCGCTGGAATTCTCATCTGCGTCGCTTTCCACGGATTCCCGATGCACGATTTGAGTCCTGCGGTTTGGCTATTACACTGTCAAATGCTCATGGAATGTGTGTTTTCACAGGTCATGTCATGAACAGGCTTCCCGACATTTCAGACTTCACCGGCACTCGCAGCCTGCGGATTGGCGCGGTCAGCTATCTGAATTCCCGCCCGCTGGTGCAGACCCTGCCACGGCATGCTCCGCTGGCATCACTCACTCTCGATTATCCCAGCCGGCTCGCCGACCAACTGGCCTCCGGGCAGCTCGACGTCGCACTGATCCCATCTGTCGAATACTTTCGTCGACCTGGTTACGAAGTGATTTCCGATGCCTGCGTGGCAGCCCGGGGCGAAGTGCTCAGCGTGAAACTGTTCTGTCGAGTACATCCCGGCCAGATTCGCCGGCTGGCACTCGACGAAGGATCTCGCACCAGCGCGGCCCTGACAAAAGTGATTCTGGCGGAACACTACGGTGTGTTTCCGGAAACCGAACCGCTCAATATGCAGTGCACCACCACAGACACCCAGGCCGACGCGGTCCTGTTGATTGGTGACCGGGCCATGCACACTCCGCCGGGACACTTCGTTGAAATCATTGACCTCGGTCAGTTCTGGAACCGCTGGACGGGGCTGCCCTTTGTCTTCGCGATGTGGGTTGCTCGTCAGGACGCACCCACAGACGGCATCGATGAAGCTCTCGCCGCGGCTCGTGACGAGGGCGTACAGCTGGCCGCCGAGATCGCTCGCACGGAATCGCCTCGACTGGGGCTGGACCAGCAGACGGCCTACCGCTACCTGACTCGAAACCTGCACTATCATCTGACTTCCGCCGAGAAGAACGGGTTGCGATTGTTCTGCAGCCTCGCCGCTCGGCACCACCTGGTGAACCCCGATGTCGAACTCATCTTCCGAGATCTCGTACCTGCTTGATAAGGCTGTAGCGGGAGTCCGCCTGACTCCCGCCGAAGGTCTGCAGATCCTGCAGTCCTCAGACCTGACAGCAATTGGTGCAGCCGCCAACCGCGTCACCGAGCGGCTGCATCCTGAGCCCTTCCGTACCTACAACATCGACCGCAATATCAACTACACCAACGCCTGCACGGCAGTTTGTGACTTCTGCGCCTTCTACAGACCTCCCAATCATCCGGATGTTTACGTTCTTCCGATGGACGTGCTGCTGAAGAAGATTGAAGAGACCGTGGCGCTGGGCGGTGACCAGAT
>CAXBSH010000382.1:0-5217 GCA_963977705.1 uncultured Planctomycetaceae bacterium
GGGGGTGGCAGATAGCGCATTTGTGGGGGTAAAAGGCGGCCGGGCAGGAATGCCCGGGCTACGATTGCGGGCGCATAACGACAACTGCACACGGACAGTTCGCGTCAGCTCGGCGGGAGCCTCGCCCTCCCGAACGGAGATGGTCGCGACCATTGGGAGGGCCATTTTGCGCGGCGGTGCCCAAAAGACGCCCTTATTCCCCGCACAGCATTTTACGTTGAGACTAAAAAAGCCTCTCAACCAGGTGGCAGAGAGGCTTCAAGTTCAGCGAATGTGGATTGACTGGCTTTGCAGTTAGTTCAGCCAGCCGGGTCCACTGCTGGCCAGTTGCCCGAAGACGTCATCCAGCAGGCTGTCTGAAGGCAACTCACCAACTGCTGGTTTTTCAACAGTCTGCAGCTGCTCCGTTGCCATACCGGTCCGGCTGGTGCCGACATCGGCATTGGTACGAGTCTTCGCGACCGACCAGACCGGGCGTTTCACAGGTGTGGACACAAGACTGGTCAGTTCCGCGTTCTGTGAAGCGGTCGTCTGAGCACCGCGACGGTTGACGACCGTAGGATAGCCTGCCGGTTCAGTGCCTGCGGTCTGTTCAGCCTTGTACCCCGGCAGCTGCGATTCCACTGCCACTGGCGGTGGATCCGCGATACCCTGTGGGTTGGTGTTACCAGCACCGAGGGCAAAGGAGCTGCTCAGTACCGGAGCCGTCAGAGTGCGTCCGTCTGCATAACGATAGACGCGGTCCGTGCTGCTGTCTGAAATCCAGATGTCCATTACAGCGTTGGATGGATCGAGTGCGATTCCGGTCGGGGCTGCATTCTGCGTGCTGATCAGCCACGAGGAATTGGCAGTCGTGCCTCCCGTTGCATTCAGTGTGTAGCGATACACGCGATCAGCCGAGGCTGTATCGTCTACGACCCACAGATAAGACACGTTGTTCTGACGTCCCCAGACCATGTCTTTGGAACTGAGGTTGGCCTTATTGAGGGCGAAACTGCTGGTGGCAGTCTGCGTTCCCGTTGTTCGAGCGGCAGCATTGGCGTAATAGTACACCTTATCCGAACGGGAGTCCACAACCCAGATGTTTGTACCATCGGTTGCGATGCCTTCCACTGTTGCATTGGTGGCCAGAGTCCCCAGCGTCCATGATCCCAGCAGTGAACCACTGGTGTTGTAGATAAACACTTTTCGTGAAGCATCAACGACCCACACTTTGTCACCCGTGACCGTCACGGCAACACCGCGAGAACCTGTGTTTGCAGTGTTCAGTGCATAGTTCTCGATCGGCACGCCAGCACTGTCATACTCAAAAGTCCGATCGGCTGTCGCGTCATCAACAACATAGAACTTGGTTGGTGGAGGCGTCTCGTTGTCCAGATTGGTCAGAGCGAAATCGGCCGGATTGAGTCCGTTGTACAGGGTATCCGATGAGGCAGCAGCGCCGATGACCAGAGTCCAGACAATATTGCCATCGAAGATTGTATCGTCAACTCCCGTTCCTGTGATCGTGACGTCAGTATTCCAGTTGGCCGCCGTGAATGTCACAGACGCCGGACTTACAGAGCCCTCAGTGGCATCACTGCTGCTGAAGGCCAGCGTGACATCTGCCAGAGGTTCTGAATTGAGACGAATCGTGAAGCTGACTGAGCCACCGGCTTCGGTGGTCGTCGTCCCGGAAATTGGGCCCACTGTGATTCCAGCTGTATCGTTGTCCGTGTTCGACAACGAAACATCGGCTGGATTGATTCCATTCCACGCAGTGTCCGCTGACGTGGCAGCCCCCAGCACAACCTGGTAGCTGATATTGCCATCATCTACGTTGTCATCCACCCCGGTCACTGTCACCGTCTGCGGAGTCGCCCAGTTTGCTGCTGTGAACACCAGCGAAGAGGCAGACACTGAGGCTTCCGTGGCGTCTGACACGCTGACTGGAATCACGACGTCCGCCGCCGGCTGAGCTGACAGAGCGACAGTGAATGTGACCTGCCCGCCAGCCTCAGTCGTCGCTGCAGCCGAGGGCGCCGAGACATTGACGGCAATCGTTGCTCCGTTCAGATAACTGAGCACATTCTTCAGAAATGTGGCCTGATTATTGGGAGCCGCTGCTGTGGCACTGATGCTTTCAAACGGTGCGGTTGAGAACACTATGCCGAAGCCCCCGGTGGCGTAATCTCCGCGATAACGCACCGCGGAAAACGGTGAACTGGCAGTAGTCACACCGTGCTGCAGAATACCGGCAGCTCCGGTGACCGGTGTGATGGCATCCACATAGAGCGACCCAAAGTCGGCGGGAGCAGCGAGTGCCAGTGACATTCCACCGGTGATCGGGTCACCAGCAGGCCCGGTTTCTGTATGGGCTGCCGTCGCCACGTCACTGGAGAAACCGGACACCTTCAGATAATTCTGCAGGAAAGTGGTCGTCACTCCGTTGTACAGCACATCCTGGCCGCTGATGTAGATGCGTCCGCCAGCATCAAGGTAACCGGAAATCGCCGTCTGCTCAGCCGCTGACAGCCCGGCATTCGGACTGCTGTAGTCATATCCTGTGTTCCAGATGACGGACTGATACTTCTTCAGATCGGCTGCCGTCGGCAGCACTCCGGAACTGGCCACATTCCAAGTATCGAAGGTGTATGAACCGGCAGACAGAGCGGCGTTGAAGAAGCGTTCGTATGTGGCTCCCTGATCATCATCCACGAACAGGATGGGTGCGGGAGCATTGGTGGTGAAACTGTAGACGGAGGAGACAGTCAGGTTCCCGGCGGCGTCCGTGGATTCCACCTGATAGTACCAGACGGTCGCGGGGGTCAGTCCGCCGATGGAAATGGATTGAGTCGTGCCAGTGGCAGTGCCTGATTTCAGAGACGTCAGAGCGGTCGAGCTGGTGCCATAGCGAACTCGGCCGGTAGCCGCCTCATTCGTACTCCAGTTGATCACGGCACTCACAGTTGCCGGCGTCGCACTGACGCCGGAAATTGTGGGAGCAATCCCGTCGACCGTCGCCGTATCGCTCAGGCTGCGGGCAGCAAAACTGCTGGTAATCACATCTCCATGAGCCACCTGCAGAATGGCGTCTGCTGCGGCTGCACCGCTGCCCAACTGCACACTGCCAGTGAAGATCCCTGTATTTACGCCGGTTTCCGTCAGCACGACTGACAGCGGCGTTGTTTCTGTGGTGCTGCTGATGCTCACCGTGACGGTATCGGCCACGGTCGCACTCAGATTGTCAGCAGAACTGCCAACTGTCATCACAGCCGACTGCGTCGGACCGTAGGAGGCTTTATCAAGGTCAAGGAACGACGACCTGCGAATCGCCTCGTAAACATCAAGTCGCCCACCCGTGACCGTCTTGCCGGCCAGTGAGGCTGTGGGTACAGCACTACTGAGCAGCGCCAGTCGAATGCTTTCCGCAGAGACTCGACCGGACTGCGCTGATGCATACAGAGCAGCAGCCCCGGTCACGTGCGGAGTCGCCATTGATGTGCCACTGTAATTCGCGTAACTGTCAACCGGCACGCTGGAAACAATCGATGACCCCGGAGCTCCGATATCAACGGTCGTGGCACCATAGCTGGAAAAGCTGGAAATCGCTCCGGTGCTGGTGATCGATGCAACAGCAATCACAGAATCATAGCTGGCGGCTGTCTGAGTCGAAGTCCCCACTGTGGTATTGTAGTTGGATGGATAGGAAGCAGTCGTGTCATTGTTGGCCGTGGCATTTCCAGCAGCCGCAATGAACAGAATGTCCTGCTTGGCAGATCGAATGATGGCATCATGCAGAGACTGCGAATAGCCACCACCACCCCACGAATTATTTGTGGCCACCAGATTAATGCCATGACGAACCTTCAGATCCGTCAGATAGTCCAGCGCCTTGACCGCATTCAGAGTCGAACCACCGGTCGGACCAAGAAACTTGGCGGAGATCATCGAGACCGCCCAGTTCACTCCCACGACTCCGCTGGCATTGCCACCCATACCACCGATCGTGCCGGCAACGTGCGTTCCGTGCGAATCCTGGCCGGCGTCATACACAGTATTGTCATTCGAGACGAAGTCCCAGCCGTTGATGTCATCCACGTAGCCGTTGCCATCGTTGTCGATACCATCTCCAGCCACTTCACCGGGGTTCGTCCAGATATTCCCGGCCAGATCCGGGTGAGTTGTCTGGATGCCCTCATCGATGATACCCACAACGACGCTGCGGGAACCGGTGATGTTGGCATTCCAGGCCGCTTCGGCGTTTGAACCATACTGATTGGTCGTTCCCGCCGGCCCAGAGGTCGCTGGACTGTCGCTGCCGTACATCCCCCAAAGACTACCGTTCGTGTAGTACGTGTCATCACTGACTGCTGCCGGCTTGTAAACATAGTTCGGCTCGACAAACTTCACTCGGGAATTTGACTTCAGCTTTGCGATGGCGGCATCCATCGTCATGCCATTCCCCAGTCGCACTCGCTCCATCACACCGAAGCCGGCCTTCTGCATCGTCTTCGTCTGAATGGTCTCGGCAACCTGCACACCCATGCCGGCACGAGCCACATTGCGACCGGCCGCAGTCACCCCGGAATTATACTGCACAAGCAGCTCGCCCGGCACGATTTCCGGGCCACCCTTGGCCGTCAGCAGAAGACGGCTTTCCAGAATCTCTGGTGCCACGGGCTGATTACTGTGATTCGCCCGATTTCGCCGGCTGTTACGCTTACCCATGTGTGTTTCATCCTTCCAATCGACCCAGGAAAGCCGATAAATTTCCCCCCAGATTCCCGCTCCATGACTCAATTGTTCGTTGAGCCATGCCGAGAGAAGGCCGGATTGCGGGAATAACCGGACAGGACTTTCCCCCATTTTCCAGTTTTTCGAGGAAGTTGCAGAAAATCCACTGAGTTCGGCATGGAAATTCAGGGAATTTGGGGAAGAGCGGAGGCAACACGTCCATAGGCTTTTCAAACCCCGCGTTCGCTGGCCCCAGCAGGCGCGCATGTTGCCACTGATCAGTTGGCAATAACAGGTTCAACGAAAAATCCTTGGCGCAGCTGCAGGTTTCAGTTTGATGGGGTTGGCAAGAATTGCACTGGATATTGTTTCCGTGCCAGGACGAACACAACCGCTCAGACGCAAGCGACAGCACCCGTCAGCTCCATACCGTGGGACCACCGAGCACCAGCGCGGTCACGGCAGCACGACAACAACCGTCGGCTTATTCTAACGGCTCGC
>CAXBSH010000383.1:0-5199 GCA_963977705.1 uncultured Planctomycetaceae bacterium
GGCTTTGACCACGTTTTCCCGGCCAACTCGCCTGCGTTCGGCAGATCATTAAACGCCAGCGCCTCAAGTGATTCCCCGCCTGCGTCCCCGTCATTCGCCGCTCGCAGAAACAGGTTCTCGTCCAGTTCACCGGCCTCCACAACGACCCGCATGTCACTTTCGTCACCCGAATAGCTGTTAGCCAGCGTCGGCTCAGGTTCCGCCGGTATCGCAACGAACGACGGACCATTCAACTCATACCGAAAGTGATAGTCAACGCCCCCGTCAATTGCATATCGTCGAGCATTCCCGAGGACTTCACGGACAGACTCGGCCGCATCCTGCACCCGCCCGGCCTGCAGACGATCCATCAGCGGCGGCACAGCAACTGCCGATACCGCAATCAACACCGCCAGCGCCAGCAGCAGTTCCAGCAGCGAAAAACCTTTCGCTGCCCGAAAACTGCACCGCTTGTGACGCTGCCGATACATTCAGGTCGCTCCGCCTGCCCCCAAAAACACTCACCCGAAACAGCCCCCATCAGCCAGCCGAATCAGCACTCACGGGTGCTGCAGACTGCTCGCGAACAGCCCTGAATCGGCCCGCTCGGCGAACAACCCCAGCACCCGCAGTCAACTAACCCGCTAAACACACACCGAATCACTCAGTGGCAGCCAGCGTTTTCCAGCTGGGAATGTCGTCGCCCTCGCCACCCTCGTCCTGACCATTGGCACCAGTCGACCAGATGGCAGGCTTCAGAGCATTCTGTTTCTTACTGTGACCGTCACCATTCCACTCATACTGCAGTGGACGACCCCATGCATCCAGTGGCGGCTCTTCAATATAAGGTCGCAGCTTCCGCCCCTTGTAGGCCTGCGGATTCATCATCTGCTGCCAGGCCTCCTGACCACTGGCCTTCAGATAGGCGCCGTCATGGTCGGCTGCCCACGTGCCCACAGGGCTTTTCTCAATACTTTTGATTGTTGCCAGAGTCACATCCTCGTTGGCCTTCTGCTGGCTGCCAATCAGGTTCGGAACCACCATCGCCGCAATCACCACAATGATTGCCAGCACAATCAGCAGTTCAAGCAGAGTAAAACCAGCACGTCGCGGACGACGATTCACACCGCGGTTCAGCGAATTTCGATTCAGTCTTTTCATAATTTCACACTTCCACAGAAACAACAAGTTCAAAAACCAAACTCAGCAACGCACAGCCTGATACTTCACTATTCGCTGCAGACACAGAATTCCTGGAACGGTTTCAGGTTTCCTGCTGACTACCTGTTCGCTGACATATTCAAAACAGGCAGCAGCAGAGCCGCAATCACAAACGTCACAATTGTCGCCATTACCAGTAACAGCATCGGTTCCAGCAGACGCACCACCATGTCAATTTTGCGACTGGTCCGCTTTTCCAGATTGTCCGCCACATTGATCAACACGTTCTCCAGATTGTTCGCTTCCTCACCCACAGCAATCATTTCAATCAGGTCACGAGAAAACTGACCACAGGCTCGCAAAGGCACCGCCAACGACTGACCACTGCTCACATTCTCCGCCGCATTTCCAATCGCTTCCGACAGAATCACATTGCCACTGGCATCCTTGGCAATTCGCAGCGACTGCAGAATTGGTACTCCGTTTTTCAGTAATGTCCCCAACATGCGACAGAACCGCGCCACCGCAAGACTCTGCAGAATTCCTCCCAGACCAGGCAAACGCAGTTTCAGACGATCAAGGTTCCTCGCTCCCTCAGGAGTTCCGAAGTACCAGATGATCGCCGCAATCACACCAGCTACTGCCAGTGCCAGTAAAGCACCTCGCTGCTGAATCAAATCACTGATCGCCAGCAATGTCGTCGTGGCCCACGGCAATGTCCCCTGGTCCTTCATACGCTCAAACATCGAGGCGAATTCAGGCACGAAAAAGATCATCATCACCGTGACAATACCCAATCCCACCGTCATCAGGAACATCGGATACACCATCGCACCCGTCACCCGACCACGCAACTCCTCCTGATGCTCGTTGAAGACCGCGATGCGACTTAACACCTCCTCCAGAAACCCACCCTCTTCACCAGCCTTCACCATGCTGATCGAAAGAAAGTTGAAAGACTTCGGATGACGCCGCATCGCATCGTTCAGACGAGTTCCATCAGCTACCTGCTCACGCACATCCTGCACCACAGATCGCAGGACCGGATTCGAGGTCTGTTCTTCCAGCAACTGCAGGGAACGCAGCAACGGCACGCCGGATTTCAACAGGTCCGACAACTGATTGTAAAAGATCGTCAGAAATCGAGTCGGAACACGCCGCGAACCAGCAGAGGCCTGCTGCTTCGACTGTGCTGTCAGAGCCACACTGATCGGAAACAGACTGCGCGATGCCAGTACGGACAGGGCGTCCTTCTCACTGGTCGCCGTCAGCACTCCGGAAACCTGCTTCCCGGAAAGCTCTCTTGCCTGATACCTGAAATCTGGCATACAGCCACTGTCACCCGCAAAACGTCCACACCGCAGAACAACTTACACACACTCTCGAAACCTCAGCCCACAATATCACCACGAGTCAACCGAACCACCTCATCAACACTCGTCACACCAGCCGCCACCTGCTCCCAGCCACTGCTCCGCAAAGTCGTCATGCCGGCCTTCAGAGCATAGTCGCGCACTTCGGTGCTGCTCTTCTGCTCCACGCACATCCGCTGCACCATCGCATCCGTTCGCAACAGCTCAAATACTCCGATTCGACCCGAATAACCCGTATCACGACACTCACGACACCCTTTCGGCTCATACACCACGTCACAAAGATCCCGCGGAAAATCGGCCGGCAGCTCCGCACGATCAAGTGGCACAGCCACTTTGCAGTGCTGACACAGTCGCCGCACCAGTCGCTGAGCCAGAATACCCTCCACCGTACTGGCGACCAGATACGGCTCCACTCCCATGTCGACCAGTCGAGTAAAAGCGCTGGGGGCATCGTTGGTGTGCAGAGTACTGAAGACGAGGTGACCAGTCAGAGACGCCTGAATGGCCGCCTGAGCCGTCTCGCCGTCACGAATTTCACCGATCAAAACCACGTCAGGGTCATGACGCAGAATACTGCGAAGTCCGGCCGCAAAGGTCAGCCCAATTCGACTGTGAACCTGGATCTGACTGATCCCGTCCATCTGATACTCAACAGGATCCTCGACTGTGATGATCTTCACAGTCGGATCCTTGATTTCACTCAAAGCACTGTAGAGAGTCGTCGATTTACCACTGCCCGTCGGACCTGTCACCAGAATGATGCCGTGCGGCAGGTCAATCAACTGACGAAATATCTTCATCACCGTAGGCGGCATGCCCACGTTTTTCAGGTCAAACGTCATCCGCGCCTTATCCAGAAGACGCATCACTACGCCTTCTCCATGCAGCATCGGAATGATCGAAACGCGGACGTCAACCTCACGCCCCGATACGCGCAGCTTGATACGTCCGTCCTGAGGCAGTCGCTTCTCAGCAATATTCAGATGCGACATGATCTTCAGACGCGTCACAATCGCCGAATAAAACTGAGCAATCTCCGGGGGAGTCGGCTGGATTCGCAGCATGCCGTCCAGACGGAAACGCACACGCATGCCGTTTTCCTGCGGCTCGATGTGCACGTCACTGGTCTGCAGCTTAACCGCTTCCATCAACAGCTCGTTCACAAGCTTGATCACCGATGGGGCCTGAGCACCCTCGGCCAGCTCGCCAAAGTCCTCGTTGATCTCCTCCAGCAGCTCAATGCCCTCGTCAGCCTTACGCCGCACAAGCTCATTGATCGTGTCACCACCCACACCCAGCAGCTCGTGAATCCGACTGCCCAGCTCACCACTGCGAGTCAATACCGGGGACAGACGGAAACCACTGACCGTGCTGAGCTCGTCCAGGCCCTCAAGATTCAGAGGATCTGCGGTGGCCACCACCACATGGCCGTTCTGACGATACAACGGCAACAGAGAATGGCGATAAATCGACGATGTCGGAAACTTCGCCAGCGAGGACACCACCTTGGACAGCGGCACCGAGGGCAACGACTTCGTCAGGGTTGACAGTCATATTGGCCTTCTTTCCAGTGACCTTTTCTACGAGCTCAACGACAGCAGGGATACGGGTGGAGCCACCAACGAGAATGACGTGGTTGATCTGACCCTTTGAGAGGCCTGCGTCTTTGATGGCCTGCTCGAACGGAATGCGGCAACGCTCGATGAGGTCACTTGTCATTTCCTGGAACTTGGCGCGCGTCAGCGTTTCATCGAGATGCAACGGGCCCTCGGGGGTTGCGGTGATGAACGGGAGGTTGATCTGTGTCTGCTGAACTTGTGACAGTTCGATCTTCGCCTTTTCGGCCGCTTCCTTCAGGCGCTGCGCCGCCATACGATCGTTTGCGAGGTCGATGTTGTGCGCGGCCTTGAACTGTGCGACGAGCCAGTCGATGATGCGCGCGCTTGTCTTGCCGCTCTGTTGCCGATGCAGGCGGCCGGCGTATTGCTGCAGTGTTCCCTTCCAGGACACGGGCATCGCCAACAGCAAGGTGTCGAGGGGAGGGTGATCGAAGCCTTCGCCCACCAGCCGCCCGGTGGCCAGCACGATGCGGGGTGCCTCAGGGGGCAGCTGCTCCAGCGCGGCGCGGCAGGCGTCCAGGCGGCGCAGGCGGGCGGCTTCGTCCAGTTGCTCGGTCAGCGGCAGCTTGCTGTCGTCGGCGCGATACACCACGCCCATTCCCCCACGCCCCAGTTCCGCTCGTATCTGATACCGGCCTATTGTGTCCATTTCGCCCCGTGGTTACGATCTCAACTGCAACGATTATAATAAGGCCACCCGCATGAGATTGTTAGCCGCCATGCTGCTCGCCCCCGCCGCGCTTCTCGCCGCCGAAGGCGACGAGGGCTCCTCGGGCGCGACGACCGCGCACTGAGCTTTTTCTTTCTTTCAGACACTTTCAAAAAATAATCCTATTCCATTTGGAATGAGGAGGAGTTCGCGTAGCGGCGGGACCAGCGTTCTACCGGGTGCGTGAAGCGATCCGCGTTCATCCATGGAACGGCGCAAAGGGGATTCCATGTCCGAAGCTCTCTCCACTGGTGTTGAATCCGTTACTCTCATCGGGACGGGGCCCGCCGGGCTGACCGCCGCGATTTATGCCGCGCGGGCGAACCTGAATCCGCTTTGCATCGAGGGGGAGCAG
>CAXBSH010000384.1:0-5196 GCA_963977705.1 uncultured Planctomycetaceae bacterium
GTGACCAGAACAGCAGCCTGACCGAATGCTGCCGTGCCATTTTCGCCGGCGGTCTTCCAATCAATTTTCCGAGCCACCCTGATGACATCGAAATGTCGATCGAGACGCGCCATAGCTGCGGCGAGCGACGCTGTTCCGGCGCTGGCTTGCAGCTCGGGCAACACCGCATCAGCTGCGGGACGCTGCCACCCTGCGACATCACGCCACAGGCCGGCATAGTCGGGGCTGGTTCCGGCGAGGGCCAGCAGACCACCAGCCTGCTCGGCAGTCATTGCCCCGGTCGCCATGCAGGCAACTGCAGCGGCGGCTGGTCCGCGATGTCGGCCATGATGGCAGTGCACATACATCTTGCCTTCAGCTTCCCGAGCCGCTCGGGCCAGTGCCAGTGCTGCGGCCGAATCAATGCCGTCATATCCAATGGGAATGTGTACGTAACGCAGTCCGAAAGCCGCCGCCTGAGCAACATCCGGCTCAGCTCCATCCACGCTGACAATCATTTTCACGCCCAGCGCCTGCAGGCTGCGAAACGCCGGCTCGCCCTCGGGCTCGCTGCCACTGTAGACAGCCGATGAGACCTGCAGCAGGTTGTGAATTCCCGGAGGATCAGCGAGCCGAGCGATGGGAGTACCGGCCGCGGCGGCAATGGCTTCGGGCTTCGTCAGATTCAGCATGTGCCCGTGGTCGGCCGTGACAATCAGCAGTGATTCATTCCAGTTGCTGTTCTGTTCGACCCAGTCCGTAATGACTTTGACCGCGGCATCACCGCTGTTCACAGCCCCGATGGAATTATCGAGGTTATCATCGTGATTGGCCCAGTCGACGTCACCGGGTTCCACCATCAGCCAGAAGCGTCCTTTTTCCCGGCTTAAAACCTGAATTGCGGCGGTGGTCATTTCAGCCAAAGTCGGATTTTCCTGCAGATCTGCTGCAGAGTACTGTTCGGCCTTCTTACCAACGCCTGGTGACGGGACGTAGTCACCATCGGCGGTGGCAAACGGCAGATGTCCGTTGTTGCTGCCCTGACCGAAAAATCCCAGCAGACGAGCTTTACCAGCAGCGGCAGAGCGTGCGGCGGCATTCAGGACATCCGTCCCATCAGCCCCCGCGGTCCGCACGGCAGTTGCGTAACGCCCACCTGACCGGACATCGGCCGTCTGCAGATCCTGCTCTGTCAGATAGACATTGCCGGCGACAAAGTTCTGCCCCTGCTTTTTGACTCCATCTGCCTGTTTGGCCGTCGTACCAAAGCCACCTCCGATAATGACATCCAGTCCCGGCAATGGCTGCTGCGGATGTGCGATGGATGGCAGACCGAGCAGATCGCGGGTCAGGTCCTGGTAGTCATCACGAGCCACATTATGAGCATATGCGGCTGCGGGAGTCGCATGACTGATGGGCACAGACGAAACGGCACCGACCAGCCAGCCCTGTTCCTGCAGCTGGTGTGCGATGGTCGCAACAGGCTGCCCACCGGCATCGACATTAATCGCACCATTAAAGGTCTTGATGCCGGCCGTCATGCTGCTGGCGGAAGACGACGAGTCGGTGTAGGCATGACGCGGGCCGTCAGTGCGACCTTTGCCAATCAGGTAGCCCGGATCCGGTGGAGTATCCCAGGGGGAATTGCCAGCAGCCTCGGCGGCATATCCACCTCGCAGCTCACCACCGGGGTTCTGCACCTTCTGCTGATCAACATCGACATCGGTGCCCTCATTGTGAGGGCTGGTCACCATAAAGCCGAACTGGGAAGTACCGGCGGCATCATAGCGCTGAAAGTGCGTCCCATCTCCACGGCCTTCGCGATAGGTCACAGCTCTGCGATTCCAGAGTGCTGCAGCATAGGTGGTCTGCCAGTCCATCCCGTCAAAGACCACCAGAAAAATATGTTTCTTACCCGCAGCAGCAGCGGCCTTCTGAATATCAAACAGATTCGTCTGATCCATCCAGACAGCCTGCGGATTGACGGACTGTTCGGGCAGGTAACCGTAGATCTTCTGCAGTGCTGCGGCCGAACGGTAGGGGCTGCGTTCCCCGAACCACGACTGCAGATCCACGCCTTCGCCGGCCCCCTTTGTCCCATAGGTGTAGACGGGAATCAGTCGATTGGAATGGGATGTCCAGCCTGTGTAGCGCGCGGGATCCGTGCCCCAGTGGCCGAATTCAGCCGTGCCGGCTTCGATGGCGGCGGCCTGCATTTCCGCGATGGAGGGCGGATTTGCGGGTTTGGCAGGAGGTTCCTGAAACGCGTGCAGGCCGGACAGTCGGGAAAGGGTGACCAGCAGAGAGACAGCTGCGGTGAAATACGGCGATTTTTTCATGGGATTCGGAATTCCGAACTGAGCGAATGACGGTCGGTGACTGGCTGCGGGAAAGAATCGCAGAAAAGTAGTGCGCAGGCAAATCCGTCGCACTGTTTTCCTTCGTCTTCAGAGACGGCCAGACTGTCGAACTGGTCCGGGATCTGCTATGCTGCCCGCCCGTTGCGCTGCGCAACGGAAAAACTCTGCTCACGGGATTCAGATTCATGGCGGACCCTGTCCCTGCGCCGGCGGCGCCTGTTACTTCTGCGCGGCCTTTTGTGCATCTGCATTGTCACACGCACTACAGTCTGCTGGACGGCGTCAACCGCATTCCAGACCTTGTCTCGCACGTGAAGTCCCACGGTATGAATGCTGTGGCCATCACTGACCACGGCAATCTGTATGGTGCCATCGAGTTCTACAACGCGTGCAAGGCAGGCGGGATCAAGCCGATCGTCGGCTACGAAGCGTATGTGGCACCGGGGGTCCGCACAGATCGCAGTGCCACTCGACAGAAGGAAGCTGCCACTCACCTGACCCTGCTGGCCATGAATCGCCGCGGCTTCGACAATCTGATCCGCATGTCGTCGTCGGCTTATCTGGAAGGCTTTTACTACAAGCCCAGAATTGACCGCGCCCTGCTGGAAGAGTGCAACGAGGGGATCATCTGTCTGTCAGGCTGCGCATCCTCAGAGCTGTCACGGCTGCTGCTGGCCGATAACAACGATGAAGCAAAACGGCTGGTTGAGTGGTATGTGCGGGTGTTTGGTGATCGCTTCTATCTGGAGATCCAGAATTCAGGCTTTGAGATTCAGCGACAGTGCAAGGAAATGACGGTCGACCTGGCTGCTCGCATGGGTCTGCCGCTGGTCGCCACCAATGACGCCCACTACCTGACTCAGGCTGACGCCAAAGTCCAGGACGTGATGCTCTGTGTGAATACTCGCACAACGGTTGACGACGAAAAACGGATGAAGATGGAGCATGACGGCCTGCACGTCTGTGCTCCGGAAGAAATGTATTCCCGATTCACTGGCCTCGAAGATGCCGTCAAGCGATCCCAGGAGATTGCTGACCGAATTGATATGCAGCTGGGTGAACGCAAGCTGTATCCGGTCTATCGCCCCCCGGAAGGTCGCACGGACATTCAGTATCTGCGGGATCTCTGCAAGGAACGCATGTACGAGCGTTACGCAGACGAACTGACGGAATCGCACTGGAAGCGCCTGGACTATGAGCTCAGTGTGATCGAGTCGAAGGGCTACGCCAGTTACTTCCTGATTGTCTGGGACTTCGTCGAATTTGCGCGGCGAAATGGCATTCCCTGCGGAGCCAGAGGTTCCGCCTGCGGTGCAATTGTGGCCTATCTGCTGCGTCTGGGTGATGTCTGTCCGCTGAAGTACGACCTGCTGTTTGAACGATTCCTCGACCCCAGTCGAACTGAGCCTCCTGATATCGACATTGACTTCTGTCGTGATCGACGACAGATGGTGATTGACTACACCAAGCAGAAGTATGGCGAACGCAATGTTGCGCAGATCGGCACCTATGGAACTCTGAAGGCCAAGAATGCGATTCGGGACGTTGGGCGAGCCCTGAATGTGCCGTTACCCCGAGTGAACGAGCTGGCGGGCATGGTCCCGGACACTCTGAATATTCGTCTGAAGGACGCTCTTGAAGAAAGTGCTGACCTGAAGGCAGCATGGACCAACGACCCGGTGGCTCGCAAGCTGCTGGATTTTGCAATGGCTGTGGAAGGCCTGGCTCGCAGCGCGGGAACTCATGCAGCCGGTGTGGTGATTGCTGACGTACCGCTGGACACGGTACTGCCGCTGCAGACGATCACCGGGAAGGAAGACATCATCACGCAGTGGGATGGTCCGACGGTTGAAAAAGTCGGACTGCTGAAGATGGACTTCCTCGGACTGCGCAACCTCACAATCCTCGATAAGACCGTGCAGAACGTCAAACGTTCGCATCCGGACTTTGACCTTGAGCAGGTGAAGAACAATCTGACGGATGCGCGAACTTTTGCTCTGCTGCAACGAGGTGAAACGAAGGGCGTGTTTCAGCTGGAGTCCGGCGGGATGCGGGACCTGCTGACGAAAATGCGGCCCGACTGTTTTGCCGATATCATTGCCACGTCAGCCCTGTACCGACCGGGTCCGCTGGAAGGCGGGATGGTGATGGAATACGTGGACGTTAAGCATGGCCGCAAGCCACCGCGAAAAGTCCATCCCACTGTGGACGCCGTTCTGGAAGAGACCTATGGAGTGATGGTCTACCAGGAACAGGTGATGCGGATTCTGAACCGTGTGGGCAACATCGAGCTGAGCAAAGCCTACAAATGCATCAAGGCGATCAGCAAGAAGCAGGAAAAGGTGATCACCAGCTTCCACTCTGACTACATCTCAGGGGCGGTGAGTAATGGAATTTCGCAGCAGGTGGCCCAGGAGCTGTGGAACCTGATCGTGGCCTTCGCCGGGTACGGCTTCAACAAATCCCACTCCACCGCTTACGGCCTGATTGCCTATGAGACGGCGTGGCTGAAGGCGCACTATCCCGTGGAATTCATGGCTGCACTGCTCAGCTGTGAAATGGAAAGCACCGAGCGGATCAGCGAGCACGTTGACGACGCACGGCGCATGAAGATTGAGATTCTGCCACCAGACGTCAATCGGTCAGAAGTGGACTTCGGCATGGCCGATGGTCGCCTGACGTTCGGTCTGGGGGCGATCAAGGGAGTGGGTGAGAACGCAGTTCGGGCCATTGTCGAAGAACGACAGAGTAAGGGACCGTTCCGTGACATTTTTGAACTGACGGAACGAGTGGACCCGAAGGTTCTGACAAAGGGTGTGCTGGAAACGCTGATCAAAGCGTGAGTCCTGGATTGTCT
>CAXBSH010000385.1:0-5196 GCA_963977705.1 uncultured Planctomycetaceae bacterium
CTTGCCAATAGACCGCTGCGGGAACAAGTGATTGAATCGTCAGATTATGCCCGACAAGCGCCACAAATAATTTACCAAAAAGTGAGGGGCATTGTGAACAGTAGATCCCGAATAAAGCCAACCTTTGACAACGAGATTGCCGCTGAATGCCGTTTAGCTCTGGCACTGGGCAGTGCCGCGGCTGCCTATGTCAAGGGGCGGGCAGTCGATCGGGTACGCAGCAACTGCTTACCGCTTGATGGGGATTCCCGTTGGCCACGATATCGGACCGCTGAAAAACGCCTGTTGAAGGATCCTCGAGTCGTTGTCACTGGCCGTGATGCTGTGGCCGACTGTGCGGCGATTGTGGAACGCAGACTGATTGAATCGGGCCAGCGAGGGCAACGTTGCCTGCCACTTCAATCAGCGTACGGCTGTTCCGCCAGGCTTGCCGATCTTGCGGCTTTTGTCGATGGTCGCCTGGATGTGGATCGCGTGTTCAATCTCGCGAGGGCCTACATGGCAATTGATTGGCGACGTTTCTCGTCAAAGAAGCATTTGCCTCATTCGGTCTCTGGTGATGATGTGCCGCCTGATGGTTGGTTGGCTCTCCGGCTCAGTTGTCTTCCATCGCCAATTCTCAACAGGCCTCAGATTCCTGCCGAACTTTCGATGATTCGCCGACTGCAGTCTTGTGATGCAGCCAGTGCTGTGGATGTGGCCATTCGACGCCTGCGTGGCGTTGGTCTGGACGTACCCTTTGTTTCAGCCACATGCGGCAGTGATGTCGCCTTACTGTGGGCTGCCGCATTAGTGTTCCCAATTTCGACTTTCAGTGCTGAAGAATGTGCAACGATCCTTGTTCCCTCTTTAAAAGGAAGAGTCCATGCTTGATGTTTTGAAGTCCTCAAGTCGTCTGTTGTTTTCAGTCGAGCTCCGACCTGTGCAGGGCGATCGTTTTCAGCCTACCGGGTTTCCGTCACTTGGAGCAGCCACCTATCAGACGCGACAGGGGTCCAAGCTGCTGGTGGAAAGTGTTCAGAGCATGGCGAACCGCCTTGAGTCGACATGCTGGGATTTTGAACATAATCAACCTGTGCCAGCGCTGGCTGGAATCAGTCACGTGACCGTACTGCGGAAAGGTGAGTTTCTCACTGATTCAATGCTGGAAGCACATCGTATCAACAGCCCCTACCTGCTGGAGGGTAGTGACAAGGCCTTTTCCATCGGATTGAAAACCGCCCTCGGCGGGTTGGAAGAAGGGCCGATCAATCGTCGCAAACTGGCCGAGGTGCTGCTGCGCTACGATGTGGGCAGCTTGATCCACGGTGTATTTCTGGCAAAAAAGGAACTGGCTGGCGGGCGGTTGCGAGTATCACGTGCACTGTCGGCCTTCATTGAAGCGTCTGGGGTAAGAGTGGCAGCATCTGGCGGTGTGAAAAACGATCACGTCAACCCGTCGGGAGTTACAAAAGACGGGTACGGCAATGTGCCATTCGCTCGTGATGAATACGTCGCGGATTCCATTGTCTGCCATGTCAATCTCGACCTCGCCCAGATTCGCGGCTATGGACTTGGTGAGAAGGTTGAGCAATTGCTGATCCTGTTGTCGCTGTATCGATTACGCAGACTGTTTGACGGCGACCTGCGTCTGCGAACGGCCTGCGACCTTGAGCCAATTGATCGCAACAGTATCACAGCAGTGCGTCCGACGGGTTTCCAACTGCCACTGCTGTCCGAACTTGAGGCCGCTCTGAAGTCCAGTCTCAGTGCTTGCAGTGATCTGATGGTCGCATCGACGGCTAGCTACAACGACATTCTGGCGAAGGGCAAGGACGCTGATAAGGGAGCCGGCGGCACTGGAGATGATGAAGATGGGTCTGAGCCAACAGAAGCTTAGTGATCGATCAGACTCCGCAGGAGACAACTATGCCGACGATTCGTTTCGTATTTCCTGGAGGCCGTTACCACGCCACCGCGTGGGGACACCACGTCAATGAAGGGCAGGTCGAGTGGCCACCCAGTCCGTGGCGAATCCTGCGGGCTCTTCTGGCTACGGGGTTTACCACCCAACGGTGGTCCGAGGAGAGCGGTCCCACAGATGTGGCTAAACGGCTGTTTGACACTCTGGCCAGCAATCTGCCTTCTTACCGGCTGCCGGCCGCGACAAGTGCTCACAGTCGTCACTTCATGCCCCTCGGGAAGCTGAAGAAGGACGATGGTCGAGAGACCACCACGCTGGTCTTCGATACGTGGGCGGACGTCGGCACTGGCCATATCGATGTGTACTGGCCATGTGCACTTGCGGACGATGAACGCCAACTGCTGGGGGTACTCGTTGAAAATCTGGGATACCTCGGACGTAGTGAAAGTTGGGTTGAGGGCCGTTTAATCGAGGATAGCGAGGGGGCTTTCGATGCTTTCCCGCATCAGGAGATAGCCCAGCCAGGGAGGTTGTGGGAGCAAGTCACTCTGATGGCGGCGATCAATCCGGCTGAGTATGCCGGTTGGCGCACCCAACAGGTGAACGACCTGCTCGCTGCCGTTCCCGCTCCTGTGGGGAAAAATGGTAAAAAGCCGTCTGCGGCCCAGTTGAAGTCGTATCAGAAAACCTGCAGTGGACTTGAAGCGCCTTATCCGGCTGATCTTCAGGCCTGTCTGACGGCTGAGACTTCTTTCTGGAAGCAGCATGGCTGGAGTCAGCCACCGGGAGCACAGCGGGTGATTTACTGGCGGCGATCGAACTCTTTGAGTGTGGGTCGGCCGGTTGATGTCCGGGTGCCAGCCAGAAAAGTGATCACCACGATGTTACTGGCTCTGGCGACACCCGGTGCCAACATTTCGGCTCTGCCATCAATCACTCGGACGCTGCCGCAGGCAGAGCTCTTCCATCGTGCCATCGTTGGTCGGGTGGCGCGTGGAGGAAGGGTCCATTGCCCGGAACTGACTGGGCAGAACGAGGATGGATCACCACTCACTGATGGGCATGTTCACGCACACATACAACCATTGTCGCTCGCGCCTGTCGCTCGCGCACAGCGCCGAATTGACCACATTCTGGTGCATGCCCCTATGGGGTTGGGGCCCGAGGCGCAGCGGGCAATCGAGACTGTTCGCCGGACGTGGATGAAGGGTGGCGCCGGGGATCTGCAGGTTGCTGTTGTTGCCAGTGGCGACATCTCCATTCTGCAGCGTCTGTCAGGAAACGTCGCGGAATCACTGACGAACCTGTTCAGTGGCGAGCAAGCGAGCACAGAATGGATCAGTGCAACGCCGTTTGTGCCCCCGCGATTCCTGAAGAAAACGGGGCGAAATACGCTGTCAGGCCAGGTCAACGCGGAATTGCGGTGCCGCAACCTGCCAGCAGCAATATCTGTCGAGATTTTGCCTGAACGGACCATTGACTTTCGTCATTTTGTCGTTGCTCGAAGGAGTGCTGTGCAGGCACCGCCCGTTTCGTTTGGGCTGGCTTTGCGAATCGTGCTGGAGCGGCCTGTTGAGGCTCAGCAGGTGCCACTGGCACTGGGTTACGGTTGCCACTTTGGGCTGGGATTGTTCGTGTCCGGGTCCTGAACAACGTTGACTGTGATCGTCGAATTTCAATCCATGATGTCCACTGGCATCATTGATTAAAAAAAGGCGACGGGCCTACAGTCGGCTGGATCGCGCCGGAAAGTGAATGTTCTTGTTGTAGGGCGGTTTCCACCGCGCAGGTGTGACAGGATCTGTCAGGGGTCGTGGGTAGCGTGAGCGTTCCAGAATCCGGAGGGTGAATTTTTTCACGGAGGGCCATTCGTTCTCGCTGCGAAAGGTCTTGACCATGATCCAACAGTGTCTTGTTTCCGATCCCGTTGCACAACAGCCGGCCGTACCGGATCTTATTCCCGTTCGAATGCTCAACGAATTCACCTATTGCCCAAGACTCGGATATCTGGAATGGGTGGATGGTGAATGGGCCGATAATCTGGAGACGATGGAAGGGACGTTTGGCCATCGGCGGGTGGACCGAGCGACGACGAAACCGGTGCCGTTGCCAGGCAGCACCGACGCAACGCCTGAAGCGGAACCGGAACTGAAAATTCATGCCCGCTCATTGATGTTGTCTGCCCCGGCAGAGGGGTTGCTGGCTCGACTGGATCTGCTGGAACTGACCGGAACAACCGCAACTCCAGTGGATTACAAACGCGGACATGCCCCCGATATTCCGGAAGGGGCGTGGGAACCGGAACGTGTCCAGCTGTGTGCTCAGGGACTGATCCTGAAAGAGAATGGGTTTCAGTGCACTGAAGGAGTGCTGTATTTTATCGCATCGCGGCGGCGGGTCTGTATTCCCTTCACTGACGAACTCATCGCAAGGACTCGACAACTGCGTGATGAATTCCGCGTGGCGGCTGCAGCAGCCGTGGTGCCACCGCCACTGGTGGACAGTCCCAAATGTCCGCGTTGCTCATTGGTGGGGATCTGTCTGCCGGATGAAACGGCGTTACTGCAGTTGGGGGGCCTCGCGACGGATTCGCAGTTGCATCGGCCGGGTGACGACGAGGATGTGTCGGGTGGGCGTGTATCGCGTGAGTTACCGGTGCGAGTCCGGCGGCTGATTCCGGCGAACGACGATGCGTTGCCTCTGTACCTGCAGACTCAGGGCGCCATGCTGGGCAAGTCGGGTGATCGACTGACGGTAAAGCTGAAGGACGAGCTGTTGGCAGAGCGCCGTCTGATGGATGTGTCGCAGGTGTGTTTGTATGGCAATGTGCTGGTATCAGCACAGGCCCTGCGTGAGCTGACGGTGCGCGGGATTCCGGTCTGTCACTTCAGTTATGGTGGCTGGTTTCATGCGTTGACGGCGGGATTTGTGCACAACAATGTGCAGCTGAGAATTCGGCAGTTTGCGGTGGCAGCGGATGCGGAGCAGTCATTGCGACTGGCGCGGTGGTTTATCGCGGGCAAGATTCGCAATGCAAGAACGTTGTTGCGGCGTCATCTGTCTGCCAGTGAGGATGTGGTGGAAGCTGAGTCCGGGGACGGTGGGTCGGTGCCGGCGGATCCGCGTCCGGTGCTGGAGCAGCTGCAGGATTACCGGCGGCGTGTGGAGCAAGCGGGCAGTGCGGAGACGCTGTTGGGTCTGGAGGGTCTGGCGGCGAAGGCGTATTTCCAGCACTTTTTTGGCTTGTTGCGGGGGCGATTTGAGTTTGATGTGACGGGGCGCAATCGGCGTCC
>CAXBSH010000386.1:0-5190 GCA_963977705.1 uncultured Planctomycetaceae bacterium
GACGCACCTGGCTCTGCTGAGATCGGCCCTTCAGGCCTGAGGGCCGTTGGGGCCTTGTGTCGGCCTCGGGGGCCTTGTGTCGGTGGTTCAGCTTACCTGCGGCTGCGATTCAGGCCTGAATGGTCGTTTTCCGATAGCCCAGAACGCAGCCCTGGGTGAGGGGCTTGCCGCGGTAACGACCAACCACGCTTTGATTAAAAAATGGCCCACCGCACGTCAGCACCCGAACCCGCCACTCACCCACCCTCAATTTGGCCAACGGCAATAGTTAACGTAGCCTTGGGCAACGCCCAAGGAAAAACCCGGCCGAAAACCTTTGATTTACTCTGTCGCAACAGCGGAGCGGCATCACAAACATTGCATTTTTATGGGTAATGACGAGGCTTCAGCCCTTGTCGTCCCCCGCGTACAACCCCTCTCCAGGCGAGCCGTTAGCGTCAGCTGACAGGTGTTGCTGCCAGGCGTTACCGAGCTGGTGCTCGGTGGTCGTAGCATGGGCTTCAGCCCGTGTCGTCCCCCGCGTTTAAGCCCCTCCCCAAGCGAGCCGTTAGCGTAAGCTGCCGGTTGTTGCTGTCAGGCATTACCGAGCTGGTGCTCGGTGGTCGTAGCATGGGCTTCAGCCCGTGTCGTCCCCCGCGTACAACCCCATCCCCAGGCGAGCCGTTAGCGTCAGCTGACAGTTGTTGCTGTCAGGCGTTACCGAGCTGGTGCTCGGTGGTCCCGGGGCGGGGGCCGTTTCCCGTGCTCCGCCTTCCACGTTCGCAAAGTGCCCTTTCACAGCCAACACGCCCCGGCTGACTGATCCGCGGCATCATCCGGTGGGCTTGTTGCCGTCAGGTGGCGGCGCGTTCGCAGGACTGGAATCCGCAGCCTTTGTGAGCACCGTCGCAGAACGGTCGATTGGCTGACACACCGCAACGGCAGAGCGCAAAAGTTTCCTTGCCTTTGAGGTCAAAGACGTTGCCAGCAGCGTCGGTGACTCGGCAGGGGCCGGTGATCAGAAAAGGGCCGTTATCGCGCACCTGAATCACTGTTTCGCTCATCGCAGTTTCCTGACAGAAGATTTCTGATTGCCTGTGAGACAATCGCAGACGGAAGTTGGCGGATCATAGAGTTGCATTGGCTGTTCGGCAAATGGCTCAACCCTGCGATTCTTCCGTCAGCAGCAGCCAGCACATCCACAGAGCTCGCGGATGATGAAAAAAGCTTTTCCACAGGTTACCTTTGAGTGTGGATGACGGGGTTCCGTTGCGATGCAGGTAGCCGAACCATTCTCCGTGCTGCGGATCGTGGAAATGGGCGAAGGCCCAGTTAAAGACGTCGCAGTGCCACTGCAGGTAGCGTGATTGCCCGGTCAGTCGCCATGCCAGCAGTGTGGCGATCAGAGCCTCATCGTGAGGCCACCAGAATTTCATTTCGTGCCAGTATTCCTGGACGGGTTTGTTGTAGACATCGCGGAAGTAGAACAGTCCGCCGTGCTGTGAATCCCAGCCGCGTTCCCACATGCAGTCCAGCATCCGGCAGCCCAGCTGAATCAGCCGCTGATCACGGCGGATGCGACCTTCTTCAAGAATGAACCACGCGCCTTCGATCGCGTGTCCCGGATTCAGCAGACGACCGTCGAAGTGATCAGAGATCTGTCCATCGGGCTGAACGGTTTCCAGTACGCACTGCAGATCGGGGCGATAGAACAGGGTTTCGATGTCGTGGATGCAGCGATCAATCCATTCCTGCAGGAGCGGGTGCGAGCCCAGCCGGCGGCGCATTTCCTGAGCCGTGACGAGTGCGATCATGCGGGGCGCCAGTCCGATGAGCGGTCGAGTTTCGGTGAACTTGGGCGACATTGCTCCAGGCGTAAAATTGACTCGCGTGAACGTGCGAAACAGGTCCCACGCAGTCTGCATGGACTGTTCTGAGCCGGACCATTCGGCATGCGCAGCGAAGGCAATACAGGCAAAGGCTTCGCTGTAGACATAGCGGCGGCGACGAATGGGTTGCCCGTCGCGAGTGACATGGAAATACATCTGTCCGGCTGGTTCATCGAAGCAGTGACGTCGCAGGAATGTGAGTCCTGATTCGGCCCAGCGGCGCCAGGTAGCTGCGCGCGGATCCTGCTGCAGCTGCGGGGTGGCGGCCAGTGCCTGCAGCATCCAGCTCATCCGTCCCTGAGCCCAGACGGACTTATCGGTATCGACCAGTGTGCCGTCACGATCAAGGCAATGCAGGAAGCCCTCGTGCTGCAGATCGAGGCAGCGTGGGAACCAGAACGCGAGGCAATCGTCGAGCAGCAGGTGTCGATACAGATCGGCAGCCTGCTGACGACCGGCGGGTGATTCCAGTTGTGTGAGTGAGAACTGCGGTGGCAGGCTGTCTGTCACAGGCCAGGGCTCCGGGTGTAGTCTGAGTTCTGAAATCAGGTTGAGTTCTGAAGTCAGGTTGAGGTGGTGGCGGTGTTGTCTGGAGAGGCGGAATTCTGGCTGCGCGGTTCGGTCATCGTCCATGTCAGGGCAGCGCCTGAGCCGACAATCACCGAGACTGCGAAAAACGGCAGTTCGTGTCCAACCCAGTCCACAAGGCCTCCGATCAGCGGGGACGCAAGGAATGGCAGAGCCATGCACAGGTTGAGCGTACTGATGTATTCGGGGTGTCGTTGTCGGCCGGTGATTTCGATTGCGTAGTTCACCTGCATGCGGAGTGTGACGGGGACGAGTCCGATCCAGAAGAAGGTGATCCAGTACCAGTGAGGTGGTGCGTATCTGGCGAGTGCGGCGGCCAGCAGTGGTGCGCAGGCGGCACAGGGCAGCAGCAGTCGCAACGCTGCCCGGACTCCGGTGCGATCGGCGAGGAATCCGGATGCCGCGCTGAAGCAGGCCGCGCCGATGTGCTGCGCCACGACCCAGTGCATCAGCACAGTTCTGGATCGCCCGACTCGTGCCAGCCCGATGGACTGATAGTGCGGAAAGATGGTCTGAGAGAAGATGAACAGGACAGCGACGAGGCACAAGCGTCTGAGCACGGGGTCCTGGCGCAGCAGCTGCCATGTGCTGAGGAAGGCCGTGCTGACAGAGCGACTGGCGGTGGGCGTTGGCTGATCGGGGGCTTCACGCAGCAGTCGCGAGGAGATTCCGGCCAGCATCATCATGGTGCCCACGAAGCCGAAGATTTGCTGAAACGGGGCCTGTCCGGGTTGCTGCAGCCATTGGCTGAGCAGCAGCAGGGCCAGAGTGACAGCGGCGCACGTGCCAAGTGTACTGGCGGCAGCCTGCAGGCGACCTCGCTGGTTGGCGACGATCAGTTTTCCAAGGACCGTACTGGCTGTCATCTCGTTGATGCCATGCATGCAGAAGAAGATGACGTAGGCGGTAAGAAAGATGCCGGCGAACCAGGGTGGCAGGCGAGCCTGTCCCAGCCAGATGCAGGCAGAGAGGAACAGAAAGGGCGCGCCCATCAGAAAGGTGGTGCGACTGAGCCACAGTTTTTTCAGCGGGGCCTGTGACAGGTGCTGAGCCAGCAGCAGTGGAGCGAGCGACTGGCCGGCGCGGTTCAGCAATGGCAGGGCCCCGCGAATCAGCCCGGATTCTGAGATTGTATCGAGGAAAGCGGGCATGATGACGCTTTCCGTTTTGAAGATCCACGCAATGCGAAACAGCGTCTGGTGAATCAGCAGGGCCGCTCGATTCCAGAGCTGTCCACGGTGGTTTTCTGGCTGCTGTTCGGCTGCGCCCACGGTTGGCCTTCTGCTGCCATCAGGGTGGTGTGACTTGGGGATAGTGTGGATTCTGGCAGGAAATTCGAGCGAAAGCGATTCTGGTTTCTGCCCGAGTCAAGCAAATTCGCCCCGTTAAAGCTCCGATTTTTCCCAAAATTCCGCAGGGTTCTCAGGGACCGGTTGTTGACCGAGTCAAGTTGTGGTCGGATAATTTGGCAGCGAACGGAAATCGCGTATCTGGCAGGCGGGCCAAAGTTCTGCGGATGCGATGTGCAGGTTTTTATGATTTCAGATCGACCGCAAGGCGTGATCAATGCGTCCACCGTGTTCGGGCCACCAACGCGGTCTGCAGGCTGTTTATTGCCTGTTCGGCGGCTCGCGGGTCTGTTTGCCACGGCCCTGCTCTGGCTTACCTCCTGTGTGATCGCGGTCACACCGGTCGCTGCGGTCACTGCGGTGGCTGACGAACCGGTGGCCACAGCCGTACCTCCTTTGAATGCTCTGTCAACTCATCGGCACGATCCGATTGTGGTGCGTTCAAAGCCGGTGATTGAGCGATTGCCTGTGAAGGTCCTGCAACCGGTGGATCTGCAGGTGTCGGCCCGTGGGCAGATCTTTGTCGCAGATGCTCAGGCGGCCTGTGTGTTTCGGCTGGACAGCCATGGTCAGGTCAGTCTGGCGGTTCGTGATCTGCCGGGTATCAGTCGGATCCAGCTGGATCGGGATGGCGGACTGTATGTGTTAACGGTGGTGGGTGCGGAATCGCATCTGTACCAGGCAACTCCGGAAGGCCTGACCGTGCATCTGCACACGCTGCGGTTCCCTGCCATTTCGTTTACTCGCAATTCGATTGGTGAATTTTTTGTCGGGCAGCGTCAGCAGTTATGGAAGATCGGTACGGACGGGCAGCAGACCTGTATCACTCAGCTGCCGTCTGCTCTGCTGGATCTGGGCAGTAACCCGGCGGAATCTGCTGTGGCACTGTTGCAGAACGGTTTGGTGTGTCAGGTCAGTGCGGATGGCGTGCTGGCCGTCTCCGGACAGGCTCAGGCAGGTTCACTGCGACTATTGCCAGGCATTGGTGGTCGCTTTCTGACTTTGGCCCGCAGTGCTCCGCAGGCCCCGGGGGAATCCGGGCTCGCCCTGTATCACGTCTCAGATCGCTCGCAGATCAAGGCAGACCCTGCTGACGGTCCCACACTGCTTGCTCGAGTACCCTCTGGAACCGAAGCTGCGGGACTGGATCCACTTGGCAACCTGTGCCTTGCGAACCCGGACCTGAAGGCCGTAACAAAAGCCACGACTCGGTTTCACATCCCCTGTCCGCACTGTGGCCAGCAGACTCTGATGATCTTCGACGCCACAGCGCCTCTGCCGGACGACGTCAGCAGCTTCTGAGCGGGTGAAGAGGGTGTCGGGTGTCGGGTGTCGGGTGTCGGGTGTCGGGTGCCGGGGGCCGGGTGTCGGGGGCTGGGTGTCGG
>CAXBSH010000387.1:0-5188 GCA_963977705.1 uncultured Planctomycetaceae bacterium
ACCACCCAGGTGGCAGTAAGTGCGGACATGATCTCGGACCGGACCACCCCACAGCTTCGCACACGGCAGCCCCGTGACCTTCCCCAGAATATCCCAGAGCGCCAGATCAATCCCGGCGATTGCTGTGGCCCGCACAATTCCGTTGCCATGCCAGAAATGCTGCCGATGCATCATCTGCCACAGATACTCAATCCGCGTCGGATCTTCACCAATCAACAGCTGTGACAAATCCTCAATCGCTGCGACCACACTTCGAGTGTGCCATTCCAGCGTGGCTTCCCCCCAGCCAATCAGTCCATCCTGGTCTGTCACCACCTTGACAAAAATCCAGTTCCGCATCCGCGCGTGACAGACCAGCGTTTCAATTGCCGTAATCTTCATGGTTTGGTTTCAGCCAGAGCATACAAGTGAGTGAAAGTTCGCAGAAACAGCATTCCACCAGCGGCTGACGGCGACGCCCGCATCCCCTCAGCCAGCCGATTCTTCGCCACAACCTCAAACTCCGGCCCCCCTCGCACCACCCACGTCTCACCCTCCTCGTTGCAGAAATACACAAGGCCGTTGGCTACGATCGGAGATGCCGTAAACGTCCCGTCCATCCGCCCCTTCCATAACTCTGCTCCCGTCACAACATCCACCGCCGTCACCACGCCGTTGTTGGCAGTGCTGATAATCCGACCGTCCACCAGCACAGGAGCACTCAGATCGGAATTCCCCTTGTCTCGGTTCCACACCACATGACTGCTGCTGACATCCCCGCGAGTCGAATCTTCCAGACGCACAGACAGCAGATTGGAATTCCGCGAGCCCGTGTTCAGAATCGCATGCCCACGACTGAACAGCGGCGGAGATGACGCGTTGAAATCGTCATGGCGAATTGTCCACAGCTCCTGACCCGTCTCTGCATCATACGAAAACGCTGCCCGCGAACCTACCGAAACCACCTGCCAGCGACCATTCACCTCAACTACGGCCGGAGTGCTGTAGGCCTTCCGCAGATCACCCTCCAGCTTCGGAACACCGTTCTCATCAAGATCCCCATAATCCGTAGTCCGCGCTGTCTTCCAGACCGTTTCACCCGTCCGCTTGTTCAATGCTGTGACAAACTGAGCATCCACGCCGTCAAAGGTCAGAATCAACAGATCACGCCACAGAATCGGCGACGATCCCGGACCTCGAAAATGACGACAGTTGATGTCCCGTCGCTGCCACTCAATCGCAAACGTTTTCGGATTCATCCGCACCGTGCCATACGTGCCGAAATGCACATACACCGCATCGGACTCCAAAGCACACGACGGAGACGCATACGTGTTGATCTCGTTCTTCAATGGCTCCGGTTCGGCATTCTCAAACAGCAACTGATGATGCAGCACCTGACCATTACGCTGATCCAGACAATACACAAATTGCTGCCGACCGTCCTTCGTGGCTGCCGTCAGCCAGATCCGACCATGACCAATCACGGGCACCGAATGACCGAAGCCCTCCAGCCCCACCTTCCACGCAATGTTCCGCTGCGGCTCCTCGGACCACTGTACCGGCAGACCCGCTGCGTCCGCCGCAGCCACAATGCTGTCCAGCGTCGGCCCGGAACGCGATGGCCAACTCACTTGATCCTCACTCAACCCCACCCCGGGGAACCACAACGCCCACAGGGAGACAGCCGCACAGCGAAATACCAGCCCGACCGCAGCACGCCCGCACCGCACACAACCATCTTGCAAATCTGCTGAAAAACTCATGCGTACATCCAGTCCATCAGGCAAAAACACCAGCGACCCCGGTACCCGAAAACCGAACCCTAAACTGTCAGCACGCAGGATACAATACAGGCACGCAGAAAACCGCTCGAAAGCAGGTTGCTGCCACCCCCCAAATCCCCCCACGCCCTCAATCAATTCTGCCAACTCGCCACACGATTTCTCTGTATACACACCCCCTTCTGCTGCTATCCTATCACCGCGTTCGCTGTCGCTATGCACAATTTCAGGGTGGACAACATGCTGCCATCGCCGCGTTTTCAGTGTCCCGCCTGCCTGCAACTCATCACCTGGTTGCTCATCACAGCCCGGCTCTCCGCCGCACCACAGGACGCAACCGAGCCACAGATCGCATCCACACCCGCACCCGCACAACAGCAGACACAACCGGCTCCGCAAACCACGGCCACCGATGATCTCCAACCCGTGCTGCAGCAACTTGTTTCACCCGATTACAACACTCGCCAGCAGGCAGCCCGACAACTGCAACATATCGCAGAGTCCGCTGATGGCCTAAAGCAACTGGGCCACGCACTCGCGGCCAGCCCAGACCCGGAAACCTCAAGGCGACTGCTGGACGTGATTGAACAGCAGTTCGCCTCAGAAAATTACGACACCCCGGAAACCTTCTTATCTGCAGAAATCCTTGAACAGGCGGCCACCGCCCGTCGCTGGGATATCGCTGAAACCGCCCGACAGTCGCTCGAACGGTCGTGGACCAGACGAGTCGAAGTAGCGATCGCTGAACTTGTACGCATGCGGGCCCCACTCTGGCCTAAAGACCCACGGCAGCTCTGGCAGTCCACAGCTGACACAGACCTCCGTTTCATGCGTCCCGATCCCACCTCCAACAACCACCTGAAAATCTATATCGACGAATTCTGGCCCGCAGACCCCCGCGCCTTCCAGCTGCTGCAAAGACTGTCAGGACTCACCAGACAGGGACGCATCTCCATCTACTGCATTCAGGGAAATCCACTCACCCCGGAACAACTGGCCGAAGTTAAAAACACGTTCGGCGACCTGCGAGTTCAGGACCGCGGCCGAGTCTGCCTTGGAATTCTCCAGGAACGACTTGGCGGAGACTTCACCGGTGTCCTGATCGGACGAGTCGAAAAAGACAGCTCTGCGGATCTCGCCGGACTGAAATCCAACGACCTCATCACCCACATGAACGGCGAACGGGTGACCGACTTCGAAGAACTGGTCGGAAACCTTAAACAATTCCGCGTCGGAGACAAAATCAAACTCACCGTCGTTGGACTCGGTGGCTTCGGCGCAGTCTTTCAGGATATTCCCCCCAGACAGCCACAGCCGGAACCCCCAAAGCAGCGCGACGTCGAAGTCACCCTGAAAGGCTGGTATACCCCGGATCCACCCGCGCCTGAATCTGCACCTGCACCTGAACCCGCACCCGCACCTGAACCGGCACAGCCCCGAAATTGATCTGTTAGTGACCGTCGCGAAAACAGATCAACGCGAAATCCTGTTTGCAGTGACAGGTGGCCGTTCAGCATCGGCTTTCCAACACTGGTCAACTCGGCCTGACAGGCTGTGTCTGCATCTGTTTCGGCAGATGACATCGCGCAATCTGCGGCAGTACTGCACCAGGCGTCAGGCATCTCTAACGCCCAGCACGCAGCCTGTTGCGAAACAGGTGAAGTCTTCCAATGAAGCCTGCGCGCTGCGGCCGTGCAGGCATAGCATCAGTACGCCGTCTGCATCGGACCGACGAGCTGCGCGAACACGCATCTGATAACAGCACGCATCTGCTGTTCAGCACAGTAACCGCTGGGAGGGCAGTTTGTGGGTCTGGAAGGCTGATGACGACACGAGCTGAAGCCCCTGCTACGACCACCGAACACCAGCTCGGTGACGATGCCAAGTTGCCCCTTTGCCTGGTGGTTATCAGCCCACGGAATAGCTGAACAACGGGCAAACTTGCGCTGCTTCACGGCTTTGAGTGGGCAAAGGGTGGCCGGGCAGGATTGATGCGAGGGACAAAAGTCGTAGTCTGGGCTTTAGCCCGGGCACAAACTTCTCGTCACCCTTGAAATCCCCAGTGTTTTTAATTTGATCGGGCCGAGCAGGAATGCTCGGGCTACATTCGAGGGCAAACCACTGACTTCGGCTCGGCGGGAGCCTCGCCCTCCCAAGGGGCCCTTCGCGTTTACTGACCACTGACCACTGACCACTGACCAATGCCGTGAACAGGATCGCAGCCATGGCCGCAGTCCAGCACCGCTTAATCGGCGGATGAAGTGTGGTCGTGCAGCACCAGCCAGCGGTCGCCCTCACGCGCCATCAGCAAAGTAAACAGACCAGTCGCGTCACCTACGGCAGCCTCACGCTTCAGCACAAAGCGGCCAAAGACCTCGGCCCACTCAGAACTCAGCACCCGTACCTCCAGATCCACAAATGACAGCTGACCCATTTTCTGCCGAGTATCATATCGTTTCTGGTAACGCTCAAGCGTCTGCTGCCAGCCTCGCTCAACGGTATTGCCACTGGCAAACCGCAGCGATTCGTCCCGCACATAGCCCTGCATAAACCCCGGAATGTCGCCCCGATTCCACGCCTCCACCTGAGCCTTCAGCGTGCCCCTGATCAACTGCTCGGCCTGCGCGTCATCCAAAGCACCCCCGGAACGACCCGCCTGCACTCCCGATGACAACACACCGGAAATCATCCCCAACAGCACCACAGCCCAGAAGAATCGCTGCATCACACCTCACCCCCCCCCTCCACACGACCACAACCAAATTTCACTTCTTCGCAACTTCCCGCACATACACGCGCAGACGCTTCGAACTCCAGCTGCCAGCGTTGCCCGAAAAGGTCCAGTCCTGCGGACCATTCGGATTGTTACCTATCCCAATATCCGCCCTGTCCCCAGCACGCCACGACGCCCGACACCACCGCGCACGTGAAGTTGTCGCCCGTTTTCCACACGCAAGTGCCGTGATTAGCGCAAGGGTTCTTCCAGCACGGATTCTCGCCGCACTGGGTGATGCCGCTCATTCGGACTACCGTCGAGACGCCGGATGTCGGCGGCAATGACGGCTTGCTGCCCGGCTCAATGGAATTGCCGCGTTTTTTGTCATCGTCGTAGTGCCGGCCGCGTCGGGAAACTTTGCGACTCTCGGGAGGCACCTTGAATAGCACCGCACGTCTACCGAGTTTTACTCGGCGCATGCATCCCACAAATCCGGACGATGTGCCCATGCTCTCGTACACCCTGGCACAACAACATTTATCACGTTCCTTAACGAATCAATTGCAAATATAATACCGAGCGCTGGCCAGTTTTGGCGGCACAGCTCCGAGGAATGTGTTTGTATCAAGATCAAGGGAAGAGTGTTCGCCCGGAGAAGTGGTGGCTACGTCTTCGTCGTCGTCGAGACGGAGCCAGCCGTCTTGTCGGT
>CAXBSH010000388.1:0-5185 GCA_963977705.1 uncultured Planctomycetaceae bacterium
TCTTCGCCCTCGGCGGCGGCGGGCAGTTCGAGGTCGTCTTCGGGCAGCAGGCTGCCTTGCAGCAGCTCAGGCACGGCGTGCAGGGGATGGCGTTTGAGGTTCAAGCGCCACAGGCCCACTGTGCCCACCAGCAGAATCAGGCGACTGGCCCCGTCGACCGCCACACTCTCACAGTCCCGCGGTCCTTCCGGATACGTCAGTTCAATCTCCGCACGCACCCCGCCCTGCCAGACACGTTTCTGAGTCGCCGATACCGACTCGCCAGCACCCGGTTCCACGACCAGCAGCAGCCGACACGCACGCCGCTCCCGCCCCCGGTCCCCCGCATTGTCTCCCACATCGGCAATCAACAACCAGCTCTCTCCGTCCAGCTCAAAAGTACAGACATCCTCCCAGTCCACCGGTGCCGCAGTGTCCACAGTCAGAGTCCCACAGGTCCTGCCGGCAGCATCCACCAGAAACAGCCGAGGCCCATCCCCGGAATCATTATGAGTCCAGAAGCAATCGGCATGACGACGACTGATCGCCAGCCCACTGGACTCAGTTATGCTCCAGTCCTGCACCATGCACAGCCGCTGCGCTGCTACACTGCCGGCAGCCGGCGGTTCGTCCGCAAGGCCATACACAAAGGCCGCAGAAAAGCCACCAAAGCCGGTCCCCAGCAGCAGGCACGAGCCGACCAGTATCAGCAGACTGCACATGACCACAGCTCCGGCAAATCGACTTCGCAAAGGGTCCCTTTCAGGATCGTCAGACGGCTGTATTCAGCAACGTCATCGTATGTGCCAGAATCTCAGACGCGACGTCGTCAATCGTCCGCAGTCGACCGTCCGCGTCCAGACCATGCACCGTACACCAGTCCTCACGCCCGGATGACAGCGTCAGATAACAACGACGGACTCGCTCCAGATACGGCAGATCAGACTCCTGCAGGTCCGCCTCACGCTCGGTATAGTCCCGCTGCCCCTTACGCGACACCAGCTCGCGACTCATCTGACTGGACATATCAATCAACACCGTCAGATCAGGACGCGGTAACTGAAAAACTCCGAACTCCACCCGCTCAATCCACTCAATCAGCGACTGACGCTCGGCCCCCGCCAGCCGCGATGCCTGATGGGCCAGATTCGAACCGACAAAACGGTCCAGCACCACCACATCATTCTGCTGCATCAGTTCCAGCAGCAATCCGCGAGATTCAAAACGATCGCCGGCATACAGCACCGCTGCCAGCTGCGGATGAACCTCAGCGAGCGACCCAAAACGACCATTCAGAAAATCACCGATCGCCGCACCGAAACTGGTTGCCGAATACCGCGGAAACTGCAGCACTGCCGCTTTCAGACCACGACTGACCAGCGCTTCCTTCAGACGACTGGCCTGAGTCCCCTTGCCGGCACCATCAATTCCCTCAATCGCGATCAGCCGCGTCATAACCGCACTCCCGTGAATCCCGCAGTCCCCAGCGAAACCAACGGCAATTCCGACACATCGCAGCCGGACAGACCCGAACCACAGCACGAATCCGCCTCTGTCACCCCATCGTCCGCCACCTCATCGCTGCCAGCCTCTGCCACAGCCGGAATCTGCACTCGCCCGGATTCCTCGGAACGCAAAGGGTCAAGTCGACTGGCCAGCACCCCCGTGCGATCAGCCGACACTGCCCGACAGCGAACAAAATTTCCCAGATCCGCCAGCGAGCCCGGGAATTCCACCGGCATGTACCAGCGGTCCGTTCCCCGCAACCAGCCCTCGCCACGCTCCGCCGGACGCTCAGCCAGTACCTGCAGATCTGCCTCGTGCTGCCCTGCCCCGGACTGCACAGCAGTCCGCGAATCCGCAACTCGCTCCAGATAATACTGCTCGGCCAACCCCCGCTCCAGATCCCCCAGCACCTGCACTCGACGACGGATCTCCTGAGGCGAAATCTGGCCGTCCATGGTGGCTGCCGGAGTTCCATCGCGGCGACTGAAAGGAAACACATGCACCTTCATAAACCGAGCCACGCGACACGTCTCAAGCGTCTCTTCAAACTCACGCTCCGTCTCACCCGGAAATCCGACGATCACATCCGTACTGAAGGCTGTCTGCGGCCCCAGCAGATCGCGCATCTGCTGCAGACGCTCAAGGAACCGCTGCACTCGATAACGCCGCCGCATCCGCGTCAGAACCGCATCACTGCCACTCTGCAGTGCCGGATGAAACTGAGGACACAAATGCTGACAGTCACCACAGGCCCGAATAAACTCTTCGTTCACCTCCACCGCTTCAATACTGCTCAGACGCATCCGCCAATCACCCGGAATGCGATCCAGTCGACGCAGCAGGTGCCACAACCGCTCGGGGCGACTGCCAGCCGACAGATTGTTCGTATCCACCCCGAAGTGACCCATGTGAATCCCGCTCAGCACGATCTCGCGGTAACCATGGTCAATCAGAGCCCGCACCTCATCCTCAATCACCTGCGGATCCCGACTGCGCAGACCCGGACGAACCGTCGGGATAATGCAGTACGAACATTTCAGAATGCAGCCATCCTGAATCTTCACGAATGCCCGCTGACGGCCTTCAAAATCCGTGATCCCGGCCGGCAGCTCTGACACTCCAAAACGCGACAGTACGTCAGGCAATTCACGTTTGTCCTGCACCACCTCAATCACGTTCGGCAGAGCTGCCACTGCGGCGGCATCGCGAGTTGCATAGCAGCCCATGACAATTGTCTTTGTCCCCGGATTCTGCCGCCCCAGCTGCCGGATCGCCTGCCGCGATTTGGAATCGCCCGTGTTGGTGACCGTGCACGTGTTCACAACACACAGGTCCGCAGCCTCGCCCTCAGCCGCTTCCCGATAACCACTCTGCAGCAGTGCCTCACGCACTAACTGAGTCTCATACTGGTTGACTTTGCAGCCCAGAGTCACAAGGCGGCAGGTTCGGTCGGTATTCATGGACAACGGAATCAGAATGAGCGGAAAAAGGGCCGAGTCGGCAGGGAAGAAGCCTCAAATCCTACTCAGAGAATTCGCGTCAGTCGAATGAAAGACGGGGAATTCGGCCGAGTCTCGAGATGGGAGACGAAAAAATGGCCGATCTGACTGGCCGACCCCTCAATTCACACCCCGCAGTGCCTCCGCCGTCGCACTGCCACGCACCTGCAGCAGATCCGCTGGCAAACCACTGAAGACCAGCTCGCCACCACCAGCCGCCGCATCCGGACCCAGGTCCAGCACCCAGTCCGCCCCCCGCAGGACCTCCAGATTGTGCTCAATCACCACCACCGAATGCCCGTGCTGACACAACACTCGCAAATGCCGCATCAGCATCGAGACGTCCGTCGGATGCATGCCACTGGTCGGTTCGTCCAGCACGAACAACGTCCGCGGCCCCGCCACACCCGTTAATTCCGTCGCCAGTCGCGCACGCTGATTCTCGCCACCCGAAAACGTACTGGTCGGCTGACCCAGCTGCAGATAACCCAGCCCCACCTCACACCACGTACTCAACGCCGCACGCAACTGCGATAACTCAGAAAAGAACTCACAAGCCTCGTCCACACGCATCCTCAGAATGTCCGACACCGACTTTCCTCGATACCGAATCGATGCTGCCAGCGGACCAAATCGCGAGCCCTGGCAGGCTGGACACACCATGGCAGCCAGCGGGAAAAATGGCGTCCGCAGACTTCGAGTCCCCAGTCCCTGACATTCCGCACAACGACCGCTGCCCGCGTTGAAACTGAAGAACTGGGCACCCAGACCGCGCGCCCGCGATTCACGAGTCTTCGCATATAACCGACGAATCTCTGTCCAGATCGAACCCAAAGTCGCCGGACAGGATCGCGTTGATCGCCCTGGCGGTGACTGATCAATCGAGACCAGTCGCTGCAGCTGCTGCCAGCCTGTAATCCCACCACAGCTCACTCGCTCCGCCAACCGCCGCTGCTGCTCCTCAGACACACCCTCAACACCCAGGACTCCGCTGAGACAAGGAACCAGTGTCCCCCGAATCAACGAACTTTTCCCCGACCCACTGACGCCGGTCACCACTGTCAGACACCCCAATGGCAACTCGGTCGTCACACCCCGCAGATTGTTCAGACTGGCCCGCTCAATTCGCAACCAGCCGGCCGCCCCGGGACGTAATGATTCCGCCGGACTTGACACAGAGGTCTGCTCCCGTCGCAATCGCAGAAAACGACCGGTCGGAGTCTCTGCGGTGCTGCGACAGGTCGCCGGTGTACCCGCAAACAGCAGCCGGCCACCATCGCGGCCAGCCCCCGGCCCCAGATCCAGCAGCCAGTCCGCCGCCAGCATCACCTCCGGATCATGCTCCACCACAATCACCGTGCAACCCTGATCCCGCAGCTTCCGCAATGCAGTCAGCAGCCGCTGCGTATCACGAGGATGCAGACCGGCTGTCGGCTCATCCAGAACATAATGAGCCCCATGCACCCCCGCTGACAGACTGGACGCCAGCCGCGCTCGCTGATACTCACCCCCCGATAATGTCCCAGCCGGCCGATCCAGCGTCAGATAGCCCACTCCGATTTCCTGCAGACACTGCAGCCGAGATAACAGCTCGGGTAACGTACGCTCGGCCACCAGCACCGCTTCACGAGGCTGTGTGCCCGCTGACTGCAGCTGCTGCTGCCAGCCCCGCACGACCTCTGTCGCCTCCACCACAGACAGACGACAGAATTTTGGCAGTGTCAGCCCCAGAAACTGGATTCCCCGCGACACCGGATTCAGTCGCTCACCACTGCAACTCGGACACTCCGGAGCCTGCGAGAGACTGGCCGCAGACTCCTCCGCCACCGAAATTCGCCCCAGACCTCGACACTCCGGACACGCACCACGAACCGACAAATGACTCAGACTGGCGGGCTCCGGAGTCGGAAAGCTGAGACTGCAGTCCGGACAGACAAACCGTGTACTGTAAAACGTCTCTCGCCACTCGCCCGCCACCTCAAAGCTGATCAGGCACGTCCCCGCACTCTCGCGACAGGCCAGTTCCACCGACTCCCGCAGCCGACCCAGAACCCCCTCCTTCACCACAATCCGATCAACCACCGCATCAATACTGTGAATCTTCCCTGGCGCCAGCGGGCCAGCCTCAGCAACATCCACCAGCACCCCATCAATCCGCGCTCGCACAAATCCGTTGCGGACAATTCGCTCCAGCACATCCG
>CAXBSH010000389.1:0-5184 GCA_963977705.1 uncultured Planctomycetaceae bacterium
TCAGCGAGTGCACTATGGGATGGTCTCCTGGAGTCGTCGGCTGAAGGTCACGGCGGCGACTGGTTCTGTCGGTGGCTCAATTCGCTTTCAGATCTGCCGTGATGGTATCTGTAAGCCGCCTGCAAAAACGGAGTTTCGTGTGGCCTTATCGCAGTCCGGGGACAGTGCACCCGCCGGGGTGGAGGTCCGTGGAAGTGGCCCGCTGACCGATGGGGCGTCCTCCGGAGTCCCTGCAGCGGCAACCGGTCCGAAGGCCGGGGCTGCGCAGCAAGAGGGCCTGTTTGAGTTTCTGCTGACCGCCATCGGTGCCGGTTTCGTGGCTTTGGCCACCCCCTGTGTGTTTCCCATGATCCCGGTGACTGTGGCCTTCTTCCTGAAGCAGGAGGAGAAGCGGGCGGGCAGTTCCATGAAGCTCGCGCTGGTCTACTGTCTGTCGATCATCGCAGCCTTTACCGTGCTGGGGATTGCCATGAGCAAGATCTTCGGCGGGACCAGCCTGACGAACCTTGCCAACAATGCGTGGCTCAATCTGTTTTTCACGGCTGTGTTTGCGGGTTTTGCCCTGATGCTGCTGGGCGTCTTTGAATTGTCGGTACCGTACTGGATGCTGAACTGGACAAGCAGCCGCGAATCGGCTGGCGGGTTTGTGGGTGTGGTCTTCATGGCCCTGACGTTTACGCTGGTGTCGTTTACCTGCACCTTTGCATTTGTGGGGCCGCTGCTGGTCCTTTCGGCCAGTGGTGACCTGTTCTGGCCGGTACTTGGAATGCTGGGTTTTTCGACGGCATTTGCTTCTCCGTTCTTCATTCTGGCGATGTTTCCCGGGATGCTGAAGAAGTTGCCTCGCAGTGGGGGCTGGATGAATGACGTGAAGTTCGTGATCGGTCTTGTGGAAGTGGCGGCCGCCCTGAAGTTTCTGAGTGTGGCGGACATCGGCCTGTCGAAGGAAAGGATGCCGACCTATGTCACATTCTCCACGTTTCTCTGGGTGTGGGTGGCTTTGGCCGCCTATGCGGGGCTGTACCTGCTGGGACTGAAATTCGGGTCTCGTCCACGACTTTCCATTTCCCGTTCGATCTTTGCCGGACTGTTTTTGTTGCTGGCCGGACGGATGGCAGCCGGGGCAGTCAGTCTGGACCTGCCCGAAGATATTGTCTGGCAGCAGGTGTCAGCGTTTGCTCCGCCCGATATTGTCAAAGGACAGCATCCGGATTTTGGTTATGTCGTGTTCTACCATGATCAGCCGTGGGCACTGCAGCACGAGAATGCTCTGGCACAGGCCAGCCGAATCAAGCGTCCGGTGCTGCTGGATGTGACCGGCGTGAACTGCGTGAACTGTCGTTCGATGGAGCGAAATGTGCTGGCCCGCAGGGAAGTTCGCAGTGCGATGGCCGACCTCGTACTCAATCAGGTCTACCTCGATATGGTGCCGGGTATTGCAGATGAAAAGCTGCAGGAGCAGATTCTGGAATTCAATAGAAACCTTGCAGTCAACCTGCTGAACGATGTCGCCATGCCCAGCTACGCACTCGTTTCACCGGACGGCCGAGTGCTGTCGACGTACACGGAAATCAAGCTGAATGATCCGGCCGCATTTCTGGCGTTTCTCAAGCAGGGGCTTGATGCGTGGAACAACGGGCAGCCCGCGGCCGCTGCTGCTGTTGCGGAATCCACCGCACCCTGATCCCTCTGATGTCTGCAGGTGAATGATGAAGATTGAACATCTGGCGCTGAATGTCCCCGATGCACTGAATATGGCACGCTGGTATGTCGAGCACCTTGGAATGAAGGTGAAGCGGCGGACCGTTGAGCCTCCGTATGTGCACTTCCTTGCCGATGACAGCGGCACCGTGATGCTTGAGCTCTATCAGAATCCCGATGCTCCGGCGCTCGATTTTCCGACGATCCAGCCACCCGCACTGCATCTGGCATTTCTGTCCCGCGATCTGCCCGGGGATGTGCGGCGACTGTCACAGGCCGGAGCCAGTATTGTGGCCGATGTCCATACGCTGGCGACCGGTGATACGTTTGCCATGCTGCGGGACCCATGGGGATTGCCCGTGCAGTTGGTCAGCCGCAAAACGCCTATGATTGAAGCCTGAATACCGGCTGATCACCCAGTGATGTGAACGAAGTGTCGGCGATAAACAGACAGCCGGCATTCGGATGACGCTGTTGCTGCTCGACAGGCATGTGTTCGACGGCTGTTGTCAGCAGCAGCCGCACACGGCCCTCGTGCAGCACCAGCTGCGGGCAGGTGACGCGAGGCGAACCGGGGCAGGTCCAAACCGCTTCCAGGGCTCCGGTGGTCAGAGAATACTGCCGCGCTGCACCACACGACGGATCACCCGGGTCATACAGAGCCACAATCAGACTGCTGTGATCGGGAGTCAGGATCATGCCGTCAGGATAGACCTCTTCCGGATTCAGATCCACAATCACTTCCCGCCGCGAGACATCAAGGCGACCAGCAACCGGGTCCAGCGGATATCGCACAATCTGCTTCGTCGGAGAGTCAATGTCGTACAGCCACAACTGTCCGGCAGAGTCCGTGATGACGGCCTTTCCATTCGAACATTTCTGGTTGTCGAGCAGTTTGAACAGCTGGCGATCTGCCTGCCGCCACAAATACAGGCCACCCGTTGGCTGGTCACAGGTCGGGTAGTACTTACAGCCAAAAATCAGGCAGTCCTGCCAGATCACGGCATCGTTGATCACCGTGCTGTCCACACCCTGGTCGATACCTTCGAACAGGACAGACCAGTTTCCGCTGGTCGTGTCGAACAGTCCCACCTGACGCTCCGCTCCAACCACAAACACTCCGTTCAGACTGGTGGGGAAGGCAAATCCCGGACGACCGGGCAGTTCCCACGACTGATTCTGACCAGTGCTGAGATCAAGGATGTTAAGGGAACCAGTTGTTGCAGTGGCACCGTGCTGAATTGCTACCCAGCTGGCTCGATCCGCACCCAGCGAATACGGCCCCTCAGGCAGAAATCGCAGCTCAGCCGAAGCTGGTCGCAGCAGAATAGAGGCTTCTGTTGAAGTGATTGGCAAGTGACTGAGTCCTGCAGATTCTGAGAGTTCGGAGGAGGATTCCGGGAGCAAACGCAGGCGAATATCGCCGCTGACTTCCGGCAGTTCATTATGAAGTGTGTCAATCGGCAGGCTTCCCGGAGCTGGCTCAGTCAGAGCCAGCAGGGCATTCCGGGCAGCCTGCTGCTCGGCTTCCTTCTTACTGCGGCCGCGACCGCTGGGGAAGGTCTGCTCACCAACACGCGCTGCCACTAGGAACTCACGAGCATGGTCGGGACCGGATTCTTCCTGCACGAAGTACTCCGGAGTACAGGCCAGTTCCCGCTGAGTGTATTCCTGCAGTTGGCTTTTGTAGTTCTCTGAGTCCAGCGGACGACACAGCCGCAGCTCTTCACCAAATGCCATCACAATGAAGGTCCGCGCCGCCCCCAGCCCACCATCGAAGTAGATTCCGGCAATCAGCGACTCGATGACAGCCGACAGAATCGATTCCGGTATCTGCTGCAGTCCACGACCCACAAATATCAGGGGCTCAAGATCCAGTGCACGAGCAACTCGAGCACAGGTCTGACGACTGACCAGCCACGACTTCATCTGCGTCAACTGACCTTCCCGCTGATCCGGGTACAGCTGAAACAGATGCTCGCAGATCACCAGACCCAGAACCGCATCCCCCAGAAATTCCAGACGCTCGTTGGAATCCAATCGTGTCTCAGCCGACGAACTGTGTGTCAGGCAGCGGCGCAGCAGCGACCTGTCAGTGAATCGATAGCCGATTCGCTGTTCACAGCTTTCCAGATTGTCGGGATCTGTTGCCATTCAGAACCGATGCCCCTGCTGAGGGCCGTCCTTCGTCAGTGTCAGAATCTCCGGACCCGTTTCAGTCATCAGTATCGTATGTTCAAACTGCGCGGATAGCGCGTTGTCCCGAGTTCGCACGGTCCACTTGTCGCGTTTGTCGAGTCGAGTTTCCCATGTCCCGATATTCAACATCGGTTCAATGGTAAAACACGTGCCCGGACGCAGCAGATCGCGGTTTGAGGAAGGCTGGGGAAAATGCGGTATGCCCGGTTCCTGATGGAAGTCGCGACCGATCCCGTGACCCTGATATTCACGCACCACTGAATAGCCAGCAGCAGCTGCGAATTTCTGGATCGTGCGACCAATCTCTGTCACCATGCAACCCGGACGCAGGGCCTGAATGCCAAGGTACAGTGAGTCGAAGGTGGTTTGCACCAAACGTCGGGCCGATGGTGTCACCTCACCAATCAAAAAGGTTTCCGACTGGTCTCCATACCAACCGTTGACGATGGTGGTGATGTCCACATTCACAATATCGCCGTTTTTCAGCGGAGTCGAATTGGGGATGCCATGGCACACAACTTCGTTGACGCTGGTGCAGATGGTCTTCGGGTAACCCTTATAGTTCAGGCAGGCCGGTATGTGCCCGTGATCGCGAGTGTAAGTGAGGGCCAGTTTGTCGAGCTTGTCCGTGGATGTTCCTTCGACCACGTGAGGACGCAGAAAATCCATCAGCGAGGCATTGAAGCGGCCTGCAGCACGCAACCCCTCACGCTCTTCTTCCAGCAAATACAGTGGAATATTTTTTTGCAGCAACGACAAAATGCTTCACCCTGAAGAATCCCTGCAATCCACAAAACCGAACCGCATTATCGTTCTGCTGCGTTCGATGTCAAACCGCGACTGGCCGACATACCCTATTCTGCGCACCGTAAACCCCGTTGGTGGGCGAAATCCGGCCCGGGTTCTGGCGATTCCCTGTTCCAAGTCGATTTTGACGTTCTGGGATACCGCTGGGATACCATTTGTTAGAGAAATTCCATGGGACCGGCTTCCACCAACAGTTTCCGCACTGGTCGGCCCTGGAAGCTGCGGGACTGTGCCCGCGATCGTTAGCGGTTTTGCGCTCGCCCAGCCCCCCCCACCGATTGGACGCCGCCAGTGGGTGGCCCCAGCGGTTGGTTCCGGCATTTGGAGTGATCGGGCCAGCTTCGTCGCGGAAAAACAACATCGCCGGCGTCGAGGCTTGTTCGCGCCAGGGACGGTGGCGAACGTGGTGTGTCCCCGCTGGGATGGTGTGTCCCCAAGGCAGGTGTGTCCCCAAGGACTCACGCTGGGACCAGGCAT